>JAGOLR010000065.1 GCA_017993955.1 Candidatus Omnitrophota bacterium
AGATAGAACAGTGGCGTGCCGACATGGAAAGAGAGCGTAGAGAGGCGCGTTTACTATTTGAGTATCTTAAAGCGGGGGATTTCGAAAAGGCCCACGAACTTTATTATAACATGCAGAGAAGCCTATTTACGGAGATGAGACTCAAGGCGCTCATCGAAGAAGAAGACAAGGCAAAACGGATAGGCACGTTCGAAGAGGCCAATCGCATCGAGACCGAGGCCCTTACCCGTTTCAGAGAAGGGCTGGGATTGCATAATCTCGATTTCGGGACATGGCTTGTCTTGGGAGGCGCTTACATGCTGAACGGCCAGACCCGCGAAAATATAGCAGATGCCAAAAGGCAATTCGCGAGCTCTATAGCAGATTATATAATCTGGGCAAAGCATGCCGGCAAAAAGGATGATGTGCGAGTTTCGGGGGTCGCGAAGTATTCTATAAGCGAACAGGATAGGATCGAGAAGTCTCTTATAAATGAAAGACGCCACCTTGTAGTATCCGAGACTTCCGAGAGTTCAAAGACGGGGTCTCTGAAAACTGCCGAAGGTTTGCGAAAAGAGATATCCGCCGCCCAGCGTCTTAAGGAAGCCCGAATAAAAGAAGAGAAGGATAAGGCCATAGCCGCTCGCAGGGATGGTTATAAGAGGGCCTCTAAGCTTGGGTCGGATGGAGGGGTTGCCCGAGACTTTGAGGCTATCTATGAGGATGCGATGACATGCATAGGCGACGGTGTGGGGGCTATAAAGGATGCCGAATTCGGGGCGTTTATAGCATTTACCAGGGAATACATAAGAAGATTGATAACGTCCGTTTTGTCAGACGATGATCCCGACCGCGCCGTTATGCTGCAGGATGTAGAGAGCCTGTTCGGGGGATGTGAGATAAATACCAAACAATGGCAGAGGATAGTGGGAAGCTATGAGTACCCGGGCACTTTAGGCATTTTGGCCGAGAAGATAAGCGGCAGTACGGATGAGAAACGTCTGAAGCTAAGAAGGGACGTAGCCCCTGCTTGTGAGCTTGCCTATATAGCGTATCTCCTTGAAGAGACAATCGCTTTCAACCAAAGGCCGAGGGAGGATCTGAGCGAGAACGATGTTTGGAACGGCATAGCTCAGGTCATGAGCGAGATATTTTACGACCACGTGAGCGACTATCCGCCGCCGTTCGGTCAGACCTTGAGAGGCACAGGATTTACAGACTACGACTATCTTAAAGGTCCTTTTGTGGACCAGATGGGCGAGCTGAAAGTGGGCAAGCCGTTTACGCGTGATGAGATACTCGACATAGGCATAGAGCGCTACGGATGGATATACAGGTATGTGAGGAACCTGGCAATCACGCGGACGGGTTTCGCGGATATGGCCGGAGACGACATCGACTTTTACATAGGTGATATCGAAAGAGGCATCTATCCGGCGGGTTCCACCAGCACCACGCCAAGAGAGAACAGGTGGTTCGGCATAACCCATCTCAGAGAAGTCTCTTTTTATCGCAGAGAAGGTATGCCCGTTCCTCATAAACTCATAGTAGACGCCTCGGTTATCAAGGCCGATGAGCGTGTCAACGAAGTATATATAAGCGGCCTTTACAGGCAGCATATGATAACCGGCGTAGAGGAAGGTCCGACGCTTCAGAAGATAGCGCCGGTCAACATAATGATCACCCGCACGCTTAGAAAGATAGAGGATTATAAAGGCAAGGGACGCGCCGCTCTTGTGGTCGATGACGCGTACATGTTCCTTTCTAAAGAGGATTTTATACGGGCGTACATGGAGACGAATCCCGGCTCTGATATAAGTAACGTCGGGAAAATGGCAGATGCGGAACTTGCGAAGAACCCAAAAGGTATATTCTGCGCCATACGCTTCAAGACACCTGTGACGGCCGACGTGCAGATACCTTTGCACGGGCATCCGTTGTATGTGACAGGAGAGCTGGAAAGGTTAGGTTATCCGGCTACAGTTAATGGTTCGAGAGAGACCGAAGATGTGGCCTACGATAAGAGCGTATATCCCATGATATATGACGAAGATATCGGCAGTTGGGTGCAGATGCCCGGCGAGATGGACTTCAGGCGGGAGATGGCTTTAGATGCGGATGGCAAAAGAATATCCGATAAAGATCTTATCCACTTATTGCGTAAAGGTAACAAAGAATTTGCCGGTTTCGAAAAATTCATAGCCAAATACGGAGAGATAATCATAAAGGCCGGATCTCAGTCAGGCGGCAGGATGACGATGGTCTGTTCTAATGTCGATAAGGCGGTGGAATTCCTTAAACGTAACGTCATGGCCGATAATTTTGCGATACAGTTCTATATACGGGTTTCTCCCGGGATGATATTGACTCCCGAAGCTGTGCTTACGGCTCGCGAGAGGCTCGCCAAAAAAGGCCTGGCCGTAGATATGCAGCGCACAAAGACGTATTTCGGCATATTCGCCAGATCGATCGCGATATCCGACAGGCCGGAAAACCCGCACAAGATATTCCACCACCTTTTCGGCATAAGCGTAGATAAGGTAGGCAACGTCGGAAGGGGCGGCATAATAGAGGAGATGCTGGCGAAGTATTTCGATGAAAGGCTGCGTTCGGTGGTATACCGCAGGATAGCCGAACATGCCCGGTTGTCGATGCAGGATTTCGGGAATTTCCTTAAAGGCCCTTATCTGGAAACTTACAAGCGCGAAAGACAGGAAGAGTCCGGCCAGACTATTACAGGCATACCTTATACCTGGGTGCCTTACATGATGCACGACTTCCTTATAGTGCCTATATTCAGAAAGGTCGGAGGGGGCGTCCTTGATCTTGCCGACGCAAAACTTGTCGATACAGAGATAGTATATGATAAGGAGAGCGGGAAGCCGTCCGGGATGAAATTTATCATGGAGCCAAGATCCGGAGGAGACCGTTTTGAGGCGGAGCCCTTCGATGTCGACATAGTGAAGATAGAGGACAATACCGGAACGGGATTGAAGTTCCCGTTCAAATGGACCGAGTACCAGAGAAGAAAGAAAGAGATAGCCGAAGAGCGCGGGATAAGCCCCGACGAGGTGACGAGGCAGATGGTGGGGCCGGACGACTACGGCAGGCAGCTCCGTTTTATGCTCTATTATTTTGCGAAGATGGGGGCCTCTGACAGAAAAGCAAGGCTCGGCGAGATCGTAGCTTGGCCTGAAGACGAGAGCGGAGCCGAGGACCTGGAACAGAGATTACCTACAGAATCTGCGTGGAACCGCGAAAAGGCCCAGAGGACCTGGTCTTCTGCCGCAAAACGCGCTTTGAGGAACATTAAGGCGGATAAGGCTCGCGTCTCGAAAGACGGCCTCAGCGTGGTTTTGAAGGAATTCGCAAAAGAGTGGGTGGCCTCCGAATTCGGGGGCGTGGAAAAAATACGCAGCGCCATATTATCCGATGAGAGCTTGATACCGGCGATGAGGCGTATGGCCTTCCAGCTCTTGTATAACCATAAAGAGATATTCGATATGCTCGCTTCCGGCGCGGATGTACGGGTCGACAAGAGCGTCCTGGACGGGTTCAGGGATATATTGAGGGACAGTCTTTACATAGACAGATTATCTGAATTGGCGGTCAGTGATATTGTGGTGGAACCTGCGCATCCGGAAACGGAGATAGTGCTGGATAAGGTGGGTCCCAAGGGCGTAGAAGCCATATTCGGCGGCAGGAATATGCATACTATAATATTCGAAGAACCGCTCACCAGCATGAACGATATGTTCGTTCTTCTTAAGAGCGCCGAGGCCTTTAACTCCAAACAGACCCATCCGAGCCTTACCGTAAGGCCGGTTTGCGTAAAGAAGGAGTGGTTTGACGCCGATACCGGCGCTATAAGTAAGGCTTTATACTTTTACCAAGCCCGTAACGTGTTGCGAGAGGTCACGTTCTCAAGGCCCGTTCCTATAACCGGCAGCGTAGATATAAGGCATCTGGATGCCGCTAACGAGAAGAAGACTCACTATGCTTTGAGTGAAGCGATATACGCCTTGGGCCGGAATATCATCCAGGTGAACTCGGCATATTCTGCCAGATGGGCCGACAGCAAGAAGCGAACGCATGACATATGGGATTCCGAAGATATAAGGACTCCTAAAAGCCTATTCCTCCCCATGGAGGCCACGAGGTCAGACATAGAGTCCAAATTGCAGGAATTTTACAGACTTATACGGGACGGCGACGACAAAATCAGGATCGTAGTACAGCCCAATTTCGGCACTGAGGGCGAGGACGCAGCGGATTTCGCAGTTGATGAGCTGGATATGCAGGACGGCTCACGGGCGTTCGAGCACATATACTCGCTTTCAAGGCGCACTTCCGTAGTAGTTACAAAATTCGTAGGAGATGTATTCTACTCAGAA
Source organism: Candidatus Omnitrophota bacterium (assembly GCA_017993955.1). Classification (GTDB taxonomy): domain Bacteria; phylum Omnitrophota; class Gorgyraeia; order 2-01-FULL-45-10; family 2-01-FULL-45-10; genus JAGOLR01. Next base: position 4,374 of record JAGOLR010000065.1, read on the forward strand.
ACGAAAAACCCTTCGGCATCGGATCTTCGCCGTTTTGTTATACGCGCGAATGTAGTCTACGATGGCAGGGGAAGGGGATATTCGGTAGATTCCTACGGCGCGTTTGCCGGCGGGACTTCGGAGGAGTTTATAATATCCAGGAGGCACGGCGGGAGACATATTCCTGTAAACGGCAAATCGGGCCTATTCAATAATCTCTGGATAAGGGAAGGCGACGGCTATCGCAAAGTAAGCCTCTCGATCCGGAATCTCGCTAAATTGGAAGCCGAGATATGCGATGCCGCCGCAGCGCATAATAACGGGAACTCGTTCGAGAATAAGAGATTGCTTTTTGGCGTAGATGTGATGCTTCAGACCAGGCGTAACAGGGACGGCTCCGTAGACCTCGTGCCTTATCTTAAAGAGGATAACGCCAGGCCGGTAGGTTTGGCGCACTGCGAACCATATAGACCCGGCAGGACCCTCCTGGAGGGTTATTGGGCATCTATTCTAGCGGCCAGGACGCGCGATAGGAAAGCCGTGAAGTCGCTTTTAGAGCTCGGTGCGCCTGTCTCGGATATCATCATGTGGCTTATCAGGGAGGACATAGACGTATCTCATATCCCAGTCCTTGACGAGGTGACGTTGAACGACGGTATATCCGCCGTTATAAACAATATACTGGAATTCCTTAAACTCTCCCCGCAGAACTCTCCCTACCCGAATATATATCTGTTGCAGGAGAGGGCCATAATAGTACTTGGGGATTGCCTCTGGAAACTTAAGATGAGAAGGTCTGTTCCGGCAGAGGGCGATATAGACCGGATGCTCGTTTCCGTATCGGGAAAACAATCTACGAGGGATAAGATCAAATCGGCCCTTACCGCCGCCGTAAACCCCAATGATGCGGAAGGAGACTATATACTTTTCATAAGCCAGTTCCTGGCGGCTGCTAACGAAAGGGAGATGAGCGACTTCCAGAAGTGCAAGGAAGAGCTTTTAAAAAATACACCGAGACGGGATTCGGCGTCTCTTAGGATAAAAGACCCGGCCATAACATACAGAGTGGATGCGCCTATGCGGGTCGGGGTGACTTCGGCCAACGCTTCCGACAACTGGACCTTCTCAAAGCAGAAGGGGGGCACGGTGGTCAATTTCGCCGTCGATCTTTCACTCAGCTCTAAAGAGCCGCCCAGGCCTCCGGTCAGGGTAGAGCTGCAGACCATCGAGGATAGAGCGATATTATTGGAAACTTACAGCAGGATGGATACACAAGGTCGTCCTGCCATAGTAAGGATAGACAGCGATAATATAAAGGAGTTATTTAGCGTACCTGCGGGCGCGGAGTTTAGCATAGATAACTTCTTTAAAGATATAAAAGATCCGCTGCTTTTAGTGAAGTACAGCCTTTTCTTTTCCAACATCATAGGTTTGAAAGAGGACGCGCAAAGGTATGTCGCGAATCCCGGACTTGCGCTTGAAGATATATTCCGTTTTACGGGAGGCATGGGTATAAAGTTATCGGTATACAGCGAGAACGCGCCTTCCAGATCCGGTTTCGCATCCAGCTCCGCGGTGGCGGCGGCATTACTGACAGCGCTTTATAACGCTTCGGGTCAGGGAGAGCTTACCGAAGGGGAGCTCCTGAGCAATATGGCTTTACTCATGGAGAATGAGGTGGCCCTGAAGTCAGGCAAACAAGATACGGATGGACCGATATATCCGGGAATAAAATCTCTGAGATATCTGCCTACCGAAGGTTTCCTGGGAGTGGATGTAGAAAGGCTGCCTATTGATGAAGGCGCTTTGCAGGAAAATCTCGTACTTGTCGATTCCGGCATACAGCGTCCCGCGGCAGATGGCAGGGGCAGGGGCTTGAATAGAAGGCACGAGACCTTTATCTCCAGGGATTTTAACAGGTTCTGGGCGATAACCCAGTCTCTTTTAATACACCGGCGTATAGTAAAAGCGATAAAGGTTAACGACTGGCAGAAACTTGGTAAACTATTCGTCGAATATATGAAGCTTAGGGAAACTATAGATTCCGGAGCTACCCATAGCGTGTTTGACGATGAAGCCGGCAGAAAGGTGCTTTTATATCCCTTTGAATATTTGCAGAAAGAGGGGCTGATATATGGCGGCATGTTTTCCGGAGCGATGGGAGGCGGCTGCATGATGCTGGTCCCCACCGATAAAGGCAAGGAGGTCGTTTCGGAAGGTAAAACTCGCCTCGACCTTGTTCTAGAAGATATACGCGAATTTACCGTCGGGGAAGATAAAAAACCTTTCGGCAACATTAATAAGTATCTGTACGCGATAAATACCAAAGGTATAGAGTATAAGGAGATCCAAAAGCCCGGGCCCCGTTTACCGCAATCGCCGTCCCCTAAATTCACCGCTTCGGACGATTCCGGAGGGCCTGTAGACTTTGACGCAGCATATGAAAGGGACGCTTCGGAATTCCAGGTTAAGGCGGCATCGCTCAGAGACCAGCTTCCGCAAACATCTTATGAGTCCCCGCGCGGTCTTGTCATGTATGCAGATGCCATTCTTGAGAAAGGGGCGATATTCGATATAGAATCGACCCTGGCAGACCAGACGCTCCAGACAAAAAAGCTGTTATCAGGCGGTGTAATATTTTTGTATACGAGAGGAGATAAGAATAGCGACGAGATAGCCAAGCTTTCCGGTTTGATTAAGAAGTCAGACAGTTCCATAGAGGTAGTTTTGATAGACGGAACAGACCTCGGGATCTCCGCCGGGACTCAGGACGCTGAGTTCTTTGAGATGGACGCCCTGAAACGTCGCATGCTGCAGTCCTTAAAGCAGAGGGCAGGTTCGTCGGCATCATCGGTTGATGAAGACAATATAATAGGTATAATGAGAGGCCCTGCGGAGCGTATGCATAAACTCGCTGAGGATGCGCGCAGGTTGGAGACCCCTGTAGTCATATATACCGAAGCAGGGTTCAACTCTTTTGCTCTAGGGTTGCGTGAAGCGATAAGGATAAGAAGAGACCCAGATCCTAGAAAGGCCTGGTTCGCGTATCTAGGACCTATAAGACGCCTGACAGAAGGCATGGCGGAGCAGTTCCACCTGTATGTTGTAGAGGTATTGACCAGGGCATAAAAATCTTTGGATTGGCAATAATCTGAATGGCCTATACAAAACATTGTATGGGCCATTCTTTTTGTACCGGGTAAAATCGCGAAATGAATAGTGTTAGACTATAAAAAAGTTACTTGCATTTATATAAAGATATGGTAATATTTATACAATATAAATAAAATAGAAAGTTACATTTCATGAATATGAAAGCGGTTACATACCTATAATGGTCAAACCATTCCCGGCATTTATAAGAGTAATTGCAGGAATTCTTGTAATTACATTCCTATTCCAGGATATAGTGTGGGCTAATCCTGATGTGTTTAATCCTTCCAGCGCTACACTACAGATTCAAACTATGTCTAAGGGTATATTCGACGGACAGCCGGATATGCGGGGACTAGTTAAGGCGCGCCTTGTCCAGATATGCACTCTTGAAGACCCGTCGAATATATTTTCCCTAGTAGAAGAGTTAAAACGGCGCCGCCTGCGATTACCTTCCGTTGAACGCGGCATACATCTTCTATTCGATTTCTCGAAAGCCCGTTATGATAAAGGGTCTGAGGAGTGGCGCGTACCTTGTTCGGCAAGATTATCAGGCCGAAAAATCATAAGGTATGCGGCATATATAGGTAGAACCGGCCTTAATGAAGTATTGTCGGCTTCTGAAAGGCGGGAACGACCCTCTACCCAAAAAGCAGTCAAATCTTCCGAAACGATTTCTTCCAGTCCCGATATCGATTACCCTGTACCTTCAGATGCCGGAATTCCTGCGCCTCTCCAAGATAACGCTCAAAATAGTGAAGGGCAGGGCGCAGGTATGATACCCGCCATCAGTTACCTTTTCGGAAAACTGGGTCTGGATCTGCGTTACCAGGCGATATTCGAACAGATAGTTTTTTGGGGAGCCAATTTCTTTTTGCCCGTGCTCATACCTTGGATGGACATCTCGACATCGGCGGCTATTGTTTGGGGGACATTTTTTCTGGCGCATTCGAACCTGGCGAGGACTTCAAATATGCCCAATGCCCCGCCATCCAACCGGGTACTCGTAGTGTTTTTGGCCAATATAGTCGCCCTGGGGCTTGCGTCTTCATTTGCCATGCCCGGGGCATTTTCTTATCCGGCCGGATTTATAATATCTACCTTATTGCATTACCGTCTGAATTTAGCGTACATGACGGAAATCCGATCGCCTGAAAGTCATGGGATCCCCGTAAGGCTGACACTGTCCCAATTTGTGCAAGAACACGAAGAGTCCTTAGGGGCCAAACCCGTATACAAATCACTCAGGGGTAAAGTCGATTGGATAGAATTTTGCGTCAATATTTGCAAGTACGGCGGGATATTTTCTCTCATCGAAGGTATCGCGGCAGGCCATTATATATTGGGCGCTTTGGTAGTCACCTTCGTATTCTTGGTGGGGGGGTGGGTAAGGCTGGCATTATTAACCTACGCGGCTATTCACAACCCGGACTTCAGACCGCCGAAACGCCTTTATATATATAC
>JAGOLR010000066.1 GCA_017993955.1 Candidatus Omnitrophota bacterium
CCCCTTATTCTTATAAAGCGTCCTATTGAGCCTTGAATTGTCGCCACGACCCAGGATCATCGACAATATATCCATAGCGTAAAGGTCTTCATGATTCAGCGCGGTTGAGTGAAAGCCTAGGGCTATGTATCCAAGGGTTGTATCCATCTCTTCCCAGTAGTATCTCTTGTCGATCTGGAGAGGTTCGGATGGTAATGAAGGAAAATTGCCGTAGTTCGGCAGCCGAAAATCTTTAAATTCTTTCGCCGCCGTTTCTAAGGCTATAGATGGTTCTACATCGCCCGTTATGGTAATGGACATACGGTTCGGTATATAGGAAGATTCGTAAAAATCAATAAGGTCTTTTCTATTTAAGGATTTAAACAGGGCTTCGTTCCCAATTGGTGTATGTCTGTACGGGTGTATCTGATATGCGTTTTTATTTAGTAACCGAGCCAGCTTGCTTTGCGGGTCGTCGTTATTCATCTTTATCTCGCTTAAAATAACTTCCTTTTCCCTTTCTATCTCGGATGGATCGAAGGAAGCCGAAAGCATCATGTCTTTAAGTATCGCTATAGCTTTGGGGAGGCTGGCAGACGGCAGCGTTACGTGATAATCGACAAGGTCTAAGGAGGAAGACCCGTTTATGATGCCCCCGTATGATTTTATCTCCCGGTCTATCTCACCCGCCTTTCTTGTGGAGGTGCCTTTGAATACCATGTGTTCGACAAAATGGCTTATCCCGGAACCAAGATACCTGCCTTCCATAGACGATCCTGCGGATATCTTTATGTTCACGGTTACCAGACCATCGGCGGGTGTGCGGGAGGCTAAAACAACGAGGCCGTTATCCAGTAATTTTCTGGAAACGGCCTCGTCGACTTCGCATCGGGACGGTGTATCGGTTAAAATTAACAGCGTGCTGAATAATATTATCGTTAACTTTTTTATGATGTACGCTTCCCCGATCTGGACATCTTCCGCTTGCGGCGCTTTTCTTCGCTTGGCTTTTCGTAGTACTTGCGCGCCTTAAGGGTCTTCAATATACCTTCTATCTCTATCTTTTTCTTGAAACGCCTCAGAGCCTTCTCTAGAGGCTCGTTCTCGCCGATATTGATCTTCGGCATCTTAATATCACCTCATCTTTCATATTTTTATGTATAGCTATCTTATCTTGAGCTATTTATCAAATATTGTAACAACACTAAAACCCGTTGTCAACCGCAAACCCCTATTTACGGCCGCGGGATTTTGTTTTTTTCTTCTTTGCCGCCTTTGGCTTTTCAGATAGCGTTGCTTTTTCTACGGGCTTAGCATGAGATATCGGGGGTTGTATAGGCTTGGCATTCCCTTTAGCGTTGAAAATATTCTTATTCTTACGCGTTGAAAAACATTCTTTGCAATAAACCGGCCGATCGCCGCTTGGCTTGAAAGGCACCTCGCAGGATTTGTTACAATCCGCGCATATCGCCTTATAGAGTATTCTGTCTCTGTAAGGACCTTCCTGCCTGGGTTTTTGGAGAAGCGCGTTACCGTCAAAACGCTGGTGAAAAGGCGCGGATTGCTTATTGTCCGCTATGGGCCGATCCGGAGATTTTTGTATCAGAAGGTCTATCTTTTTTTCAAGACTGAAAAGGATGCCGAGCATCTTATCCATCATCCCGTGAAGACCCGGTTCTTCAACGGTCTTTACCTCCGCAGCTCTACGACTATCGCTTTTTTTCATGAGTCTCCTTTTTATTTCATCTCTATTTTTATTTCAGGACCACCTTTTATAGTGTTATGGACAGGGCAATTTTTCACGAACTCCGAAATAGACTTTAATCTGCGGTCGTCTAAGCCGGTAGTTTTCAAAATGACAGATATTTTGATCTCGGCAAAACGGAACGGCGGGTCTTTTGTAAGATCGGCTTCCGCGGTGACTTCGAAGTCGCCTACGTCTAATTTAGCGCCTTCGGCATATTTCCGTATATATACCCCTACGCAGCTGGCAAGGCCTGCCAGAAGCATTCCCGGAGGCGTCATATCATCTGATTTGGCATCTACCGTAACCGTTTGTGCGCCTGATCTGACGGTAAAGACATAACCTCCCGAGTTCTTTACGTCCACTTTATACATGGCTTCCCCTTCTTTTTAATTTCCCCCAGAACTCCTCGCTCTTTATAGGGGTTGCGTAAGAGCTCTTGGCGTAAAAGAAGATCTCACTGTCCGAAGAGACTACCCGAAGATTCCGCCTTTGTCTTTCCGGGGTGCTATCGATATACTTTTTTATATAGTTATCCGCATTGCGGCTTGCCACTATCTTCAATAACTCTGAATTCCTGTGTGCCAAACCAAGGTGTTCGTGGGAGCTGTCAAAAACTATGGTTACCGGGTCCCGGTGCGTGCGTTGAAAATCCTCAAAATAACATACCAGATCCGCAGCTGCATCGATAGAATCTCCTCCATCATCTTTTATGGGAGACCGATCGTTCCTTATCAGATTCCAGCCGTCTATTATTACAGGCATTTCATTCTCCTGGTCCGGGCAAAACCCCGCAAGGGGTCTTTATGCTATTGAGCGACTCCACAATGTCTTTTTCCGTAACAAAGCCGAGCTCCCGCATGATTTCGCCCGAGAGGATCCCTCTCTTCCAGTGGATTGTGAGAGCCTCGTCCAGCTTCTCTTCCGTGATCAACCCTCTGGACAGGAGTAACTTCCCCAGCGGCATATAACCGCCTTCTGGCAGCGGCTCTTTGGAAAAACTTTGGGGTTGCCTGGCCCTTCCGGATTTATCGTTGCGCCTCTCGGCCATAAACTTGCTTCCGGGGAATGTTTTTAGGTACCTCTTTATTTCCGCCACCGCCTCATTGATCTCTATGGCGCTTGTGTATTCTGAATCATTGGTTCTGTTGGCGATAGCTATCGATATGCTCATAAGAGGTATCTTCTTTATGTTATGGGTCCTGTCCTTGGTAACTACAAAACCATTTTTTCTATCCTCTTCGGTATAGTGAAAAGGCATAAGCTTATTGAACATAAGGATTAGGCTTTTCGATATGTCTTCGAAACGATCCGGAGACGTTATGAATACAAAATCATCGCCTCCTACATGTCCTATAAAGTCTTCTTTATTACCGAATATTCTGGTAACGGAATATAGCATGTAGGCGGTCTGCATTATAGCGCGGTCGCCTTTCAGATAACCGTAGGCATCGTTGAAATATTTAAAGTTATCAATATCGATATAACCGAACGAGAATGCCATCTTTGCGCGCAACCTTTCGCCTATCGCCTCTTCGATTATCTTGCCGCCTGGCAGCCCGGTGAGCGGACTTGCGTAGAAGCTGTATTGAGACCTCCTCATCGCCATCTCCAGGCGTATGCGAAGATCCATGGGGTCGGGGGGTTTTATAAGATAATCATCGACGCCTTGTTTGACCTCCAGGAGTTGGGAGCGAAGCTGCCGTTTATTTATAAGAGTTATGACCGGTATGGAGGCCGTGCTGAAATCGTCTTTTAATAGACGGCAAAGGTCGAGACGGGACTTGTTCGCAGCGTGGACGTCTACCACTACGACATCCGGGTATATCTTCTTTATCTCCGCTATGCCGCTACCCGATAAGTCCGTTGTCAATACGCTATACCCCCATCCCTCAAGGCAAAACTTCAGGACATCGCACAGACCCTTATCGGACGATATGATAAGTATCTTCTTTTTCGCGTTACTCTTTGACGACTTTGAACGATGCATAACTGCGCCTGCTCCTGGCTAAACCGTAATATCTTTGCCTTACACACCATGTATAGATACCGTCTTCGCCAAATATGCCTGATTCTATCATCACCCTGTCCGTATCGGGCGGTATCCTGGCCTTATATATTAGTGTGCTTTCCAGCATATCATACCCTTTATATATCCTGAAATCATAATATTGACGTTCTAGACGGTTTCCCTCCATCCAGCTCCACTTGAACAATATGCCTTCCCCGCTGTTGACCCGGACCGTAACTCCAACGGGTGATATCAATCGTACTTGCGGAGCGTAATCGTCGTAACCATACCGTCCTGCGCCTACCGCTCCCTGGGAAGATACCGGTATAACTATCGCGCCCGCCGCAAAGGATAAAACAATTGCCGTCTTAAGAAAGGTGCTAAAACTTGACATCGGGTACGGCCTTGGAACGCTCCTCTGCCTTGAAGTATTCGGACGCCGGCTTATAGCCGAAAATACCGGCTACGATATTCCCGGGAAAGATCCTGACGGTTACGTTAAACTGTTTTACCGACTCATTATATCGCATCCTCTCTACGGCTATTCTGTTTTCGGTGCCGGCAAGCTCATCCATCAGTTTAAGAAATACCTGGTCTGCCTTGAGTTGCGGGTAATTCTCCGATACGGCTATTAGTCGGGCAAGGGCCGAATCCATGGTCCCGGCAGCTGCGACTTTCTCGTCTACGCTCCTGGCGCCGGCCCACTGAGATCTGGCCTTAGTCACATCATCGAATACTGTCTTTTCGTGCGCGGCATAACCTTTTACGGAATTTACAAGATTCGGTATAAGATCGGCGCGTCTCTGTATCTGGTTATCTATTTGAGCCCAATTTGCGGTTATATTCTCATGCAGGGATACGATGTTATTATATACTCCAGCAAACGTCAACCCGCCCACTATCAAAATAACCCCCAGGACAATAAGAAAAATTTTCATACAACCTCCTTTTATGTTCAAGATGAAATACTTAAAGGACATGCCGATAGCGATCGATCTTTTAGATAAATCCCGAATACTTAAAAACCCCCGCCTGCCCCTCCGCCGCCTCCTCTGCCGCCGCCGAATCCTCCTCCGCCAAAGCCCCCTCCGAATCCGCCCCCGTATCCGCTGTTAGGTCCCGAAGTGCGGTGCGTTCCCCCGTAAGTCTGGGCACCAAAAAATTTTTTGCGTTTGTCCGGAGGGAGATTATTCCAGTAAAATATCCTGAATAAGAGAGCGATGGAATACGCTATCAGCACAGATAGGCTGTAGATTATATCCCAGGATAAAAAACCAACGGCAAATATTACGGTGATTACAAACCCGAATAACAACGGCCACGGGAGGTTCCATAAAAAAAAGAAAAATATCAAAAATACCGCTATCATAGCCTTCGATTCGTTCTCGGGCGCTTTGGCTGTAACGGGGCCGCCGCTTTCGATGGTTATCTTGGCGTCCTTTGCAATTATACCTGCTATGGCCGACACTCCGTAAAAAAGCCCTTTTGAGTAATCCCCGGTCTTAAAATACGGCACCATGTAGTTGCGACCTATTTCTCCGCAAAGCCCGTCAGGTAATATACCTTCAAGCCCATAACCGGTTTCTATGCGCCAGCGCCTCTCTTTTATTGCAACCAAAAGAAGCACGCCATTGTCTTTGCCTTTTTTGCCCATCTTCCATTTATCAAAGATCATGCGCGCGTATTCTTTTTCATCGTACGGTGCGATAGACCCCGCCGTGACCACGGCGATCTCCGCGGAGGTTTTACCCTCGATCTCGCCTATGATGGCTTTTATCTTTTCGGAGTATTCGCCGGTCATAACGCCGGCAAAATCATTTACATATCCGGTCGGGGACGGGACGTCGTCGGCATATAACGGGTGCTGGCCTAAGAATAACCCCGCGAGGCATAATAAAAATATGCGTTTGATAAGGCGCATCACATACTGTCCGCTATATCCGCTATCTGTTCGAGGTCGCGGGTAAGGTCGGTGATGAGCATTTCGGTCTCTTTGCGGTCTAGTTTCATACCCGTGTGCCTGGCCTGCAATATTCTGTTAAAATTAACGCCGTTAATCCCGAAATTATTTTCCAAGGCCGCTATTATCTCTTCCTTCAGATATGGCGGCGTCTTTCCTTTTACGCGTATAAGATTACGCAGTACGTGTAGACTTGAATTAAAGATGCGGAATAGTATGCGCGCCAACTCTTTTTCGTCACCGACCCTTATATATGCCGTTTTTAACAGCAGTATTTTTGATTTTAATTCCTGTTCGCATTGAAAACGTAAATTGCGCGTGTCTATCATTATTCCGGAAAGAATGTCTTTTCCGGATATGACAGCGTGATTCTCCTGCATGTCTAGAAATTCTATGGGGAACGTGTCGAGAGAGCTTTGTATATAGCGCTCCGTAAAGAATATGGGCTTGATATCGGAAAATCTTTTTTTATTTATGGTATTGCGCGCTTTAGCGATGCTTGTGACGCCGGAATCCGTCAATACTATAAGAACGTTCACGTCCGAACGGCGCGGGACGTATTCTCCGCTCGAAGCGCTGCCGTAAAGGATCACCGATATGAGGCTGTCTTTATATATCTTATTAAGCTCTGAGGAAAAATCTCTCAGCATCTTTTGCAGATTTTCGGATATCTTCTTGGAGGGCATTCACATTCTCCTTGCGTATTGGATTCAGGCGGCGGATTCTACTCTTTCTATGAGGGAGTCGATCTCTTTGAGCACGGCAGAAGGCACCATCTTGGATATCTCAAGCTCTCTCTTCATTGCCTTTAATGTGCCGACAAATCTTCGTATGGTAGAGGTGCGCTTCTTTTCTCTCGCCTCTTCCGGATCGATCTCCTCGCGCTGGCGCATCATAGCGGTAAGGTCCTTCTTTATCTCCGAGGGTTCTTTGCCTTTTTCGAAAACATCCCGTTTCAGGCGATTATAATCGCTTCTGTCAACCGCTTCGTTGTCCTTGGCCAGACGGAGTATATTCACGGTCTCGTAACTAGGCAGGGTTGCTGCGTCTGCGGCATCGGAATGATCCTTGGTAAGATAAGAAGGTTCTTCTTTTTCTAAAAAATAGTAAGATTTAAGGAGCTTCATAGCCGTCTGTTTTTTTATCCCTATCTCCTTGGCAGTATAGGCATCGAAAGTCATGTAACCCCAGGACTTGTAAGATTTGTCTTTCCATATCGAGTAAAGGACCTGCCCCAGCTCTACCCATGACGTCTTAAATTTCTTTGCGCAGTCCAGAGCCTGGTGCCTGATAGACCCTGTCTCGACGCCCTCCATGCGGGATTCGAGCCTTTCAAGAGATTTTGTCTTTATTGTCGTCATAATATTCCTTTTTGATGGGGATTCCCGGATTTGATGGTTTTTTAGACCTTCTTAATGGGTACGCTCCAGATAAACTTGGCGTACTCTTCGATGGACCTGTCGCAGGAAAACTTGCCCGATTTGGCTACATTTATTATGGCTTTTTTTGTCCATTCGGATTTGCTGGCATACAGTTTTTCGATCCGGTCCTGCGTATCGCAATAATCCTGAAAGTCCGCGCATACCATGAAATAATCCAGATAGGCCAGCGAATCTATTATCGGCTCGAATATGCCGAACTCTACAGGAGACAGGAAGTTGGATTTGATCAATTCGAATATATTGCGTAAAACCGGATTTTTATTTATATATTTGCGTGGATCGTAACCGGAGTTACGCAGACGCTGCACTTCGTCCGATTTGAGGCCGAAAAGGAATATATTATCCTCTCCCACCTCCTCGGCGATCTCTATATTAGCACCGTCGTAAGTGCCGACGGTCAATGCACCGTTTATCATGAACTTCATGCAACCTGTGCCGGACGCTTCAGTTCCGGCGGTTGATATTTGTTCTGAAAGGTCGCTGGCTGGAAATATGCGCTCCGCAAGTGATACTCGGTAGTTTTCCATAAAAACGACCTTTAATTTATTCTTCAAGCCCGCATCGTTATTTACTATATCCGCTATGCTGTTTATGAACTTAATGACAAGCTTGGCCAGGAAATAACCCGGAGCGGCCTTGCCCCCCAATATACATGTCCTTGGATGTGTTACAGATGAAGGGTCATTTTTTATTTTGAGATACTGGGACAATATATAGAAACAGAAAAGGAGCTGTCTTTTATATTCGTGCATCCTTTTTACCTGGACATCGAATATCGAGCAAGGATCGACCTTTACCGATGTAGTTTCGAGTATAAATTCGGCAAGCTCTTTTTTGTTATTAAGCTTGATGTCGCTCCACCTTTCCCGGAAAGACGGATCGTCTTTATAGGGAAGGAGCTTTTTTAACTGATAGAGATCGGTCACCCATTTATCCCCTATCGTTTCAGTGATGAGGTCGGACAGCGGCATGTTTGCCTTTTTAAGCCAACGCCTCTGGGTGATCCCGTTGGTAACGTTTTTAAATTTCTCCGGCCATAACTCGTAGAAATCTTTGAAAAGGTTTGTCTTGATAAGGCTGGAATGCAATTCCGATACGCCGTTCACGGCATGAGACCCTACCACGGAGAGATGGCCCATGCGGACCTTTTTAACATCGCCTTCCTCGATTATCGACATTCGACGCAAACGGTCGTTATCTCCGGGATATCGCACAGCTACTTCCTTCAAAAAGCGGTAGTTTATCTCGTATATTATCTGCATGTGACGCGGCAATAGCGTTTCGAAGAGGGGTACGGGCCAAGACTCCAGCGCTTCCGGCATTATGGTATGGTTGGTATATGAAAAAGTCCTGTTGGTTATATCCCAAGCCGCGGACCACTCCATCTTTTCAGAGTCGACCAGTATCCTCATGAGCTCCGCTATGGCTATAGCCGGGTGAGTATCGTTAAGCTGTATTGCGGCCTTATCCGGAAGATTGAGCAGGTTTTTATTCTCCATCTTGAAACGCCTTACGATATCAGCCAGGGATGCCGCGGTGAAGAAATATTCCTGTTTTAGGCGAAGCTCTCTACCCTGACTCACGTTATCGTTCGGATATAAGACTTTAGATATATTTTCGGTAAGGACCTTGCTGTTTACTGCCCGCTCATAATCTCCGTCGTTAAAATAACTCAGGTCAAACTCTTCAGTGCTACGCGCCGACCATAACCTTAATGTATTTACGATGTCGTTTTTGTATCCTACGATGGGAGTGTCAAATGGTGTGGCTAAAACATCCTCGGTGTCTACCCAATGGGCGGTAAGCCTGCCGTCTTCGTCGT
>JAGOLR010000009.1 GCA_017993955.1 Candidatus Omnitrophota bacterium
AACCGTTTTCAGGAACATCTTCCGGATCGCGTTTTGTAAAAAGACTGTCATACAGCCTCACCTCTGCCTCGCCGGCCGAGCCGGCATATACCCAGTGTATGGTGGCCTTCACCTTGCGCCCATCCGGTGAATCACCGCCTCGCGTGGCGGGGTCATAAGTGCAATGTATCTCCAAAATCTCCCCGGTATTATTATCTTTAACGACCCCTGTGCATTTTACGAAATAAGCGTAACGCAGCCTTACCTCTTTGCCCGGAGATAGCCGGAAAAATTTGGGCGGCGGAACTTCCCGAAAATCTTCCATCTCGATATAGAGCTCCCTGCCAAAAGGGATCTTCCTTGTGCCGAAAGAGGCGTCCTCGGGGTTATTCACGGCATCCAGCTCTTCGGACTTGCCCTCCGGGTAATTGGTTATCACAAGTTTTACCGGTCTTAAGACAGCCATGGCCCTTCTGGCGGTCTTATTCAGCTCTTCCCTTACGGAATTTTCCAACACACCCAGTTCCACTATAGAATTCATCTTTGCTACGCCTATGCCATCGCAAAAATTCCGTATAGAAGACGGGGTGTATCCCCTCCGCCGCAGACCAGACAATGTCGGCATCCGCGGGTCATCCCACCCGTCTACGCGCTTTTCGTTAACTAGTTGCAGAAGCTTTCTTTTACTCAATACGGTATTACTAAGATTAAGACGCGCAAACTCTATTTGTTGCGGATGGTAAACACCCAGTGTATCGAGTATCCAGTCATACAGGGGGCGGTTATTCTCGAATTCCAAAGTGCATATGGAATGCGTTATCCCCTCTATGGAATCGGAAATACAATGCGCAAAATCGTACATTGGGTATATGCACCACTTATCTCCCGTTCTATGGTGGTGCTCGCGTTTTATGCGATATATAACCGGGTCCCGCATTATAATATGGGAGCTGGCCATGTCGATCTTGGCCCTTAGGACTTTGGATCCGTCCCCGAACTCTCCCCCGCGCATACGGCGGAAAAGGTCCAGATTCTCATCGACAGTCCTATCGCGATACGGGCTATTTTTACCCGGTTCTTTAAGCGTACCGCGGTATTCGCGTATCTGGTCAGATGTAAGATCACATACATATGCCTTGCCAAGTTTTATAAGCCCAACGGCATAATCATATATCTTTTCGAAATAGTCTGAGGCGTAAAACAACCTGTCATCCCAGCTGAAACCCAGCCATTTCACGTCGTTGATTATCGAATTTACATATTCGACCTCTTCCTTTTCCGGATTTGTATCGTCCATGCGTAGGTTACATAGACCATGGTAATCGCGGGCGATACCGAAATTAAGACATATAGACTTTGCGTGGCCTATATGAAGATAGCCGTTCGGCTCGGGCGGGAAACGCGTATGCACCTTGCCGCCGAATCTGCCGGTCTTTATATGCTCGTCTATTATCTCGCGTACAAAATTTGTGGTTCTTGTCTCTTCCATATATTATCCGAGAACCTTATCCATCCGTTCGACGACTTTATCTTTCCCCAAGACCTCCATCATCTCAAAAAGTCCCGCCCCGGTGGTCTTTCCGCTAAGCGCTACCCTTGTAGGGTGTATTATCTGAGAGGCTTTAAGCTTTCGCTCTTCCGCCATCGCCCGGCATACATCCTCGATAGAACTATGGGAGAAATCTGTCAATCCCTTAAGCTTCGAGGCAAAAGCCCCGACTACCTCTTTATTTTCTTTTGAAGAGAGGTATTTTTCTACCCCCTTCTCTTCAACGGAATATGCATCGGAAAAGAAATAATCTGTCATAGCAACTATCTCGGACACGGTCTTGATGCGCACTTTGTATAGCTCTATGATTCTCGTCAATTTTGCGTCGTCGCAGGTTACGGCCTTACCGGCATCCTCCATACACTTCTTTACATAAGGCAAAAGTTCCTCGGCCTTTTTAGACGCTATGTATTCCCCGTTCATCCACCGGAGTTTTTGGATATCGAATTTGGCCTGCACTCCCTTCATATTATTTATATCGAATGCCTTAACGGCTTCGCCTAAAGGTATCACTTCCTTGTCGTTCCCGGGCGACCAGCCAAGAAGTAAGAGATAGTTGACCAGGGCTTCGGGCAAAAAGCCTTCTTTTTTGTATTCCTCTACCGATACTCCTCCGTGCCTCTTCGAAAGTTTGGCGCCGTCCTGCCCCATTATAAGAGGCATGTGGCCGAATTTCGGTATCGTAAGCCCAAGCGCTTCGTAGAAAAGTACCTGTTTGGGAGTATTGGAAAGATGGTCGTCGCCGCGTATTATATGCGTTATCTTTAAATACGCATCATCGACAACGCAGCAAAAATTATAAGCGGGTGAACCGTCCGATTTGATCATTACCTGGTCTTTTATGTCGTCGGTATTAAATACCACCTTGCCGTGTATCATGTCGTCTATTTCTATAACGCGGCCCTTCTCCACTTTGAATATATAGGCCTCTCCCTCCCGGTAGGCCTTGCCCGACTCGACTAAACGGGAAGCCGCTTCACGGTATACGTCGAAGCGCTGACTTTGATGTATGGGCTCTTCATCCCAGCCTATCCCCAGCCATTTAAGATCGAGCATTATCTCTTCGAGGAACTTCTTTTCGGAACGCGCCATGTCGGTATCCTCGATGCGTAAAATGAACGCACCGCCGTAATGGCGCGCGTACACCCAGTTAAAAAGGGCGGTGCGGGCGCTTCCTATGTGTAGATACCCAGTCGGACTTGGGGCGAATCTTACGCGAACCATAAAACTCCTTTAACAATAATGACAAATGTCGTCATTGCGAGCGAACAAAGCGAGCGAAGCAATCTAAAAACAGATTGCTTCGTCGGACAAAAATATCACAGTATCCTCCTCGCAATGACGAGGAAGATGTCATTGTCTATAACTTGAACCCTGTCTCCACCGCTTTTTTATTGAGCGCGAATAGCTCCGGCTTGTCCTTAAATGACTCTTCCAGGGCTTTTATGACATTTTTCAAAGCTATAAATTTTGAACGCTTCGCTATCGCGCCGACAACCACCATATTGGCGGCCCTGACATCTCCGAGCTTTGAAGCCATGGCGGTAAACGGCGCGTTGACTATATTTATATCCCTTCTTCTTTCTATCTCTCCGGCAAGCGATTTATTGGATATCAATATGCCTCCGGCCTTAACGGCTGACTGGTATTTTAATAGCGAGGGCCTGTTCATGACGACAAGTATGTCGGGACTTATAACCACAGGACTTGGTATGGCCGTTTCCGATATCTTGGTCATCGAATAAGCCGTCCCGCCCCTGACTTCTGCGCCGTAAGACGGCATCCACGTCACCTCATACCCCCCGGCCAAACCTGCGGCCGCCAGGAGCTTTCCCATGAACATTATGCCCTGTCCGCCGAAACCGGCGAAGAACATATCCTCGCATTTGGTCTTAGCGGAAGCCTTTGTCGCCATCGTTAATATCCTTTCACCACGCCGAGCGGATAGAATGTCGATACCTCGTTCTTTATCCTATCGGCGGATTGGAGCGGCGTCATGCCCCAGTAGGTAGGACACATTGACAGGACCTCTACCATTGAAAAACCCTTATTATCTATCTGTAGTTTGAATGCCCTCTGTATGGCGCGCTTCGCGCGTAGGACCTCCTGCGAGGAGTGTACGGAGACCCTCTCCAGATACTTAACTCCCGGAAGGACCGCCAACATCTCCAGCATCCTCAGGGGATAACCTTCTCGCCTAAGAGACCTGCCGTGCATTGTAGTGCTCGTCTTTTGCCCAGCCAAAGTGGTCGGCGCCATCTGTCCGCCCGTCATACCATATACTCCGTTATTCACGAATATAACGGTTATGTTCTCTCCGCGGTTGGCGGCGTGTATTATTTCGGCGGTACCTATTGCCGCAAGATCGCCGTCTCCCTGATAAGTAAAGACTATATTGTCCGGCCTTACCCTTTTTATACCGGTAGCAACTGCCGGGGTCCTGCCGTGCGCGGCTTCCGTGACATCAAAATCCCAATAATCGTAGGCGATAACCGCGCATCCTACGGGCGCTACGGCGATCGTCCTCTCTCTTATCGCAAATTCATCTACCGTTTCGGCCACCAGACGGTGCACGATGCCATGGCCGCACCCGGCGCAATAATGCATCTCCATGTCCCTCAAAGAAGCGGGCCTGCCGAATACCCGGGCCACCTCTTTGGGAGGATTTGCCGATATATTTTTTTCTTTCTTTTTCATCACCTTTTTCGATCTCATGCTGTCCCCACCATCAAGTTCTCGATCTCACGCAGTATCTCGTCGTCTGAAGGAATACCCCCTCCCATGCGTCCGTAAAAAGATACCTCGGCCCTCCCTTTCACGGCGAGCTTCACGTCTTCCAGCATCTGACCCGAGCTCATCTCGACCACCAAGATCTTTTTAGCCTTCGAGGTAGCCGATTCTATTGCTTTTTCCGGAAAAGGCCACAAGGTTATGGGCCTTATTAATCCGACCCGCATACCCTTGGCCCGGGCTTTTTCCATCGCAGCCTTTGCTATTCTTGCCACAGACCCGTACGCCACTATCACGATGTCGCTGTCGGATGAATGCAGGCATTCGCACCTGGTCTCGGCGTTTTTTATCAGATTGAATTTGGCTTGTAACTTTTTATTGTGTTCCTCTAAAGCAAAATCAGCTAATAATAAAGACTTTACGATATTTGGTGAGCGGTCCCTACAGCCTGTCAGGGCCCATGGCTTATCGGGTATTTGGGGCGCATCGAGTTTTATAGATATCGGTTCCATCATCTGCCCCAATAGCCCGTCGGCAAGTATAAAAGCGGGGTTCCTATATTTATCGGCAAGGTCAAAGGCAAGATAGGTATACTCCAGAAGTTCCTGGACCGACGAAGGGGCCAGGACTATAAGCTTGTAATCGCCATGGCCTCCGCCTTTCACCGCTTGAAAATAGTCCGACTGGGATGGCGCTATGTTCCCAAGGCCCGGACCGCCTCTTTGAACATTAACTATTACGCACGGAAGTTCGCAAGCGGCAAGATACGATATCCCCTCCTGCTTAAGGCTTATGCCGGGGCTCGACGATGAAGTCATTGCGCGGACTCCGGCCACGGCAGCCCCGAAGACCATATTTATAGCGGCAAGCTCCGATTCGGCCTGTATAAATACGCCGCCGGTTTCATACATGCGTTTAGACATGTAGCTTGTGAGCTCGTTTTGCGGCGTTATCGGATATCCGGCGTAGAATTTACACCCGGCCAATATCGCGCCTTCGCCGCACGCCTCGTTTCCGCACATGAGTATTTTACGCGTCATAGTTCTTTCGTCCATCGTATATCGTTTATCGTATATCGTTTATCGTTTTACGATCAACGATGGACGATCCACGATAAACGAACTTACCTATAAACTTCGATTATGCATTCCGGGCACACGATCGCGCACATTGCGCAGCCCGTGCATTTCCCACCCGAAAAATAAACAGCCTTGACCCCCTTGACGCCGAGTTCCGGAGATATCTTGATAAGGGCGTTGGGACAGTTAGCTACGCACAGGTAGCATCCTTTGCATCTGTCTTTATTTATCTTGATTTTAGCCATATTTAGCGTAGAGCGTTTAGCTAATCCTCATATTAGTTCTCTTACAATTACATCGCAAATAGCGTCGGGTGTCAAGTTATACTTTGCAAAAAGCTCGTTTCTGGCTCCATGTTCTATAAATTTATCCGGAACGGCAAAAATGCGCGATTTTACACCCGCCTGCGGGAGTCTCTCGAGTTCCTCAAGCACAGCCGAACCGAATCCGCCCTGCGCGGTCCCATCTTCAAGTATTGCTATACGCTTTACGCGTCTTGCTATGTCCGCAACCATTTTATCGTCGAGAGGTTTTATAAAACGCGCATTGACCACGGTCGCGGATATCCTTTTTTTCGCCAGACGCTCCGCAAGCGGAATGGCCATCTCAAGCATAGAACCTATGGATATTATAGCCACGTCCTTACCTTCCGTCACAATCTCTGATTTACCCAGTTCCAGCGGGCTCATGGGCCTGTCGGGTACGGATACGGACCCTTTGGGATATCGGATCGCTACGGGGCGCTCCAACTTTATGGCAAGGTCCAGCATGGCCTTAAGCTCGGATGGCGTAGCCGGGGCCATAAAGACGAGGTTCGGTATGTGCCTAAGGTAAGCCATGTCAAATACACCGTGGTGGGTGGGGCCATCCTCTCCCACGATCCCCGCGCGGTCAAGGCATAATATAACCGGCAAGTTCTGCAGGCAGACATCATGTATCATCTGGTCGTACGACCTCTGAGCAAAGGTTGAATACAATGCTATTACGGGCCTTAAGCCTCCTCTGGCCAATCCGGCGCCCAGTCCAACCGCGTGCTCCTCGGCGATACCCACATCGAAAAGTCTGTCCGGATAGGCCTGTGCGAATTTATTAAGCCCGGTGCCGTCTAGCATAGCGGCTGTGATGCAGACAACCCTCTTATCCAGGCTGCCAAGCTCCAGCATCTTATTGCCAAAGGCTTCGGTGAAAGTCTCTGTGGAAGAAGGCTTCTTTTTGGATCCATTCTCTATTTCAAAAGCCCCTGTTCCGTGGAATTCGGCGGGGCTCTCTTCCGCGGGTTTATATCCTTTACCCTTTTTTGTTATGACATGGATGATGATAGGTTCTTTGAGGTCCATGAGATTCCTGAAGGCCGTTATCAGCGTATCGATATTATGACCGTCTATGGGGCCGAAATACCTGAAACCCATCTCCTCGAAAAACATACCTGGTATGAGAAGGTTTTTTAAGCCTTCCTCGAGTTTTCTTGCGGCGCGGTAGGCGCGGAAACCGAACCTGGGTATCCTCTTTACAAGTTTTTCCACGTCTTTGCGTATCTTGTTATATTTCGGGTTTATGATTATGCTGTTAAGGTATTTACTCAACGCCCCGACGCTTTGGGATATGGAGCGCTCATTATCGTTCAATATTACGATGATATCCTTGTTCTCGTGGCCCGCGTGGTTCATGGCCTCAAAAGACATACCGCCTGCCAATGACGCGTCCCCGGTAACGGCCACTATCTTACTGGCGGAGCCTTCAAGGTCGCGCGCGATCACAAGACCCAATGCCGTAGAGATCGACGTCGAGCTGTGGCCGCATGTAAAAATATCGTAATCCGGGCTTTCTTCCTTGTTAGGGAATCCGCTCAAACCGCCCAATTGCCGAAGGCTGGAAAAATTCTTCATCCGCCCCGTCAGGATCTTGTGAGGATAAGCCTGATGGCCTACATCCCATACCACTTTGTCCGACGGCGTATTAAATACATAGTGTATTGCTATAGCCAACTCTACGGCGCCAAGGCTGGATGCCAGGTGACCTCCCGTTTTAGAGACGGTATCGATAATCGCTTCGCGTATCTCACGGGCAAGGCCCGGAAGTTCTTCCGGCTTCAGCTTCCTGAGGTCGGAAGGATATTCTATGGAGTCTAGAATTCTACCCATTCGGTCAGATGATCCTTTTGGAAAGATTTTCCGCGAACTTTTTTAAAAAAACGGCTTTTTCGCCGAATATGCTCAACGACTGCTTTGCTTTTTCTGTATATATGCGGCCCTCGCGCTTCGAGTCCTCTAAGCCCATGATGCCTACGTACCCGTCTCGGTCCAGGCAATCGTCTACTATCTGAAATTCCATGCCGAGCATCGCGCCGTATTTAGCCATCGCTTGTATCTTTCGTGGCGAAGCGCCTGCCGTTATGGCACCCAGCTTTGCTGAGGCTTCAAAAAAACGGGCCGTCTTCAAATAGTTTATCCGGTCCAGCAAGACCTTGTTTTTCTTCCTATCCTGATAAGCTATATCCAGCACCTGGCCTCCGGCCATGCCTCTTGTGCCTATCGCCTCCGAAAGCTCGGATATAGCGGCGGTACCCCTTTTCGGCTCCAGGCCTTGGGCCATTACCCCGAAAGCCAGCGTCAGTAACGAATCCCCGGCGAGTATAGCGTTGGCCTCCCCGAAAACCTTATGGCACGTGGGTTTCCCCCGCCTATAATCGTCGTCGTCCATCGACGGCAAGTCATCGTGTATAAGAGAATATGTATGCACGAACTCTACCGCTATGGCAGCAGGTATGGCGTCCCTTATTCCGCCTCCGCAAGCAATACAAGAGGCAATTACTATAACGGGCCTTATCCTTTTGCCACCCGAGAATACGCTATAACGCATCGCCTTGTGGATAAGCCTCGGTTCCGCGGACACGGAAGGAAGGTACCTGTCGAGTTCGCGTTCTATTTTCAGTTTTGTCTTTTCAAAAAATTTTTCCATTTTACCGCTTCTTTTTAGTCTCCTTAGCCGGCGCGTCCTCTTGGACCTTCTTCTCCTCGAATGGCTCGAGCTCAAAAGTACCGTCCTCGGATTTAAGCAATATCTCCACCTTCTTCTTCGCCGTCTCCAATTTTTTTGCGCAAACTTTCGACAGGCGTATACCCTCCTCGTACCTTTCTAGAGACTCGTCGAGCGGCAGGTCGCCGTCCTCCAGTTCCTGGACTATCTTTTCAAGTTTTTTGATCGCTTCTTCGAATTTCATCTCAGCCATCATAACCTCCGCGTTATACACACGTTAGTTTAAAGCGTAAAGAGAAAAGTGTAAAGTGGTGATGCCATTAGGGCCTGAATATCTAATGTCGCGAAACGATACATAGGTTTTCCGCTTTGCGCTTTACGCTAACCCACGCTTTCAACTCTGCCGACAAACTTACCCGTCGCGAGTTTTGTTTCTACCTTATCGCCTTCTTTTAATCTGGAAGCGTCTTTGACTATAAAACCATCCGCCAAATTTGTGGTTATGCTATACCCTCGGTTAAGTATAGCCAGCGGGTTTAGGACTCCCAATTTTCCCGCAAGCAAACGGAAATTCTCGCCCCTCATATCTACTATATGCCCCATCCTGTCAGCCAGGTCTTTGCGGAGATCGTCTATGCGCTGTTCGTGTTGCTCAATTACGTTCAGCGGTTGCCTTAATATATAACTATCCGATAGGGCCTTGACCCGCTCTTCCAGTATATCGATCTTGGCGATCAGGGCGTGCTTAAGCCTCACGACAGCCGATTCGACGGCGGTTGAAAGGTCTTCTTTTCTGGGGATAACAAGTTCCGCGGCGGCAGAAGGGGTCGGAGCCCTCAGGTCGGCTACAAAATCCGATATCGTATAATCGACCTCATGCCCGACAGCGCTTATTACCGGCAACTCCGAGTCGTATATCGCCCTGGCAACCACCTCTTCATTAAACGCCCACAGGTCTTCAAGGCTTCCTCCGCCACGGGCCACTATCATAACATCTATGGCGCCGAATCTGTTAAAATCCCTTATGGCCTCGGCTATCTCGTCTTTGGCGCCTTCGCCCTGAACCCGGACAGGGTTTATTATTATCTCTATATTGGCAAACCTGCGTCTAACCACATTCAATATATCATGGATAGCGGCGCCCGTGGGGCTGGTAACTATTCCGATCCTCGTTGGAAGATGCGGTACCGGGATTTTGTGGGATTCGTCAAAAAGCCCTTCTTTCATGAGCTTTTCTTTCAGCTCCTGGAATTGCAGCTGAAGCGCTCCCACGCCTTTGGGCTCTATATCTTCTACGATAAGCTGATAATCGCCGCGCGGTTCGTAAAGACTCATCTTGCCGAAACATATGACCTTCATCCCGTCCTTGGGCCTGAATTTCAGCTTGGCGTTGGCCCTGCTGAACATCGCGGATTTCAGTACGGCATTTGAGTCTCTGAGGCTGAAATACATATGGCCCGAGGAGTGCAGGACGAAATTCGAGATCTCGCCCTCGACCCATACGGCCGGGAAAGAGTCTTCTATGATCGCGCGCATATACCGCGTGATCTCGCTTACGGTATATATATGCTTCTCTTCTTTATTCATAATTCATAAATTTTTGCTTAAGATATAGCCCATCACCTGCGAGCTGATATTTAATATTAAAATTTCGGGTCCTGCCACTACCTCGTCTTTTATTCTATAGGGGCTTTCAACGGCCTCGAGGCGTATATCAACGCCTTTATAGGACTACCGATCCGGTCGTGTCCCCTCCAGCGCCGTAGAGCCCCTATGCGACAAAAGTCTCGGTAGTGTCACCCGAAATTTTTCTGTTTTCACTATGAAAATTTTTACGCATGCATAGGACGGAACTTTTGGGTGCTCCCTGGAGCGAATCTTGAAATTTTTGATACCTTGTCCAAAATTTTACATAGCAAATTTTGGGTTTTACCATAGCTATGGGATAGTCCAGATTTTGCCATGTCAAAATCTGGACCTTATGCCGATTCAGGTTTTATCATCGAAAATTTCACGACAGCGAGCGAGGATGGCTAATCCGAGCGAGCGGCGAGCGGAAGGGACACCCAAAAGTAAACGCTGTCTAATAAAACGAAAAAGCTATAGCTTCTCTTGAATGCGCTTTATGGAGTTGGCCCGCCCTGTCTTTTCGTCTATATCGATTATAACTCCGTGCAGCTGGATGTCGCCTTCGGCCATTTCGAATTTCATCGGCATCTGGGTAAGAAATCT
This sequence comes from Candidatus Omnitrophota bacterium, assembly GCA_017993955.1. GTDB lineage: Bacteria > Omnitrophota > Gorgyraeia > 2-01-FULL-45-10 > 2-01-FULL-45-10 > JAGOLR01. The sequence continues at coordinate 10,546 of JAGOLR010000009.1, forward strand.
GGCAAGTATCTGCTCTTTCTTCCTGCCTATAACTCCGTCGAAAGGCCCTGTCATCCCGGCGTCGGAAATGAAAGCCGTTCCTCCCGGCAGGATCTTCTCATCCGCTGTTTGAATATGCGTGTGGGTGCCTATCAGGGCGCTGACCATGCCGTCGAGATACCACCCCAAAGCTACCTTCTCGCTGGTAGCTTCCGCGTGAATATCCACTATGATGACGCGGGCTTTGGACTTTATACGTTCTATCTCTTTACGGGCAACCTTAAACGGGCAATCAAGCGGCTGCATGAATACCCGGCCTATAAGATTGATAACTCCCACGGCAATCCCGGATTCCGACTCCACCACGGTAGAACCTGCGCCCGGCGCGCCTTCCGGGTAATTGGCCGCGCGAAGGAGACGGCTGTCGGATTCGATCTTATCCACTATCTCTCTGCGCTTCCATATATGATCGCCGGTAGTTATAACATTGACGCCAAAATCAAAAAGATCGTCCACGAGCGCGGGAGTAAGCCCGCTTCCACCGGCTATATTCTCGCCATTTGCTATAACCAGCTCTATCTCCGAACGCTTGACTATCTTAGGGACGAGTTCCCGGACGGCATGGCGTCCCGGCTCGCCTACGATGTCGCCTATAAATAATACACGCATATAGCCCCGTCAGTTGTCAGTTCTTAGTTGTCAGCTGCTGGTAAAATTCTGGCTTCTAACCAGCAACTGTCGACTAGGAACTGAGAACTATTTCGCGTACTCTACCGACCTGGTCTCCCGGATAACGGTAACCTTTATCTGGCCGGGATATTCTAACCCCTCTTCGATCTTTTTGGTAATATCACGCGCAAGCACAGCGGCCTGGGCATCGGTTATCTTGTCAGGCTGTACCATTACCCTGATCTCGCGGCCGGCCTGTATGGCATAGGCCTTCTCTACGCCTTTGAATGAATCGGCTATAGACTCGAGCTTTTCTAGCCTCTTAACATACGTCTCCAGGGTTTCGCGTCGCGCTCCCGGCCTGGAAGCGCTTATAGCGTCCGCGGCCTGCACGAGTACCGCTAAAAGCGTCTTGGGTTCTATATCCTGGTGGTGCGCTTCGATCGCGTGGCATATGTTTTCCGATTCGCTATATTTACGCGCGAGGTCCGCGCCCAGTTTCGAATGCGTGCCCTCGACCTCGTGGCTTATAGCTTTGCCTATATCGTGGAGGAGCCCTATGCGTTTTGCAAGATTGAAGTCCAATTTCAATTCGCTGGCCATAACTCCCATAAGGGCGGCCACCTCTTTTGAATGCTGCAGGACGTTCTGACCGTAGCTAGTCCTGTATTTGAGACGTCCCAGAAGCTTTATTATCTCCGGGTGAAGGCCGTGCAATCCCGTGTCGAAAAGGGCTTTTTCGCCCTCCTCGCGTATGGTATTCTCCATCTCCTTTTTGACCTTCTCCACCAATTCCTCTATCCTGCCCGGGTGTATGCGCCCGTCCTGGAGAAGTCTCTCCAGGGTGATCTTGGCTATCTCACGCTTTATAGGGTCAAACCCAGAAAGTATGACCGCCTCCGGAGTATCGTCTATTATGACGTCTATTCCTGTGGCTATCTCTAGGGCGCGTATATTACGACCCTCACGCCCTATAATCCTGCCTTTCATCTCATCACTGGGCAGGTTGACGACGCTGACCGTCGTCTCTACCGCGTGTTCTGCCGCGCAACGCTGTATAGCAAGGCCTATGATCTTCCTGGCTTCTTTGTCGGCCTTCTCCTTAGCCTCTTCCTCTGTCCTTTTTATCATTATCGCGGCTTCCTGCTTGACTTCATCCTCGAGCTTCTTCAGCAGAAGGTTTCTGGCTTCGTCCCGGGTCATTCCGGAGATATTCTGCAGTTTATCCTTCTCCTCCTGCAAAAGCCTGTCGAATTCCTTCTCCTTGCCGTGGACTTGCTTCTCCTTCTCAACCAGGGCATGATCGCGTCTATCGATATCCTTATCCTTACGGTCCAGGATGTCGACTTTGCGGTCCAGGTTCTCTTCTTTCTGGATAAGGCGTTTTTCCAGAACTATCAGTTCCTGCCGCCTGTCCTTTGTCTCTTTTTCGAATTCCGCCCTCAGTTTCAATAACGTGTCTTTTGCCTGAAGTTCCGCCTCGTGTTTGATGCGTCCCGCCTCCACTGCGGCGCCGTCAACCATCTTCTTGGCTTTATCTTCGGCGTTCTTTAATTTGGTCTTTGCATGGATCTTGCGTAAAAGATACCCAACCCCCACAAAAAACAGAGAGGAGATGGTGGCAAGCCCTATGTAGACCAGCGTAGTATCGCTATGGTGCTGCATATACGGCTCCTTCTCCTTCGGCAGGGCTGTGATAAAACCACGAGCCTTGTCAAAGGGTATCGTTAAGGTATAAAGGCGGAAGGTAAGATATCGTCAAAGCGGCTTACTCAAAGGCGTTTAAAAGGCGATGCCTCGACGATTAAGTCCCTGCTGCCTATGATACCGGATTACGCCGTGATAGTTTTCCAGACGGGGATATCGTGTGAGTCCTGAGGTAGGTGATCGACAACCTGGAAGTCGAACGCAAGGCCTATGGCCTTGGTGCGGACGGGAAGCGAAGATAGAAACCTGTCATAATAGCCGTGCCCCCTGCCAAGCCTTACATTCTTATTGTCAAAGGCAATACCGGGGACAACGACAAGATCTATATCTTCTAAAGGAACCTCTTCCACTCTGCCTGATTTAGGCTGATAGATTCCGAAATGCTGCTTTTCCAAGTCTTCTTTCCGATCTTTAATGCCTCCCGCGATCAACCGTTTCTCTTCCAGTATGATAACGGGGACACACACACGTTTACCCGCCTTGATGGCCTCGTCGATCATATCAAGCGTATTGACTTCATCCTTCAACGAGACGTAAAACATCACGACGTTAGCTTTTTTAAACACTTCTTCGTTAAACAACTTACGCTTTATTATATCACTTTTTTCCGATTTTTCAAGCTCGGAACAGCATTTAAGCTTCTCTTTTATGGTTTTTCTTATAATATGTTTCATATAATATGTTCGTGGTACAATCGTTAAGAACCGGGAGTATAAAAATCTTTAGAGCTTGCCTTCTTTCTTCCTTTTAATATAGTCATCTATAGCCGATCTTAAGGCTTCCTCGGCCAAGACCGAGCAATGCATCTTTATCTTTGGCAATCCCCCCAATGCTTCAGCCACCGCATGGTTAGATATCTTAAGCGCGTCCGGGATCGTCTTGCCCTTCACCAGTTCCGTGACCATGCTTGAAGTAGCTATCGCGGCCCCACACCCGAATGTCTTGAACTTGGCTTCAGTTATGACCTCGTCCTTATCGACCTTGATATACAATCTCATTATATCCCCGCATACGGGATTGCCGACATTGCCTATACCGCTCGCATCGGGTATCTCGCCCACGTTCCGCGGGTTCTTAAAATGTTCCATCACCTTCTCTGAATATTGGCCTTCCATCGTATTCTCCTCACGTTAGCTTCTTTAGTTTAAAATTTAAAGTGCAAAGCGTAAAGTTAAAACTTAAAACTAAATGCGCAACTTAAAAATTGAAAAACTCTAACTTTAAACTTTTGACTTTAACTTTGCGCTTTTCCCTTTACACTTTAAATTTACTCTATTTTTTCCCCTCATACAACGGCGACATGTCACGAAGCCGCTGGATTATGGACGGCGTTACGCTTAAAACGTAATCTATGTCCTCTTTGGTGGTCTCCCTACCCATAGAAAATCTGAGCGACCCTTGAGTATCTGCAGGATCCACGCCCATCGCCGTCAGGACATGAGAAGGCTCGAGGCTCCCAGAGGTGCATGCTGAGCCGGTAGAGGCCGCCACGCCTTCCATATCGAGGTTCAAAACTATCGACTCCCCTTCCAGATACTTAAATCCTACGTTCAAAGTGTTCGGCAGTCTATTGGTCGGATGGCCATTAAGATTCACGTCCTTTATCTTATCGGTAAGACCTTTATAAAAGTAGTCTCTTAGCTCCGTGAGCCTATTACTCTCTTGGGTCATCTCTTTCTTGGCAAGTTCCGCCGCGAGGCCAAATCCTACTATCCCGGGAACGTTTTCCGTGCCGGCGCGCTTACTCATTTCGTGGTGACCGCCAAGGGCCTGAGGGGTTATCTTAGTCCCCTTCTTTATATATATGGCGCCTATGCCTTTTGGCCCGTATATCTTATGGCCGGAAACGGCTACAAGGTCTATGCCCAAGGACTTTAAGTCAAATGGGACCTTGCCGAATGCCTGCACCGCATCGGTGTGAAAATACACGCCTTTCTCTTTTGCTATCTTGGCTATCGCTTCTACCGGTTCGATCGTACCGACTTCGTTATTGGCGAACATGGCGCTTATAAGTATCGTTTGAGGCGTTATAGATCTGGCGAGTTCTTCGAAATTCACAACACCGTTCCTGTCGACACCTATATAAGTCACCCTGGCGCCGTTCTTTTCCAGGTATTTACATGTATTAAGAACTGCGGGGTGTTCGATGGCCGAAGTTATGATGTGGTTACCTTTGTTCTTAAGCGCTTCTAAAACGCCTTTAAGCGCGAAATTATCCGACTCTGTGCCGCCTGAAGTGAATATGACCTCTTCCGGGCTTGAGGCTCCTAAAAGCGACGCCACTTGGGCGCGCGCCCGATCGACAGCCGTCCTTGCGACGCGTCCGAAGGCGTGTACGCTTGAGGCGTTGCCGTAACTCTCGGTGTAAAAAGGCAGCATCGCCTCTACTACTTCGGGACGGGTCCTTGTGGTGGCGTTATTATCTAGATAAACTTTTCTCATAGGTCTTCCTTCCTGATCGTGCGGATCCGTTTTTGCGCGCTTCCGTACAAAGATCCTTTAACGTCACAGATTTCAGACAATCGCTTATCGCAGCGGCCAGCTTTACCCACATAAGCTTTGGGACGCAGCTATCGCGTCTTTTACATAAACTTGAAACTGGCTCTGACGCCTTTACGCAGTGCACTGGATATATATCTCCCTCCAGCACCGTCACAATATCTTTCACGGTTATATCGGATGAGCTTCGAGATAATACATATCCTCCTTTAGGCCCGCGAATACTATCGATAAGTCCTCCATGCCGCAATTTATTCAAAAGTTGTTCAAGATACGCTACCGATATCCCTTCGCGTTCGGCAATGTCAGCTATAGAGGTGGCATTTCCTTCGGATGCAAGGGCAATATTCAACATCGCCCGCAATCCATATGTAGATTTTGTCGATAGGTTCATAATGAGATTATATCAAAGTTGACTAAACTTGTCAAGTTAATGAATTTTTGCTGCCATGAGTCGTCCCCTCTCGGGGTGGGTATTTCGCGGGGACGTGAATTTCCCAAAGGGAAATTCCCTCCGTAAAACCAAATTTTGTCTTATCAAAATTTGGTTTTAAGGCCCCGCTCCACACCCACCCCTCGGGGGCCTCTGTAAGCGCGAGGCAAAAATTCATTCTCTTTCTTCTATGGGAAATTTTTTCGCTTATACATAAGGAGAAACTTTTGGGTGGTCCCTGAAGCGAATCTTGAAATTTTCGATACCTTATGGCGATACAGGCTTTATCCATCGAAAATTTCACGACAGCGAGCGAGGATGCCTAATCCGAGCGAGCGACGAGCGGAAGGGACACCCAAAAGTAAACGCTGTCTGACGGGGAGCGAAAAAATTTCCTCACTCCCTCATCAGGTCGACACCGAGCTTTTGCATGATCCATTTTACAAGTTCGAACCATACAACGCTGCAGATACCGGCCGCTATAAAAACGGCGTAATCGGCCGGATGAAGCGGCCCGAAATGGAATAGTTTTTGGAGGAATGGCACGTATATGGCAAGCGCCAGGAATATGGCGGCACCGATGACTACGCCCACCAGGGCCTTATTGACAACGAATAGCGAAGCTACTATGCTCCTGGACCAGGATCGGTTTGTCAGTATTAGGCAGATGTTGGATACCAAAAGGGTCGCGAACGCAAGCGACCGGGCAGCCGGTTCCGATTGGCCGTATGATAAAGCTATTTTAAACACGGCCATTACTACGACCAGGGAAAAAATCCCCTGCATAATGCTGAGGATCATAAGTCTCTTACCGAATAACGATTCTTTCGGGTCGCGCGGCGCTCTAGACATGACATTCTTCTCGGCGGGTTCTGATTCAAATACTATAGAACAGGCCGGGTCTATGATAAGTTCCAGAAAGACTATGTGCGCCGGAAATAACACCAACGGCCAGCCCAGTAAAACCGGGACTAGAGAAACTCCGGCTATTGGCACATGAACGCTTATTACGTAGGCCATGGCTTTTTTAAGATTATCGAATATGCGCCTGCCCATCTTTACGGCCTCGACTATCGATGAGAAATCGTCGTTCAAAAGAACAAGCCCGGACGCCTCACGCGCGACATCCGTTCCCCTCTCGCCCATAGCCACGCCGATATTGGCGGATTTAAGCGCCGGCGCGTCGTTCACGCCGTCACCGGTCATGGCCACGATATCGCCGTTGGCTTTCAAGGCGTTGACTATGACAAGTTTTTGTTCGGGCACAACTCTGGAAAATATATTTACATCCTTTATGCGCTGTTGCAATTTTTCAGGCGGCATATTTTCGAGCTCAGGCCCCGTAATGACCTTATCGGGATTTGCAAGCCCTATCTGCCTGGCTATATTCTGGGCCGTCACGGGATAGTCCCCGGTTATCATCACCACCCTGACGCCGGCATTATAACATTCGCGAATGGCAACGGGTACGGTTTCGCGTATCGGATCAGCCAAAGCGATAAACCCCAAAAATTTAAATTCGAAATCATGCTGGGAAGAAGGTAGCTTTTCTTTTTAAATGACGATTTCGCTACGCCCAGGACTCGCAATCCTTCTCCGGCTAGCTGCAGGATATTTGCATGAAGCTTTTCTTTTTCTGCCTTGGTAAAATGGCACAGGTCCTCTATGGCCTCGGGCGCTCCTTTGGCCGATACGATGTATTCAACCCCGTCGGGCGTTTTCCATACATGAGAAAGCGCCATCATCTCTTTGGATAAAGGATACTCCTCCACTAACGGCCAATCGGTATGTATATGTTCGGTATCATACAGGATTTTATAGCCTAGGTCCTTGAGCGCCTTTTCCATCGGGTCAAACGGGTCTTTTTTGCTTGCCAATATCCCGTATTCGACGAGCTCGTGAAAACCATCCGGGAGATCGTATTTATTATCCTCGCGTATTTCGAAAAATTCTTTGCCGTTAAATAGTTTCTTTATGGACATCCTGTTCTGGGTAAGAGTACCTGTCTTGTCGACGCACAGGACTCCCGCGGAACCTAATATCTCGACCGCGGATATCTTCCTGGTCAATACGTTATGTTTGGACATGCGCCAGGCGCCTAGCGCCAGGAATATCGTGAGCACGACGGGGAACTCTTCCGGCAGCATAGCCATGGCCAGCGTTATCCCGGAAAGAAATGCATTAAGAAGGTCTTTTCTGGTTACCCAGTAGGCGGCCACAACTATAATGCAAAGGATAATGGCTATGATAAATATATTTTTTACAAGCCTGCCGGTCTCTCTCTGAAGGAAGGTCTCCTCTTTTTCTATATCCTTGAGCATCGCGCCTATCTTGCCCATCTCGGTAGACGCTCCCACAGACGTTACTTCGGCTATCCCCTGCCCCTGAACGACAAGGCTTCCGGAAAAAAGAACCGGTATATCATCACCTCCGGGGCATTGTGAATGAACATCCGCTTGTCCTGCGGGAAGTTTTCTCACCGGTACGGACTCCCCGGTTAGGAGGGATTCGTCCACGGTCATATTTATGCCCCAGCGCAGGATAGAGTCGGCCGGCACCCTGTCGCCTTCCCTTAATACTATAATATCCCCCACCACGACTTCTCTGCCGGCTATTCTCTTTTGAAAGCCATCTCTTATGACAAGGGCGCGCGGACTGGACAAGTCCCGGAGCGCTTCTATGGCTTTCTCGGTCTTCCCTTCCTGGTATACGGTGATACCTATTATCACAAAAACGAAGCCCAATAGCATCAAAGCTTCGCCGACGTCTCCCAGTATAAGATATATCGCTCCGCATGCTATCAGGAGCGCAAACATCGGTTCTTTTATGACTTCTAGGATTATTTTAAATATGCCGCGCCGCCGGCCGGAAGGCAATTCGTTAAAACCGTCTCTCTTAAGGCGCAGGGCAGCCTCTTGTTCGGATAGGCCTTTTATCTTTTGCGGGTCTATACCATGATTATTCATGCAGGATATCTTTCATATATAGTAGATAATGTTATAGTACTACTTTTCCCGCCTTCCTGCAATAATGCACTTTGTTATCGCTTTTGCCGATCCGCTACGCTATAATGCATAGCTACGGTATGGTAGATTTAAACCTGCCATACTATTAATACTTAAAAAAGGCAAATATATGGAAATATCGAAATTGGCCGCGATCGTTAACGGCATCGTAGACGGCGACGGCTCGATAGACGTAAGGGACATGAGCGGCATCGATGATGCCGAGCCGGGAGAGATGAGTTTCGCAATAGACGAAGCGCGATTAGGCTCTGCTGAAAATAGCATGGCCTCGTGCATACTCACTACCGTTAATATGCGAAAGTCTTCCAAACCGCTTATCCGGGTAAAAGATCCCAAGTACGCCTTTCTCGTTCTTTACAATGTGTTGAATAAATATAAAATGCGCGTCGCTTTCACCCACCCCTCTGCGACAATCGCCCCATCCGTAAAGATGGGCGAGAATGTGTGGATAGGGCCTAACGTATCAATAGATGAAAATGCGGTGCTGGATAACGAGGTAGTCATCGAAAGTAACTCCGTGATTAAGAAAAATTGCCGCATAGGCTACAGGTCTCGCATCCACCCAAATGTCACTTTATATGCGAAAACTATAGTGGGTAAAAATGTCACTATACACAGTGGCGCAGTAATAGGCTCGGACGGTTTTGGATACGTGAAAGAGAAGGGCGAGATATTCAAGTTCCCGCAGCTTGGCAAGGTCATCATCGAAGATGAAGTAGAGATCGGGGCCAATACGACGATAGACCGGGGTTCTTTAAGCGATACTGTAATAGGTGCGGGCACCAAGATCGACAACCTGTGCCAAATAGCCCACAACGTAAAAATAGGTAAGAATGTCCTTATCGCGGCCCTTACAGGGATCTCGGGTTCTACCGTTATAAAAGACAATGTCACTATGGGCGGTCAGGTCGGAATAGCCGATAATCTCACCATACACGAAGACGTCCGCATAGCCGCTAAAAGCGGCATAATCGGTGACATAGAAAAAGGCGAGACTATCTGGGGCATCCCGGGGCGGCCTATATCCCAGACAAAGCGCCAGATGGCGGCCCTTTCATGGCTTGCGAAAAATTTCCAGGCCGTATCAAAACTTATTAAAAAATAAGCCGTTTAAAAGATCGCGATGAACGCACTTACACTCCTCACGGTAGGACTACTCTTATTCGCCATCACCTACAGGTTCTACGCCAAATTCATCATAACCAAGGTCCTTGTATTTAATAATAACATACCGACCCCAGCGCACACGCTTAAAGACGGCCATGACTACCACCCCACAAACCGCTATGTATTATTCGGTCACCATTTCGCCGCCATATCCGGCGCGGGACCTCTGGTCGGGCCTGTCCTTGCAGCGCAGTTCGGATACCTGCCGGGGTATCTTTGGATATTGATAGGCGCATGTCTAGGCGGGGCAGTACATGACATGGTGATATTATTCGCCTCCGTAAGGACAAAAGGCCTGTCACTCACACGACTGGCGAGAAAATACGTAAGCAGGCCTGCCGGGATCGTTACGGGAATAGCTATATTATTCATCATTATAACGGCGCTGGCGGGACTTGCTCTAGTCGTCGTAAATGCCCTTAATGAAAGCGCCTGGGCCACATTCACCATCGCCGTCACCATACCGGCGGCTTTAATAGTTGCGTTATATATGTACAGGCTGCGGCCCGGCAAGATAGTAGAGGCATCCATCATAGGGGTCATCATAGTAATGGCAGGCGTAGTATTGGGCGAGCCTATAGCCAAATCCCCGTTCGGGCAATTTTTCTTATTATCCAAGCCTGCGCTTTCCCTGATACTTCCCATATATGGATTGATAGCATCGTTACTACCGGTATGGCTCCTCCTCTGCCCGAGAGATTATCTGAGCTCTTACATGAAACTCGGGACCATAGCCCTCCTGGCTGTCGGAATATTCGTAGTCAACCCATCGCTAAAGATGCCGGCGATAACACCTTTCATACACGGCGGCGGCCCTATAATACCGGGGAAGGTATGGCCTTTTGTCTGCATAACTATCGCCTGCGGGGCTATTTCGGGATTTCACGCTCTGGTAGCATCCGGGACTACTCCAAAGATGATAAATAAGGAGTCCGACATCCGCATGATAGGATTTGGCTCCATGCTCGTGGAAGCTGTCGTATCCATTATGGCCCTGATAGCCGCGACTGTATTGCTTCCGGGAGATTATTTCGCCATAAATGTCCCGGTCGATCTCTTCCAGAAATTGGGGCTTGGCACCACACAGCTCGCGGAGATCGAAAGGATGACCGGCGAGGCCCTGGCGGGCCGGGCAGGCGGCGCGGTATCGCTGGCCGCCGGCATGTCACTGATATTATCTTCGATACCCGGTATGAAACATCTTATCGGATACTGGTATCATTTTGCTATAATGTTCGAAGCGCTATTCATATTGACCACCGTCGACACGGGAACACGCGTGGGGCGTTACATATTCCAGGAGATGATCACCATAAACAATCCGCGTTTCAGCAGGGCAAGACGCATCCCGATAATAATGATAAGCGGGGTGATGATAAGCTTCTTCTGGGGTTATCTGGTATATAACGGAGATATATCTACGATATGGCCTATGTTTGGTGTCGCAAACCAGCTTCTGGCTACATTGGCGCTTGCGGTAGGTACGGTTTATATACTGCAAAAAACGAAAAACTGGAAATACGGCCTGATAACTTTCCTGCCATGTCTTTTCATGTTCGCCACCACCGTTGTGGCAGGCATAGATACCATAATATATAATTACATGCCCAAACATACCTTCCAGGGCAACCTCAATGCCTTGCTATCAGCCATAATGATAATGCTGGTAGTCATAACCATTTACGAATCGGTAAAAAAGATAGCGCTTATACTCCGAACCTAAGGCGTTCTATTTCCCGCCCAGCATGAAATTTATATAAGCACCTATGACAAATACGACGATAAGCCATATGGCGTAATTACTTAAGCCCAGCTTCGTTTTATTTTTCGGTTTCAATATTATTCCCGCCATCAATACCGCCGTCATCAGGACGACGATAAATGCGGTAAAGATATGCTGCTGGGACAGGACCGAAAATATAGGGGCCTTTCTGTATAAGATATCGTTTATGAATATTATGGTGATGTTAAAAAGGTTTGAACCTACCATATTGGCTACAGCCAGTTCCTTGGCTCCCAAGCGTATGGCGGCGATAGATACCGTGATCTCCGGGAGCGTAGTAGCAAACCCTAGAAAAAGACTCCCTACAAAATTTTTCCCCAGACCAAACACCACCGAAAGGTCATCTCCTATATAGGCCAGCCATATCCCCGCCGCCGCTATTGCAAGGGCCGCGATCGCATAACGCATGGAGGCCGTTTTTAACGATATGTCTTCGTACTTTAGCACTTCCTCCTCTTCTTCGCGCAACTCTCCTATTATTTTGCGTTTCTTTTCAAAGTTATAGATGGCCCTGGTACACACAGCATACGAAGCCAATATAAGCATACTGTATAAGCTTATATTTAATATGTCGGTATTTGGTAATTTCGGGGTTAAAAATATGCCCATCGCCGCTATAGACAATGGTATTAGGCTGAATACTGCAGTCAATAACTGTCCTGAGGAGACAGAACTCAGGAGAGGGCCTCCTTTATGCAATAAATCTAGGGTGGCTATGTTAACCAGATTGTATGAATTGGCTCCGAATAGATTCCCCACGCTTAGATCGGGCGCATCGACAAATAAAGTGCTCCCGACGCCGGTAAAGAGCTCCGGAAGGCTCGTGGCGATCGATACGAGTATCACCCCTATCCAAAGGCCGCCAAGGCCGGTCTTCTCGGCTATGGCATCTCCGTACCTGGCGACTCTTTTGCCGAAATAAAATATGACTGCGGTACAAATAAGGAATTTTAAAATGACCGATATCATAAAACCTCCGCTTCAGTTAATAAAAGGATATACCAATTCCGTGATTTTGCAAGAAATTTGAATGGTTAAAAAAGGCTTGATAGAAATCGGCTCTGATTATATAATAGCGGTGCTTTCATAGAAATGGCATAGTTCCAAAACCACTCTTTAGAATTTCAATCTTTCGATGATACAAGATTGAAATTCAATGATTCGCTTTTGGAACGAAATTTGCATAGCTTTGATTTTTGGCCTTTCGGCTCCAATTGTTTTTATTCTGCTTAATGATAGCAGAATAAAAACAGAAATAAGAGGCCTCAAGGCCAAAAATTTCATAGAAATTTTTGGGGACGTAGTTCAGTTGGTTAGAACGTCAGATTGTCGATCTGAAGGTCGCGGGTTCGACCCCCGTCGTCCCCGCCATATAAACAAGCACAAGTAGCATTTTAAGATTAAAACCCTATTTATCGTCGGTAAGCGACGGTGAGTAGGGTTTTTTATTTTCATTGAAATCTTGGAAATTGGATAGTTTCTGTTACGTTTTGTTACGTTGCGAGGGGGTGATTCAAGATGAAGTGTGTGATATGTGGTGGAGACATAAAAGCTAAGAAAACCCCAGATGGTAAGGTGCGTTTTAGTAATGGCAATAATGCTGAACCAGTAAAGGCAGGTCGATGCTGTGATGCCTGTAATGAGGCTCGAGTTATTCCAGCAAGACTAAGATTATTGAAAAAGTAATGGGTTGTTTTTGTTTATTAAGAGTCTGCTATATAGTATTGCGAAGTAAAGCAACTTGGTAGAAATAAGAAAACCAGCGTTGCTTGAATCATTCTTTTCAAGAGAGTAAGTCAAGCTGGATGCAGGGAGGCAATGTTATGAGGGTGCTGAATAAAGAGCATTTACAAGAAACTGGCAATTGGCTAAGTAATCTTCTCGCTTGGAATAGATATTGCACCTTTACATTCCCAGCTGATAGGACGCCAACCTCAGCGAATAGGGCGGTTGGAGAGTTTATACGGCGTCGTGACCCTAAAGCGAAGTATGTCCTTGTGGCTCAATTACATAGGTTCAGGCGTTGTGCTCATGTTCATGCCTTGGTGCAGGGGCTAACGCAATATAGATGTATGCATCTTGTGAAGGCATGGGAAAAAAGGTGTGGGGGTTTTGCGAGAATATATCCGTATGAGCCGCAAAAGGGCGCAGCATATTATCTCGTTAGGCATCTTCAGTGTGAATCAACGGAGCTTGACTTTGGGAACATGTAAATAGGTAATATTGGAGCATTAGAATAAACTAAAATCATAACTTATTGTGAAGCAATGCATTATATCATCAACAACTGGCTTTATTAACCCGTAAAGAGGATGGTGATTGCCATGAAAGCGATTATCTATGCACGATGTAGCACTGACGAGATAAAACAAGATGTTGAAGTCCAGCTAAAGGAGCTTAGGCGCTACTGCGATGCTTACGGATGGCAGCATGATGAGGTGTTTGAGTATTGTAGTGGCTACAAAGGCGACCAGCCTAAACTGGCTGAGGTTATAGAGAAGATACGCCTTAAGCACTATGATGTTATGCTCGTCCACTCAATAGACAGGTTTAGCCGAGAGCATCCGAGCAAGACCGATGAAACGCTGAATCGTATAGTGCATCTCTACAAGTGCAGGTTTATCAGCCTCGCTGAGGGTATTGATTCCGAAGACGACGTGAAGTGGCACATAGTCAGGCACCTCTTTACATACTTCGCCAATATGTTCAGTCGTAACCTGAGCATTAAGGTCAAAAACGGCATTAAGAACAAGAAGGATAAAGGGCTATACTCAGGAGGTCGCCCGAAGAAGGATATCGACTACAAGAGGTTATTGGACATAAAAGGGACAGGTTTATCAGTGCGTAAGGCAGTGGAGGCGTATAATAGCGGTCTGCCACGGAAGATGTGGATTAGCAAGTCAAAGATGGCTCAGGCATTATCAGCACAGATAGCTGAGCAAGGCAAAAGCTATTAAAAAAGACGAAGCCAGCTTGACCTTGCTATTTATCACGCTATAAGGTAAAATTAAACAGCTGCATTTCCAACCCCAGGATATAAAATGGATGAACTGGTAAAGCATCTTAAAGAACCATTTTTTTATTATGTCAATTTCATTACAGACGTTTTTCTTTCTAAGTCAGAATTTGATAATTTTAAAGCTATTGACCAAAAGAAGAGAAAGTATTTTAGTCTCCAGAAATTATCTCAAAGCAAGGATGATAAAGCCCTCTGTCGTTTCAAAATTACGTTAACATCTATTGATAAAGATACTGATTTTAATGAGAAAGATTTCTTGGAGGTTTTCGAATATTTTAAGAGCATCTTTAAAAAGGAGAGGATTAGTTGCTTTGCACGAATCGTCTATCATTATCCAGAACAAGAGTTTAAGACAGACCCTCCCATACCAATAGTTTTGGAAGAAAAAGACGAAAAGGTTGGCAAGATAGAATTGACTGGGGTTAGATTGGCTTTTTCCAAAGCTGAGCGAGGCATTGATTCAGTAATTCTGGATTTACAGGAATGCGAAAAATGCAAAGCGAAAGACTATTTTATAACGGTTCTAATGTCTAAATCAACTATTTGTGGTATTTCGGAGATAACGCAACTTCTATCTGAGGCAAAAACTTTTTCTGGAAAATTCATAATCAAAACAAAGGCAACAAAAGATGCTTAATAAGACGCATAGTTCAAAAATTGATACTGATATAAAACTGGATGTATGGTATGTAAAAGAAGACAAAGACGTTATGCTTATCAGCGACGAAGATATAAAACTGACTACAAGGAAGCAAATATTGGAAGGGTATTTAAAAAGTGTTAGTGAGAAATTGATTAAGCATAATGAAGTTGAACGTATCAGGACAAAATTGAAATCAAGATATAGAGTGCTTGTTGATAACGCTTTGAAGGACGATGATAAGTATAAAAAAATGAAAGAGGAGTTAAGTAAGCATCCCCTAAGTATAAATGATAAAAAATTCATCCAAGAAGACTCAAGCGGTGATTTGTATGTCAGCAACGATTTATGATTTCAAAGAAGTTAGCCTACCCGATTTTAAATTTCCAGAATTTATTTTTCTTGATACAAGTTTTTTAATCAATGCATTTTGTCCAGTCCCTGAAAAACCTGGACTTCCATCGGATACAAATGAGAAATGCTCTGAATTTTTAGATGTTCTGAAGAAAAACGCCCGTGAAGGTAAGACCTGCCTAATTACCTCTGACCTAGTGGTGAATGAGTTTTTTCATTTTATTTTAAAAGAAAAGGCAGAGTATGTGGAGCTGGAAGGTGCTTTTAAGAATCATCGGCATAGCTACAAGAAGAACCCATCAGTTGAGTTAATGAAAGACCACCCAGATTTAATAGGTAAATATCATTCGTCGCTTACTCTATATAAAGAGTTAATGATAAAGACTCCTATAGATATATTGGAACCCAATGATTTAGGTGGCTCTGAAAATCAAGCCGCTACATTTGTTGGTGGTATGATGGATGCTATAAAGAACTATAACGTTTTACCATCCGATGCGTGTAATATTGCGATTTCAAAGCTTCTCGAAATAGATACTTTTGTCGTGTTAGATAAAGACTATTACCGTGTTGATGGTATTAACGTTTATACTTGCTTTTCAAAAATGGCAAGGACTTGCAGTATTTGCAAACCGTCGTAATAGCCACAGCAGTATTTCTTCGGAACTCTTAACCAAATAAACGACTGATTGTTTGCCCTCCAGAAACCAGCTACATAGTTCTGTCCAGAAAACATTACCCAAAATATAAGCATAAAAACAATTATAATATTCCTGTCCTGAATAGAGGTGTTAAATGGACAGGAGGTAGAATGTTGACCGATTCGCCTTTCTTTGTTATACTATAACAACATATGCAAGCCACAAACGGGAAAGTATACACTACGGTTCAAGTTGCAAGAAAACTCGGTGTTCATAAGAACACCGTTTTTTATTGGTTGAAGACCGGGAAGGTCAAAGAACCTATGCGGGATAGCCTTTTCAACGGGCGTATCTGGACAGAGGAAGACTTGACAGAATTGACGAATATGAGGCAGAAAGGACTTATCTCTAATGGCAAACCAGAATAACGATAAAGAAAAATCCCTAGAGTCGTGGATGTGGGATTCGGCTTGTGCTATACACGGAGCTATTGACGCTCCAAAATACAAAGACTATATCTTGCCGCTCGTATTCGTTAAGCGTCTCTGCGATGTGTTTGATGATGAGGTTGAGCGTATCGCTAATAAAGCGGGCAATAAGACGAATGCTATCAAACTTATTGATAAAGACCCCAAGCTTGTCCGTTTCTATCTTCCTATACGAGCCAAAGACCTTGAGAAGGACGATACCTGGTCAGTAATACGGACTCTTACCAAGAAGGTCGGCGAAGAGCTTACCAGTATTATGCGGGAGATAGCCAAGTATAATCCTCGCATAAAGGGAATCATTGACCGTATCGACTTCAATGCTACTACACACGGTCAAAGAGAGATATCTGATGATAGCCTAATTAAGCTTATAGAGGGTATCAGCAAGAAACGGCTGGGATTGGATGATGTTGAGCCAGATATTATTGGCAGAAGCTATGAGTATCTTATCCGTAAGTTTGCCGAAGGTGGTGGTCAGAGTGCAGGTGAGTTCTATACGCCAAGAGAAGTTGGTATGATTATGGCTATGATTATGAACCCAGAGCCGGGTATGGAGATATACGACCCCTGCTGCGGTTCTGCCGGGCTTCTCATAAAGTGCGAGCTGGTTTTGGACGAGAAGATGAAATCCAAGAAGTATTCGCCCCTTAAGCTTTATGGGCAGGAGTCGATACCTACAACCTGGGCTATGGCGAATATGAATATGGTTATTCACGATATGGAAGGCGAGATTGAGATAGGTAATACGATGCTTGACCCAAAGTTTCGTGTCGGTAATAAGCTCAGGAGATTCGATGTAGTTGTTGCTAATCCTATGTGGAATCAGGATGTCTTTACTGAGAAGGACTACGAGAACGATGAGTTAGAGCGATTCGGGGCGGGTATTCCTCCAAAAAGTAGTGCCGACTGGGGCTGGGCACAGCATATATTGGCACACCTTACGGATAGTGGAAGGGCAGCAATAGTTCTCGATACGGGGGCTGTTTCAAGGGGGTCTGGCAACGCTGGAAGCAATAAGGAGAAGGATATCAGGAAATGGTTTATTGACCAAGACTTGGTTGAAGGTGTTTTATTTCTTCCAGATAATCTTTTTTATAATACTACTGCCCCTGGTATTGTGTTATTTCTTAATAAACACAAACCGAGCAACAGAAAAGATAAGCTGTTCTTGGTGAATGCTTCATTAGAGTTTGAGAAGGGCTCTCCCAAGAACTTTATTCCCGAAGCCAATCAGAAGAAGATAGCCGATGCGTTTCTCAAGTGGAAAGAGATAGAGAAGTTCAGTAAAGTCGTCAGCAAGGATGAGGTTATCAAGAACGACTACAATATTTCCCCATCCCGATATATCCATACCGCTGATGCCGAAGAGCACCGTCCGATAGCCGAGATAGTCGAAGAGCTGAACGAGCTTGAGAATACGGCGAAGCAGGTTGATAAGGATTTGAAGGACATACTGAAGAAGATAGGGTGCTAGATGGCAACTATTGAAACGAAGGAATTGGGCGTTATTCCAGAGGACTGGGAATTAAAAAAACTCGGCGACATAGCTGACAACTTTGATAAAAAGAGAAAGCCTATTAGCGGTCTTGAGAGAGCAAAAATTCAAGGAGATTATCCTTACTGCGGTGCCAACGGAATTGTGGATTATATAAACTCTTATATTCTCGATGGTGAATATGTTCTCTTGGCTGAGGATGGCGGTTATTGGGGAAAGTGTGAGAGTTCAAGCTATATTATGAAAGGAAAATTTTGGGTTAATAACCACGCCCACATTCTTTTAGCCAAAGACAGAGTGACAACGAACAACTTTCTGATGCACATACTAAACTATCTTAATCTTGACCCTTATATTGGTGGAGACGCAAGGGGTAAGTTGACTCAAGCAATTATGAAATCTCTGTTAATACCGCTCCCTTCCTTTGTAGAGCAATGTAATATAGCCCATATTCTTTCCACAATTCAATCTGCCGTAGAGACCCAAGAGAAAATCATAAAGACGACGACGGAGCTCAAGAAAGCCCTGATGCAAAAACTTTTTACTGATGGATTGCACGGAGAGTCGAAGAAAAAAACCGAAGTAGGTTTAATCCCACAAAGCTGGGAAGTCGTTGAATTAAATGATGTCTTTCAGCTGACAAGCGGGAAGGAGCGACCATCTCAACTGTCTCCAGATAGAAGTAATGGCTATATTTATCCCGTATATGGTGGCAATGGCATATTGGGTTATTCAAAAGAGTGTCTTATTGATTTTCAGACTATTGTTTTAGGCAGAGTGGGAGTATACTGCGGTAGTATATTTCTTACCAGCGGAAGAAGCTGGATATCTGATAACGCTTTATATGCAAAGAAAATGTTGCGACAATGCAATCTTTCTTACTTATCCATTGCTTTACAGCTATTGCAGTTGAATAAATTTAAAAATACAGGGGGTCAACCTCTTATATCTCAATCTATTGTTTACTCGAAAAAGATAGCGATTCCGAGCCTACAAGAACAGAATGAACTTGCAAATGTATTTGCCAATATCGAAAAATCTCTGAATAATGCCCAAGAAAAAGAAGTTAGATTGCAGGAACTGTTTAAATCTATGCTCCACAATCTTATGACGGGACAAATCAGGGTTAAGGATATAAGGTTCTCATAATATGTCAGAACGGACTGGTGTCCAAAAGCCAATACTTAAATACGCTCAAGACCTGGGCTGGGAGATAGTCTCTCGTGCCGATGCCGAGACTCTGCGTGGATTTAACGCTATTGGCGGAACGGTGCAGGAGCGAGCCAAAAACTCATCTTTATTCTTCGACGATATTCTCTACCAGAAAGCCAAAGAATTTAATCCCAAGCTTGAAGATAAGAAGGGAGAACTCGTCAGAAAGCTTAGTGTATTGCAGAACGACATTAAAGGTAATAGGGATTTCTTGGAATATCTTAAAGGCAACAAGACATTCTTTTCCAGAAAAGATAACAGAGAATACAACCTTACTCTTATCAACTTTACGGAACCAGACAAGAATGTATATAAAGTAACGGACGAGTATTACTTCAATAATGGTCGTTATGGAAATCGTGAAGATATAGTATTTCTTATCAATGGCATACCTATCGTTGTCGTAGAATGCAAAAGTGCCACAGTTGATGAGGCTATCGCCATAAGCGTTGACCAGCTTCGGCGTTATCATTCCGAAACCCCAGAGATGATGGTTCCCCAGCAGATGTTTACCGCTACCGAATCTCTTGGATTCTCATATGGCGTCACTTGGAACCTGAGCAGAAGGAGCATATTTAACTGGAAACACGAAGAGGTTGGTAGGCTTGAGGATAAAGTAAAGTCGTTCTTCGCTAAAGAACGCATACGTGCTTATCTTAAAAACTATATCTTATTCGTTGAAAAAGAAGAGGAGCTTAATAAGTATATCCTAGCACAGCATCAGGCACACGCTATCGAGAAAGTCATAGAGCGGGCACACGATGCTAAGAAGTATCGGGGGCTGGTATGGCATACTCAAGGTTCAGGCAAGACCTTTACGATGATAAAGATAGCCGAGACGCTTTTTAAAGCACCTGAATCCGAAAAGCCTACCATCTTGATGATTATTGACCGCAATGAGCTTGAAGACCAGCTCATACGCAACCTTAAATCTGTTGGTATAGACCACGCAGAAAGAGCGGACAGGATTGATGCTCTCAATAGGCTTCTTAAGGATGACTATAGAGGCATCCTAGTTACGATGATACACAAATTTCAGGGTATGCCTGCCAATGTAAATCTTCGGAAGAATATCTATGTCCTTATTGATGAAGCACATCGCACAACATCGGGCGACCTTGGTAATTACCTGATGGCGGCTATCCCCAACGCTACCTTCATTGGGTTCACCGGGACTCCAATCGATAAGACAGCTTATGGTAGGGGGACGTTCAAGACCTTTGGCATCGACGACAAGAAAGGGTATCTAGATAAGTATTCTATCGCCGATTCTATTAAAGACGGCACGACTGTAGACCTATTTCATTCATTCGCTCCTAACAACTTACTGGTTCCCAAGGATATTCTTGAAAAGGAGTTCTGGAGCCTTGCAGAAGCCGAGGGCGTTAGTGACATAGAAGAGCTCAATAGGATTCTCGAGAGGGCGATAAATACTCGCAATTTCCTGAAGGGCAAAGAACGAGTTGATAAAGTCGCTAAGTTCGTTGCAGACCACTATCAGAACTATGTTGAATCGCAGGGCTACAAAGCATTCCTGGTCGGTGTTGATAGAGAAGCCTGTGCATTATATAAGAAGGCGTTAGACAAGTATTTGCCGCCAGAGTATTCCGCCGTAGTTTACACAAGCGGACATAATGACCCGCCTCATCTTAAAGAGTTCTACTTATCAGAAGACGACGAGAAGAAGCTCAGGAAAGCATTTGTTAAACAAGACACCCTTCCTAAGATTCTTATCGTGACCGAGAAGCTTCTTACTGGATACGACGCACCTGTCCTTTATGCGATGTATCTGGATAAACCGATGCGTGACCATACGCTTTTACAGGCAATCGCACGAGTGAATCGTCCTTATGAGAACGAAGAAAAGAATATGAAGAAGCCTCACGGTTTTGTTCTTGACTTCATAGGCATATTTGACAGGCTGGAAAAAGCTTTGGCATTTGATTCTGAGGAGGTGAGTGCGGTTATCAAAGACCTCAATCTCCTGAAGGGCATATTCAAGAAGAGAATGGAGAATAATGCCCCTGCTTATCTAAAGCTGGTATCCCGACCGATGACAGATAAGGACACGGATAAGCTTATAGACTATTTCAAGAACGAGTCGAGGAGAAAAGAGTTTTATAAGCTCTACAAGGAGCTGGAATCTCTGTATGAGATTATTTCTCCCGATGTTTTTCTTCGCCCATATGTCGAAGACTATGGCTTTCTTACTGAGATATATTTCATCGTCAGAAATGCCTTCGCCAAAAAGATTAATGTTGATAGAGAATTCTTGCGGAAGACCAACCAATTGGTAAAGGATAGGATAGGCATAGACGGGATAACTGGCGGAGTCGAAATATTTCCTATCAATGAAGACACGCTAAAGACTATAAAGAACAAGAACCAGGGTAACAATGTAAAGATTATCAACCTCATCAAGAGTATAGAAAAATATATAGACGAGAACTCAGGCGATATCACTCTTATTCCGCTTGCGACACGGGCTCAAGAGGTCGAAGAGAAATACGAAAGACGGCAGGAAGAGACAGCGAGGGTCTTGGAGGAGTTGACAGCACTTATAGAGAATGAGCTCGAACGAAAGAAGGAGCAGAAGGCGAAAGGATTCGATGACCTGACATCCTTTGTATACAGCGTTCTCGTGGATAAGAAGATTAAGATGCCTGAAGAGACAGCCAAAGAAATACGCACTAAGTTCGATGATTTTTTGCATTGGCGGTCAAGTAAGCAGGAAGAACGAGATTTGAGACTGGCTCTATATGAAGTATTGAATTCCGTGGTAGGTGATTTTGACATATGCGTTCCTGTCATTGACCATCTGTTTGAGATGTTAGAGAAGGCATCCGGGGATTAACTGTGGGTAAGTGGAAAAATAAGCAAGAGTTCAGAAATAGGGTCTATCACTTTGCCCAAGAGATAGACATACCCGTAAGGTCATTATATATAAGACCTATGAGGAGTAAGTGGGCATCGTGTTCTACAGGTGGTAATCTAAATTTTAATGATGAGCTACTTGGGCTGGACAAGGAGATAGGCAACTATGTCATTGTTCATGAGCTATTGCATTTCCGTGTCCCTAATCACGGTAAATTATGGAAAAGCCTGATGCGGGCATATCTGGGAGATTACGAGAAAATAGAAAGAAGGCTAAAGAGCTAACCAGCATTTGGTAATAAAATAAGACATCAACTCTTAGTATATTTTATTGAATGAGTTTTAATATAGATGCCATCGTTGACAAAGGCAATTATATCTGGGTATTTTTTAGTATAATATAACTTCTTAAACTTATACCTCAGCTTTTTCAAGCTCTCTCCTGTCGTTAATGCGTTTACAATCTTTTCAAATATATGAGAACTCGGATAGATATCCTCATTTTCAAACCGTGTAATATATGACCTATTGATACCGACTTTGCTTGCCAGTTCTTCTGTTGTATAACCGCACTTCTTCCTCTGTGCTTTAATCATTAGACCCAAAGTTATTTTTTCCATAGCAAAAGTATAGCACGAATACGGCATGAGGTCAAATAAATGTTAAATAATTTAACAATATACTTGACACGTCAGCCTAGGTCAGGTATACTTAAATTGTTAATACTTTTAACAATTTGTGGATAGACATCAGGGAGGCGCACGTTGACACTAATAAATGCGAAGATTATTTCGGAACGATACAGCATACCTCTCGGGACTGTCTATTACTATGTCTCAAAAGACCAGATACCCCATTATCATATCCGTGGACGAATAAAGTTTAATCCAGCCGAAATTGAGGTATGGATTAAGCAGGGTAAATCAGCATATGCCAACGAGAAAATTTGGTGACATATATAGACGGTGCGACAGCCCGTTCTGGTGGCTCTGGTATTATGATTCATCTGGTAAGCGTAAGCACGAAAGCACGCAGACCGCAGATAGAGCCATAGCACGTGAGATATTACGTAGCCGAATAACGGAGTTTGACCAATTGAGACACAATATAAAGGAGGTTAGCGATATGCCATACAAGCACTTCTCGGAAGGGTTTCTGAGACACTATGAAGCACGTTATCCATATGAGACCTACAAGTCACACAAGAGCGCAGTTAATGAGTTCACTAAGTTCTTGGAGTCCTCAGGCATAACACGGTTGTCTGAGATTACAACCGCAGTAGTTAATAATTATGTTACCTATTTGCGGACTACAAAAGGTGACCGTGCAAACACATGTAATAATCACCTGAAGAATCTGCAAACGCAGTTTAACTTTGCCATTAAGAATGGAGGGCTTATGAAGAACAATCCAGCTAAGGATGCTAAAAAGGTGGAGATAAACGACGCCAAGAAAAAAGGCGCATTATCAGCAGAGGAATATCAACGATTTATGGAAGTCGCCGAGGAAAGACACCTGTTCTACTACCCTATATTCTACACCTTCTTACACACAGGACTACGTTTTACAGAGCTCATAAGCCTCAGGTGGGAGGACATAGACTGGAAGGCAAAGACATTGTGGGTGATGAAGCCGAAGGGCAAGAAGAAGCCAGAGCCTATATCAATACACGACAGCTTAATAAAGACACTTCAGTCATTACCCAAACGAGGCGACTATGTGTTTATGGATGAGGATGGCAAGCCGTTTTGTGCGAGGACACGTAAACTGGTAAGACGGTTGAAGGACATATTAAAGGAAGCTGGCATCACAAGTATAAGCACACTACATGAGCTTCGCCATACATACTGTAGCCAACTATTCAGGGTAGGTTTCAACCCAAGAGAAGTGCAGAGGCAGATGAGGCATAGCGAATTAGGTGTTACTGAGGGCTATGCCCATATATTTATGCCAGAATATAACAAGAAGATTGACCGATTACAGCGATTAGATAAACGGAAAAAAGGTTAAAAGCTGTTACGTTATTCGTTACGCTCTTTTTCATTGACTTTGTGGTCTCCGACGATATAATAGGTTTATGGTGAGGAGGCGGATTAACCCCCGTCGTCCCCGCCATTCTGCTTCGTCATTCAACATGTAAAGCTCTGGGTATGACTTCGCAGAAATTGCAGCAAGTTAGAAGGAGAATGTCCCTGCGAAGCCTTACCGTTGCTTGAGCGCAGAAGGGTGAAGAAGGACAGCATTAAAACGCCGCTTAGATAGCGGCGTTTTTTATTACGCACCAGACGCAACCGCTACGAAGCACCTAGTTGTTAGCTTGTTGATTGCGAAGTAGGGTCGTCCCCGCTAATCTCCTAACGCCGTAAATTGCGCTTCTTTTTTTTCTTGCTTACCTGTATAATATATTTGTATGGATTACGCTAAAGCATTTCACATTGTTGCAAAGGCTTCGAAGAGATCGCATGTGCCATGCGTCCTGATAGGCGGTTTTGCGATCAACTTCTATAAGGTTACGCGTAATACGTTGGATATAGATTTTTTGATCACAAAGGATGATTTCGAAAAAATAAAAGGCGCGCTCATCGATGCGGGGTATTCGGAAGAGTTCGCTACAGACGTCACGATACGTTTTTCGAGTAAAAAAGACGCCCTAGACATCGATTTTATGATAGTTGACACACGAACAAGGGCAAAGATAATAGAAGATGGCAAAACAACCGAAGTTGTAGGCGAAAAATTAATTATTCCGTCAATTTATCACCTGATAGCCCTCAAGCTCCATGCGATAAAAAATAACCAGAAAAACAGAATGTGGAAGGACTTGCCGGACATCATGAGATTGATCCAGATGAACAAAATAGACTACAAAAAGAAATCCTTTAAAGATCTCTGTCTAAAATATGGTAATAGCGAAATTTATCGCACTATAACGAATAGTTGCGGATCATGAAAACTCTAAAACTCCCCCTATTCATCGAAACACAGGAAAAATACAAATGGCTGTCCATGAATGACTACCTCGAATTCCTAAAATTCAACTCCACTCATTTTCCAAAACGGCGCGGCACAAAAAAGGACGGGGCCGTCATGCGAGTCAGCGCTCCCTTTTCGATACAGTAACAGACACGATATTTTGGGACCTATCGACCTATCGGGACGTTCCCTAAAGGGGCACCCTTTGATATTTTATCGTATTGAAAAACAATTGGTTATAACGCAATTGTAACATATTACCATCCATATAGATAGAACGCGAAAGCATGGTACCTCGGGAAACGTCCCCGCTCACGTCCCCGTCCTCAATCGATCGAGGGTATTTTTATTTGCCCATCGAATGCTAGCGAGACAAATTTTAAGCCAAAGGTGCGAAATTCGGCCGTCGCCTATCTCCTTGTTACCCGGTTAATGATTTATACACATAGCTACCAAAACCAACACTCCGCTATACCACGGTCTGTCATACCTTAGATGTCTTCAAGCACATTTTTAAATAATTACAAAGTCAGTTTACCTGGCACGATTACTGCTTTATATAATAATATGAATTAATTTTTATCTTTCTCGAACTATTCATTATAAGAAAGGGAATATGTATGAAAAATACGTTGTGCGCAGTAGCGGCATTGGTTGTATTTTTAGTAGGGGCAACTGCTTCCTTTGCAACCGAGACCCGTCTCTATCCGGTAAGTGATACTTATGTAGCTTTTGACTATGAAAACGGGCCTACAAACTATACCCCTGCCACCGATTTCGACCCTTCTAACGGAGATGGTACTAGTTATAGCGATCTTACAACCTTAATAACCGGATATCATGGCAATTACTGGAACGCCTTGATCCAGTTCGACCTATCATCCATACCCAGTACGGCTACGATAAATGACGCGACTCTATCTTTAATGTGCATCGGATCGACCGGAACTGGTGATGACTATACCCCAACATTTACCATCCACGATATAACCAGATCATGGAATGAAGATACGGTAGTATATTCCGGTGATTTGGGAGGCACTGATAATATTTATTTCAATTACATTGCGGCAGACAGATGGCAACTCGGGAACAACAATTTTTTCAATCCTACCGCTATAGCGCAAGGGCAACTAGGGAATTATCCTATACCCCTCGAATTTAATCTGACGGCTACTGCAACTCAGTGGCAGACAGGAAATAATTATGGGATATTATTAAAAGAAGGCACCTTGAATAACTTCGGCAGCATCTTCTTTGCTTCAAGTGAAAACGATTGGTTGTATTTTGTGGATGATAACTACTTCTCTGTTAAGCCTACATTACGCATAAACTATACCGATGGCAGCGGTAATACTACCGTCCCCGAGCCCGCCACTATGGCGCTTTTCGGCATCGGCAGTGCGTCGATGGCATTTGCGAGAAGGAAGAAAAAGGCCTCGTAGTATCTATCACATAGTTTCTTAGGAGAAAAAAGCAGGCGTCCTATTTAGGTACTGTTTTAAATAAGCTTATGGGAAATGAAAACCAAGCGGAGGATGTCATGAAAAATATGTTATCGTCTATATTCGCAATAGTTGCGGTATGCGTGTTGTGTGTGGGCGTTTCGCACGCTTCGGTAATAATCAATTTCGATGAATTGGAAATTGCCGGGACCGGAAATACTATTATGCCAAGCTACTCAAAAAGCGGGTATACACTGACGAGCACAGGTAGTAACGGGTTTGCAAGCGCGCAGCAGAGCCATCACTTTTATTTCAATAGCGCAAGCCTGACAAACAACACCGATGTTGCATTGACTACGCTCACCAAATCAGGCGACCCGTTTACCATAAGCTCGATAGATGTTCATGCTCTGTGGAGTTATCCGGCACCGTTCGATTTTTACGCTTATTCGGGCAGCAGCCAAGTAGGCCATTTGAGTTATTCTATCACCGATTACGAGTGGAATACCGTGAATTTTGACTCCGGTTTTGAGAATATTACCTCGTTAAAATGGGTGCAAGCCTATCCATATCATAGTTTCGACAATCTCGTATTGAGCGGCAGCTCAGCCGTCCCCGAGCCCGCCGCTATGGCGCTTTTCGGCATAGGCTCCGCAGCATTTGCCTTTGCGAGGAAAAGGAAGCGGGCATAACACGTTGTAACATATATCTTACAAGGGCTTGAGCTCAACCGCTCAAGCCCTCTTTGTTTCTATTAAACTCATCGGATATTAAAAACATATTCAGCCAAACAGAATGGCAAAGTTACAGCGCCAAAAATCGTTAAATCCAACCGCGGTAAAATTTAATAAGCTGTAAAATATTCTCGGCTAGCCGAGGTCGATCCCAAAAGACACGCCTAGTCGATGACCTAACACTGTAAGACCTGACCCCGTAACTTTCCCGCACCCTTCTATTGCCCGTACATAACCTTAAGCTGCTCCACCTTCGGGAATTCGGGATAATATTCCCCCTGCGGGCCGACAAATCCTGTCCCGGATTTTTTAAGAACCACGGGGGTGTAAGAGCCTTGTGTATTCGGGATATTTACAGTAAACTGATCCTCTGTACAGGCAGAGGGCGCCGGAACTGCCTGCGGGACTGCTGGTTGAGTGTTTTCTGAGACGGTATTATAATTTTTTATTATGATAGTCTTGGGTTGCGGAACGACTTTATACCCTGACGGCGTGAACATATAAGTAACGCCGTTTATATTGTAATAGGCCACCCCGTCCACCATAACAGGCTGAGAGCCCTGAGGTATGGCGGTCACTACGGCACCGACAGGCGCGGGAACTACTACATACCTATTTGACATCATCCTGTAAAACATTCCCTCCCAATAAAAATACTCCAGTCCCGCAAAGATAAGCCGCATATACCCTCTGGGCAACTCATGGCTTTCTCTACCGCAAGACATGTAATGCGGCGTATAATAGTTATGGTGATCGCTAGACCTCTTTGGTTGCGGTTCCCTGCCGCGAGGTCTCGATTCGCGAGGCCCAGGTCCCCAGGCATATAGATCAGATACCTGCGCTATTAAAAAAGCTGCTGACAATATAGCCGCGCTTGTAACTTTCACAAATTTATTACTAGATATCATAACCATCCTCCTTTTTTTATCCTGCTTAAAAGTGTCCGCTTCGGATGGTTAGACAAAAGTGCCGGGATAAAAGTTCCGCGCTCTTTGGATGGATCAGGATATTACGCTTCCGAGGATTTTAAGATTGGTGAGTTCATTGGCTGCCGCAATGGAAGGAGCGGATAATCCCGCCGCTTTTATATTATGAGGGTGGTTAAGTCGCAATATGGCGTTTTTTAACATGCCGTCGGTACGAACCGGAGAATAGTCGCCGGTAATATCCATACCGACTATCTCGCGATTATCTTTTATCATCTTCAATATTTCAATAAGGCAATCCAGCGGCATCTCCCCCTGGTCCCAATTGGTAAGCGCCGCCTCATCCGCTAGACAATCTTTATCTATAGTTATATACACCTTATCCGTAGGCAGCCGATCTATTACGCCAAGAAAGAATTCCTTTATATTTTTGCCTTTCAGTTCATTCCAGAATATCCTGGTAAGAAACGGATATTCCTTTTTCGCGATAGAGATATTGTCGGGGACGGACTTGAAAAATACTGCGCCCGGTTTGGATGAATAAGGATATATTTCGAGCCTGTCGTCTTTGAGAAGAGCGAGATCTCCTGCCTGAAGAGAGAAAAAAGAAAAATCTTTTGAAGACGCTCCGAGGATCACGCATTTCCTTATATTTTGCCTCCCCATGGCTCTTGAAACCCATGACCCGCAGTGTAATGTTGAAGAGGTTGAGTCCCAATCCTGATGAAAGTCAAAATCTACCAAAGAGACCGGTTCTTCAAAACGACTAAGCAATAATTCAGTGACGTGATGAAAATCTCCCGAACCCAGGAAGGTTACGCGACCTCCTCCCCTTTCCGGGATACGCCGCAAAAGCTCTTCCCTTATGCCGCCACCCATCCAGAACCTGACTTTAGGTCCGAGGTCGGTAAGATCTATGATCTCGGTCTCGTAGCCGGCGGCCAGAGCCCTTTGCGCTGTAACGCTATTATCAAGATTAAGTATGCGGATTCTCTTTTCAAGCATCGTTATTATAAAATAATATCATATATTATAAGGAAAAACATAAAATAAAATTTTTGCGGATTTGACAACTTGCACGGACATCATTATACTTGTAGCATGAAATTCAAAAATAAAGTTTTAATGATAGGCTATGGTTCCGTCGCGAAATGCGCCCTCCCCCTACTCTTAAAGCATATCGACATCCCTTACAAAAATATCACTATCATAGATTTCGTAAATAAGCGCTCCGAGCTTAAGCCATGGATCGACAGAGGCATAAAATACTGCCAGGAGCGTATCACGCCCATCAATATGGCGCAGATACTCTCAAAGCACGTTGAGGCAGGCGGTCTCATCATAGACCTGGCCTGGAATATAGACTGCATAGATATGCTTAACTGGTGCCATGACAACAAGGTGTTATATATAAATACTTCCGTCGAGGAGTGGGACCCTTATGCAAATATACATAAAAAGAGCCCGTTCGAAAAATCCCTATATCATAAACAGGTCACGATAAGGAAGATGACTTCCGGCTGGGACCGCGATACGACCGCCGTATTGGACCACGGCGCCAATCCGGGTCTCATCACGCACTTCACGCGCCAGGGTCTTGTAGACATAGCCAGAAAGACCCTCAAGGATAATTCTTCGACCAAAAAAAATAAAAAGATACTGGAAAAATACATTAAAGAACGCATGTTCGCTCACCTTTCTATGAAACTAGGCGTCAAGGTGATACACATAAGCGAGCGCGATACCCAGATGAGCAATACACCGAAAAAGGTGAACGAATTTGTGGGCACCTGGAGCATAGAAGGCCTGCGCGAAGAAGGCATAGCCCCTGCGGAACTCGCCTGGGGCACGCACGAGAAAGAGCTGCCGCCCATGGCGAGCTTCCCGCCTTCCGGCCCTCACAATCAGATCTTCATATCCCAGATGGGGATGAATACCTGGGTAAGGTCCTGGGTCCCGAACCAGGAGATAATAGGCATGGTGATACGACATGCGGAGGCATTCAGCATATCCGATGACCTC
Organism: Candidatus Omnitrophota bacterium; assembly: GCA_017993955.1. GTDB lineage: Bacteria > Omnitrophota > Gorgyraeia > 2-01-FULL-45-10 > 2-01-FULL-45-10 > JAGOLR01. The sequence goes on from JAGOLR010000009.1 coordinate 40,632, forward strand.
ACAGTATGGAAAAAAGATAGAGTCGTATACCGCCCTACAGCGCATTACGCATACATGCCGTGCGACGATACCATAGCATCGCTATTTGAACTGCGCTGCAGGAATTACGAGCTCCAACCCAGGTTACGGATAATGAGCGACGAGATCTGCGGAGGGGAAGATACCCTGGGGGCATTAATAATGGGCCATAAATATACCTCCTGGTGGACTGGCAGCATCCTCAGCATAGCCGAATCGAGACGTCTCGTCCCGCACCAGAATGCCACGACTATGCAGGTAGCCATAGGGGTTGTGTCCGGAACTATGTGGATGTTGGAAAATCCCGGTGAAGGCGTATGTGTGCCGGATGACCTGCCGCATGATTATATACTGCGGATAGCCAAACCATATTTGGGCCGGTTCGTCTCCTCCCCGTCAGATTGGTCGCCTTTTAAAAATTACCAGATATTTTTCAAGGAAAACCCGGAATCCCATCTAGATAAAAAACACCCGTGGTGTTTTAAAAACTTCCTCCATAAAGATTAAGCCTTAATGCGGGAAAGCCGTACTTATGCGAAAAAAAATTAGCACATACGATCATAAGGCCGTGGTGATAGACATAGTATCCATTTCGATACTTATGATACTAATATTTATTGCCGCGTCCACGTTTGATATCCATGAGAAATATGAAAAATTACTGTCTTCAACAACCAAAGGCGGTTTTCATAACGCTGTGCAGCTAATCGTCGTATTCGCCTTATCGTCATTTCTATTTTTGATATTTTCGGTGCGAAGGCTCTTGGAGGCTAGGAATGCGGCTATAGAACTACGAAAACACAAGGATCGCCTGGAATCTATGATCTTGGAACGCTCCGGGGAATTGGCAGAGTCCCATAGGCAAATAGAATATATACTGGGAGCCACTCAAACAGGGCTGGATATAATAGATACCGATTATAATATAGTGTATATCGATCCGTCCTGGAAAAAGGTGTACGGCGACCCAAAAAACAGAAAATGTTAGGAATATTTTATGGATCGTACCGAGGCCTGCCCCAACTGCGGGGTTGCCAAAGCGCTATCCACCAAAAAACCGCTTGTGACCGAAG
>JAGOLR010000067.1 GCA_017993955.1 Candidatus Omnitrophota bacterium
AAAATGAAAAATTTTTCAGGAAAGTATTTTGGGGGGGTGTTTGGCAACTTTAGCGTAAAGACTGTCAAGGGCCTTTATAGGACGGGACTCGATATCTGATACCGCCATGGTAGGCAAGGAAAAAATGGGGTTATTTATAACGGCCGCATAACCTACTACGTGACAGCACGCTATGCAGTCATGGCAATCTTCGTGGGTATCTTCACACTCTCCGCATATATCGATAGAAACGAATACTGCCGATACCGACAGGAAGAGTAGCATCAGCTTTATCATCATGTAGATAAATATACCATATGATCCATATTAAAGTAAATTTTAAATTATTTCCCGAATATCATAGTCATCGATATGAAAAAAAGAAACACTCCGAAAAGTTTTTTCAATATCGGTTCGGAAGCGAAATGCGCAATATTAGCGCCCAATAGTCCGCCAAAAAAGAACCCAATACAGATAAATATCGCCATACTTATCTTTACATTGCCAGCCTGATAGTAACGCATAGCGGCAAGTAACCCTATAGGCGGTATCATGGCGGCGAGCGTCGTGCCCTGTGCCTGGTGCTGGGTGAGTCCCGCCAAAACGACCAGCCCCGGGATCAAAATCACCCCGCCTCCTATACCAAATATTCCCGAAAGAGTCCCCGCAACAAGACCGAGGATTATATATAGAATATAGTTCATCGTTTCTCCTTAAAATAGACTTTCGGAAGTCCGACTTCCGGAAATATAAATTCGGAAGTCGGACTTCCGAATTTATACTTACTGCTTTGCTTCAGCCGGATTTTCGCCCATGGGGAGTTTCTTTAAGCACATGAACCAGTCGAGACAATAGTAATCCTCGCCGGCTTTTTCCACGCGGTCCTTCGCTACTCCGCAAGAGCCGGGTGGCGGTATGATCACGTCATCGCCGGGCTGCCAGTCTGCGGGAGTCGCCACATTATTTTTATCCGAAGTCTGCAAGGCTATAAGGAGGCGTTTTATCTCTTCAAAATTGCGGCCGTTTGATAAAGGATAATAGAGTATGGCTCGTATTACGCCTTCGGGATCTACGTAGAAAACCGCCCTTACCGCTTTGGTATCATCAGCCGAAGGCTGAAGCATACCGTACCTTTTCGCCACGTCCATCTTAATGTCGGCAATAACCGGGAAATTGACTTCAACATTTTCCATACCCTTATATTTTATCTTCTCTTTTATCGTCCTGAGCCACGCTATATGACTATAATTGGAATCTATCGAAAGCCCTACAAGCTCGCAGTTTAAAGCCTTGAATTCGGGCGCCATTTTTGCAAAAGTCATGAACTCGGTGGTGCATACCGGGGTGAAGTCGGCCGGATGGCTGAATAAAATCACCCACTTGCCTTTGTAATCGGCCGGAAAACTTATCATGCCCTGCGTAGTCTGAGCCTTGAATGCAGGGGCATTCTCTCCTATTAAAGGAATATGCTCTACAGCCTCTTCCCCGAAAATCTCGCTTGGCAAAACAAATGTTGCGACAACAGCTAAAGCCAAAAATAGATACCCCATACGTTTCCTCACGACATTACCTCCTTTTATTGTTTTACAGGTTCTTGAACTTTCCCCATAATTATGCCTACGGTCAACTGAATGCAACATCCAGTATCATCATCGCTAAAAATCCTAGCACGGTCCCGGCAGTAGCCAAATCCGTATGTCCGTTACGCTGCGATTCCGGGATCACTTCTTCGATAACAACAAATATCATGGCGCCTGCGGCGAAGCCTAACGCGTAAGGTAGTAATGGCTGCGCCCATAGCACCGCTGCGGCTCCCAATACGGCGGCGATAGGCTCGACTACCGCTGAAAGCTGCCCATACCAGAAACTCTTAAATCGGGATATCTTTTCACGCCTCAAAGATACCGAGACCGCAAATCCTTCGGGTATATTCTGTATGCCTATACCGACGGTAAGCGCGATCGCGGCGGCTATCGAAGTGTCGAGAGAACCCGATGCCACCGCGCCTATAGCGACCCCTACAGCAAGCCCTTCCGGTATATTGTGGATCGTTATCGCAAGCACAAGAAGTACACTACGGCGCCATGACGTCCTGACCCCTTCCGCTTCGGATACCGGAAAACCAAGGTGCAGGTGTGGCAGGATCTTGTCAATAGCCCTTAAAAATATCGTGCCGAGCAGAAACCCTAAACCCGGAGGCATCCATGGGATCATACCCCTGTGATGCGACATCTCTATGGCCGGGGCCAACAGAGACCAGAAGCTCGCCGCTATCATCACTCCACCGGCGAAGCCTAAAAGAGCGTCAAATACCTTTTGATGGAATTCTCTTGTCGCGAATACAAAAGCCGCTCCAAAAGCGGTCAAAGACCACGTAAAAATGCCGGCTATGAGGGCTTGCAATAAAGGATGGATATTTTGAAAAAAAATCGTATCCATATACAATACATTACCTTTTAAAAATCAGGGGCCCGCGGAATTTTATCGCGTGCCCCAAAACATATGGCTATTTAAGGAATTTGCTTACGAACGGTGATGTGCTTCCCTGCCTCATGAAATGGCCCGATGGACCCTCCCCGAGAAATTCCGAGAACCACGACTCGTGTTCGATCTCCTCGTTAAGTATGGCCTGGGCAAGATCGTATGTACGATGGTCCTTACCGGCGGTAATATTGCATATGTGGGTATAACCGTACACCGCACACCTCTCGGCCTTCACCAGCACCTCGAGCATCGCTTTTGTGTCGGTAGGGTCTTTCGGAAGCGTGGCCGGAGGACATGCCGACATATCGTGAAATACCTTCATGTCATCCGGAAGCTTCCCGCCCAGTTCATATATGCGAGGCATCAATGCCTCAAAATGGTTGCGGTCCTCGATCCTTGCGACTTCCGCTATCTCTTTTACCCCTTCGCCCGAAAGCCCTATAAGATTGGCTCTCAGTATAGTGTAATAGTAGAATGTCGTCAGCTCTGCCGACGCATTTTTTATCAATAACTCCAGGAGCTTATCGAGATCAACCCCTGCCTTCTTTACAACATCGATCGCTACTTTTGCCATGAAATACCTCCTTCGCGTACCGAACGGTATTTACAACAAAACAGCAAGCCCTTGAGCACTACGCCAGGCCTGGGGACGGGCAATATTATTCCTCCCTTCCCTGTTTTACGATCTCTGCAGCTCGTCGCCGCCCTCCTTTTACAATATTTTATCATCTGATATATACTTATCAAGCTTTTAATTTTTTAGCCGATAAAACGCGAAACAAGTAAAATGCCCCCGTAAACAAAAACTACAGGGGCGGTGAAAAAATACTACGGCAATCCCGGATGCTACCTACCGATCTCGGTATGATTATATACTCAAAAATATTTCTTTCTCAAATACACCGAAACATTGACAAGACCGACGAGAACCGGCACCTCGACCAATGGACCTATGACCGCCGCAAAGGCTGCGCCGGAATTTATACCGAAGACGGCGACAGCAACCGCTATCGCAAGTTCAAAATTATTACTTGCCGCGGTAAAGGCTAATGTCGCCGTCCTCTTATATCCTTCTCCGAAGCGTCTTGCCATGTAAAAAGAAGTCAGGAACATTACGACGAAATATATGATAAGAGGAACCGCTATCATTAGTACGTCGAATGGAATTTTAACCATATATTCGCCTTTGAGCGAAAACATGACTACTATAGTGAAAAGAAGGGCTATGAGCGTGACCGGACTTATCTTCGGTATAAATTTTTCTTCATACCAATCCTTGCCCCTGAGTTTAATTAGCGTAAGCCTTGTGAAGATGCCGGCAAGGAACGGTATCCCCAGATATATGAAGACGCTATTAGCGATCTGGCCGATATTGATATTGACCACGCTGCCCTTGAGTCCGACATACGGCGGCAGTACCGTTATAAAAAGCCACGCGTATGCCGAATAAAATAGGACCTGGAACAATGAGTTGAACGCTACCAACCCCGCGCAGTATTGGGTATCACCGCCCGCGAGTTCGTTCCAGACGATGACCATAGCAATACATCTGGCAAGCCCTATCATGATGAGCCCCACCATATATTCGGGGTAACCGCGCAAGAATGTGATCGCCAAAAAAAACATCAGGACCGGGCCTATCAACCAGTTCTGCATAAGAGACAGAATCAGAACTCTGATGTTTTTGAATACGTTACCCATATCTTCGTATTTTACCTTGGCAAGCGGCGGATACATCATGAGGATAAGCCCTATAGCTATGGGGATATTGGTCGTTCCTATCTGGAACTGGTTCCAGAATTCCGCTATCCGCGGGAAGAGGTGCCCAGACACCACACCTAGCACCATCGAAGCAAAGATCAATGGCGTAAGAAGTTTGTCGATTAATGAAAGTTGACGTTTTATTGACATACTTGTCCGTCTTCTATTCGTATATTACGTTTGGCAATACCCGCCGTATGCGGATCATGGGTAATAAGCACTACTGTCTTCCCTTCGTTATTTATTTCTCTCAATATGTCTAGTATACCCGCCGCGGCCTTTGGGTCAAGATTACCGGTCGGTTCGTCCGCAAGTATAAGCTGCGGGTCCTTTACAAGCGCTCTGGCCATTGCAACGCGCTGCTGCTGACCGACGCTAAGTTCCCGAGGCAGATGCTCAAGCCTATCGCCAAGCTTCATGCGCTCCAGTATACCGACTATTTTATCTGTGTCAACAGCTTGCTTCCCCGAAAGGCGTTCCGCAATGGCGACGTTCTCAAATACGCTTAGGTATGGTATAAGGTTGAATGTCTGAAACATAAAACCGACTGTCTTGGCCCGCCATTCGGCCCTCTTCCTTAAACCCCAGTCATAGACCGATTCGTCTTTCCATATAACCTGACCCTCGTGCGGAGCGCTCATGCCGCCCAGAGTCAATAAGAGAGTGCTCTTGCCGCTACCGCTTGGGCCTGTAATGCTTACGAAGTCGCCTTTGTCTATTTGAAGCGACACATTCTTCAGGGCGTCGACTCTGCTATGCCGCGTTCGGAACTTTTTACTTATATTATGCGCTTTTATCATTGTATTAATCCTCCTGCATTATGATAAAGGGGTCAACCTTAGTAGCCTGAATGACCGGAAATACGCTTGCCCCCAGCGCTATCGCCAATGAGATCGCTACCGCGTAAACTCCGAGAATCGGCACAGGCCAAACCGGGATATTCATCATTTTCGGCCCTAACGTTAAGGCCATTATAGTACCGATCACATACCCCAAGACCCCTCCGATCAATCCTATATACAGGGCTTTGAGCATGAAGACCTGCACGATCCACGACGGCTTGGAACCCATTGCCATGTAGATACCGATCTCCCGGCGCCTTTCATATACATTCGAAAACATATAATTAGATATGCTTGCCACGCCGATGATCGCGATAATGACCAGCATCGCGAAGGACAGGCCTTTCATGAGCCTGTTCGTATTGACCTGGGTCTGTACGATCTGCGTGATCGTAACTACTTTGGCGTCGGGTAGCAGCTTGTTGATCTTTGACACGAGCCCTTTCGATATCTCATTACAACATCCTACGACTTCCACGACATTTATGGCACCGGGCTTATCGGACATTTTCTGGACCGTATGGAGATGGGCAAATATTCTATTGTCATCTACGGTCCCAGTTCCTGGCAGAATAGCCTCGACTCTAAATGTCCGCCCCATAATCTGCATGGTGCCATTCTCTTTCAGATTTAATGTAGACGCTATGTCATGCCCGACTAATATGGAATCAGCCTCTAGGTCGTTGACCACCCTCTTCCGGACGAGCGTTTTTGATGAGCTTCCTAAGCCCGGGATCGTCGGAGTCGACCCGCATCCTTCAGGCCTTGCGAATATACCGAGCTCTCCCTGCCATACGTCTTTCGATTTAAACTCGTTCATGGGCAAGATGCCCGTAAGTATGGTCTTACGGCCCGAGACCTCTACGGGTAAGCTCAATTTAGGTGATAGGTTGTCGAGGCCCTGCAGGCCGGAAGAGACAAGCGTATCGACATAAGATTCCGGGATATCCGCATCCTGGAAGTCCGCGCTGTAATAATCCTGCACACTTGCCGATTTTGGAAGTATCAGAATATTAGCGCCGAGCGTATCGAGCTCTCTGGATACGGCCTTCTCAGAGAATATCGTTATGTTCTTTATCCCCACTATGACAGCTATACCCAGCGTTATGGCAAGCAGACTGAACATTATCTGGTTTACCCGCTGGAATATCTCCTTTAATACGATCTGGTTTATCTTCATGTTTATCCCTTTCTCAACTGCACCCGCCGGGGCCGCACTTACCGCCACCGCATGCCCCGCCAGATGAAAGATTCGATATAATACCGTTCTTGTTAATATTACCCTGGTAAACACCTGCCACGACACCGGGCGGAGCGATCAGCACTATTGCCGCTTCATCCATAGCGCTTGTCAGCTTAGCATTTGCCAGAAAATCCTTATTCGCCGGGTCTGCAGGATCTGCCTTTATGACCTCTACCTGACCCAAAAACTGTTTATCGTACGACAGATCCTGTGCAGCCTTTGCGGATTCCGCATTGAATTTAGTCCTGCTGTTCTGAAGCACTACAATAGCCATTTTCTGCTCCTGGATGGTCTTTAATACATCCATGACCATCGGAGACATAAAACTCCTCTCAAGTTTTTCGCTGGTAACGCTTTTAGGAAATCCGCCTGCAACCGCCCCGTTCGGCCCGATCACAAGAAGTATAGGAAGTGGCGCTTTGTCTATCCTATATTTATATACAATATCGACATCCTTGGGGTCCTTGGCGGATGATTTATAGACAAGTACTTTCTTATCAGTATTTTTTACAAAACTATTCACGGTTTCCTCCATCTTGCTGAAGAGATCGTCTTTCTTATCATAAAACAGCAGGAATAGATATTTATTGGCATCCCGCGCGGCCTTGATAGCCTCTTTTGCCATTCTTGGTCCGACGGTTGGCTCGGCACTTACAAAACCGGTGCCGTATACTATATAAACCGCGAGCATGGCGATTATTAACGAGAAGATACCTTTTATTTTTTTAAGCATTTTTACTCCTTCTGTTGTTCGAGACTCGCGCACTGCATTTAGTCATCCTCGCTATATCACTAAGACAGAACGCATCTTTGCGCAGGCATTTTTTGAAACACGCGAAGACCCTCTTTTCCAGACAATTTTTAGGTTTTGTATGGGAATAGTATGCCCATAGGCCTTCACGCCTGCTATTGACAAGACCTGCATGCCGCAATACGTTTAGATGCCGTGAAACCTTTACCTGCGAAAGGTTCATGGCATCCTCTATCTGACATACGCAGAGCTCCTTTTCCGCTAAGAGCACCATGATCCTTAGCCTTGTGGGATCGGATAGCGCTTTAAATAATGCTACATATTGATCCATGCACACCCTCCTTTTGAATTCGTATATTCGATTACACGAATATATATGTTAAAAAATATATTACCTCTTCTTAGCCGATATCTTTATGCTCACTACAGACCCGGCAACTGCATGCGCTTTTGCGCCGTTCATCATATTTTCAACAGGAAACGCTGTTTCATCTATCACTTTTATATTCTCGAATCCCGCTTCTTTTATATAGCAGATATAATCATTTCGACGAACGGCGCCGGATAAACATCCTATATATGCGTCGATAGAATTTTTTATCCCCTTCGGCAATGATTTAAGCAGCACCAGGTCCGAAACCATAAGCCTCCCGCCCGGCCTTAGAACCCTTATCGCCTCACGAAAGACTTTCTTTTTGTCTGGGGAAAGATTTATTACGCAGTTGGATATAATGACATCAATGGAATTATCTGGAACCGGCAGGTCTTCGATATCTCCGAGCCTGAATTCGACATTCTTGTAATTGCCTTTTCCGGCGTTTCGTCTTGCCTTCTCAACCATTTCAGGTGTCATGTCTATGCCGATGACCCGACCGCTTTTGTCAACCTTGCGGGCGGCAAGGAAACAATCAAAGCCTGCGCCTGAGCCGAGATCCAGTACGGTTTCACCTTTTTTTAGAGATGCCAATGCTATAGGGTTGCCGCAGCCCAGGCCGAGATTTGCGCCTTCCGGCACAACTTTGAGATCGTCGTCTTTATATCCGATATTTTTGCTTAGATAAGCTGCACTTGGAACCCCGGAGCAACACGATCCTCCGGAACCGCAACACGACCCTTCAGTTATCGCAATCCTGGAGTATCCTTTCTTAACGATCTTTTTTATCTCATTAATTTTCATGCAAAGAAGAAGCTCCTAAAGTATATGAAACACGTGCGAAAGAATATAGTAGACACCTACAAGGATAAAAACTGCGCCGGTAATTTTTCTTACATAGCGCTCGGCTTTAGTAAGCTTGTGAAACCAGTGACTTACTGTGGTTGCCCCTATCGCTATGCCTATCGCAAATATGAGCGCTGGAATAGCTGTGCCAGCGCCATATATAAGTGGCAGGACTAAGCCTATTGGGCTATTGACCGCGAGGGGAATAAGGCTACCGAAGAATAGAGCTGCGGAAAGGGGACAAAATGCGAGCGCGAATAAAAAGCCGAGGGCACATGCGCCAGCCACGCCTGAATCGGCAAGCTTATGCTGACGTTTCTCGGAAAGTGTCATGCTCCCCATAGAGAATTTAAAGATATCCAGAAGAAATAATCCGACCAGTATAAGTATCGGACCAAGCGCCTTGTTCATATA
>JAGOLR010000068.1 GCA_017993955.1 Candidatus Omnitrophota bacterium
ATCCTATCGGGATATCTCTCTAAAAGATCCCTGGCCGCTTCGTTCTCCGATGAACTTACATCCTCGGCTACTATGACGGGAGGATGATTTTCTGGCAGACCGTCGATTATAGCCCTTATCGCCTCCCAGCCGAATGCCGACCCGCCGATAACTACTACTTTACCTGGCCGGGCATCACGCGATCTTTTGCCGTTAATATCAGGCGGGTTTACCGCGTGGCTGAATAATATCGATGCGACGAGCCATAAACCTAACCCTCCTCCTGCGCTCGCCGCGACCGGCGTAAAAGCTCCCATAGACACGCCTGCGCTGTGGACTATCAAAGCATGCGAAGCTGAATATAGCGCATATAAAACCGCCGGCCCGATAGCCGCGACTATAGATGACATCGGAGGCATCCAGCGCGTGCGACCTGATCCCGAATGCGGAGAAGGCGCCTCTCCAGGATACACCGGCCCAAGATCTTCCGGGAAGAACTGCCACACCTCTTTTATGTAATATTCGCGCATCCTGCGTAAAACATCTCTTGCTTCCGAATCTTCAGGTGCTGTTTTTGCCGAATCCCTCATAAACACCCTGGAATCCCATACTATTGAAAGACTCTCCTTCGCCCGGGATAAAGCTACATTAAGCCTATTTATATCTTTGAGAAAACCTATAGAGCCTTTTTTATTACTTCTAACAAAATCTATTATTATAGTGTCGTTCTCTCCCCCCTGATAATTATCTATAGTGGTTATCTTGGGAGAAACGGCGCCATACTTAGCGCGGAACATCGTAGATAGCAGTTCTTCCTGCGGTTTATAGGCAGTTATTACGGTGATGTCTTCGGGCCTGACCTTCCTCTCCCCGATATGGTAATCGACTAAGTTCATCACCTCTTCGGCCGACTTTCGATTTTGATAGCTATTTCCTACGCGTTCTTCAAAATATTCTTCCGATTCAGCTCCTATATCCAGTATCCTCAGACTTAGAGTGTCCGGAGTAAAATCCTCCCACCCACGCCTGTGTATGGCGCCTTTATAGAAAACCCTGGATACAAGCCCGCTTATAAGAGGATGGCTTCTCCAATTAGTGGAAAGGAGGACTTCGTCGGCTATGTTGGTACCCTCCGCCTCCGCAAGAACGCTCGATGCGAATGTCTCTATTTCTCCCGAAGTGAAGCCTTCGGAACTCAGGGTATTTTCCTGGTCTATGGTCATGAATGGTTTCAACTGTTTCGTATCGCCTACCAGTATTATGCGCCCATCGTCTTTCAGATACTGCAATGGAACGAAAGCGCCCGTCAGATTCTCGCGCGACGCCTCGTCCATTATGACAACGTCAAATTCCTTTTCCCGCAGCCACTTCTTCGTCGTCTTATCGGTAGCTATGCCGGTATCGGTCGCGGCGAATACAAATCCGGTGCCTGTCCTTGCCCGTTTCTTTTTAAAATCGGCTACAGCTGTCTCATTATGTATCCAGACATCATATGTGCCATTCTTTATAACTTGCTCATCGCTATTACCTATCCTCAATACGGGCATATCTGGATCGTTAATAATGCCCTTTAAAACATTGTCTACCGCCTGATTCATCTGACTTACCAGAAGGACCCTCTGCCCGTTCTTAACCAGATGCCTTACCGTTTCGGCGATGACCGTAGTCTTGCCGGTACCGGGTGGGCCGTGTATGATCTTTGTCTTAGAATCGGACAATGCTATCTCCACGGCGATCTCCTGCGATTCGTCCCCTACCCATACGTCTTCTCCGTATTGGTTCTTCACTATCCTCCTGGGTATGTTAGAATCAAAATAATGTCTAGACCCCATATCATCAAGCCGCGTCACCGATGGATCTTTTGAGAGTCTCAGCAATCTGTCTATCGGTTTAAATCCTGTAGTGCTGAGGCCGCTTTTCTCAAGATTAGTGATGATCCGTTCTAAAATATCTTTTTGCACCGAGAAGGTTGGATTCATGGGGGAGTAGATGACAGCCCCTTTATTAAAAAGGGTCTGGCCGGAGGCGCTGTCTTCCCGCACCAAGATGGCGCGACGAGTTGTCCCCAGCACCGTAAGCACAAACGGCGAATCTTCCACATATAGAGTATCCCCGGGTCTTATACCAGAGACCTCCCCGTTGAGCCTAAGTTCGTAATCGCTACCCACCATGCGTACGCTTTCGTACTCAAACCTTTTAGATCCTTTCATGGCAAGGACAGCCATCATCTCTTTGTGGCGTTTGAGTTTATCAAGAAACGCCTCTCTGGCTTCCCTACCCGCCAGCCACAGCTTGCGCGGACCGTATAAAGACAAGTGGCGCCTTTTGTAAAAAGTACCCCTTTTATCGAAAAGGTCCCGGATATAATTTACGCAGAACTCTATATTGGAAGCCTGCAAAGCGCGGAAAAGTATCCCGGTAAACCTCCCGAGGTGGTATCTCCTTTGAAGATATTCCAAAAAGGCTGCGGGAATCAAGCGCAGTCTTAGTATCCTATCTATACCTGGCCTGGTGAATCCCAGCTCCTCGTATCTATCAAAATTTTTCTTAAGTCTCTGCGCAAGATCCGCAAGGTCGATTTTCGATATATCCATGTCGGCCAGTCCATCCATCATGCGTTTATCCAACAGACCATGCTTTACAAGTATATCCATCGAACCCTTGTTCAGTCTCAAAAGGGTATCAGAAGCTGGATCGCTTATAGAGACGTCCAAACCTTGGGCTATAAGTCCGTTAGAAAGATTACGCCAAAAAGCCTCTTCCTTGGGCAAAAATCTCCTTTTTATTCTGCCATATCCGGGGCCGACACGGGACCTTACCCTTACCCCATTTTCATCCCATATAATATACATGGCTGAAGCAGCCCCGTTATCAAACTCAACCTCGGCTTCGTACCCTGCAAATTGGGCAAGATTTATTCTTAGGGCGCCAGGGTCAAAATTAAGGCTCCCGAATCTGTTAAGCCTGGTCTTTAAGACCATATCAGGATTTTTCTCGGCAAGAGCCTTGAAGATCTTTGACGTTATTTGACCTCGCCAACTACAAATCAGTTTTTCTATCTTCCCTTCCTCACGCGCGAAAAGCTGGTCAAAGACAATATCCTCAAACGAGGATTTAGCCGCATCCTTGTACACCCTCACCTTGGTAATAAAACCGTATTCCAGATAGGCATCCACAAGCTTGCCGGGATATTCGCTGAATTTAGCCCACGGCTTATCCCCGAATTGCAATAGACCGTTAGCGGTAAGTTCTACATTCTTTATGGCAAGTTTCGGATGATTTGCGCATAGTTTCGTAAAAGTGGGCGACTTTATATAACCCCACCAAGTGCGGACTACTTTCCCGCTATCGATATCGACTGCTTGCATAGAATGGATCTCTTCGGGAGGGTTTTCAGGCCCGTTTTTATAAAGACTCACTTTGGTGATAAAGCCATTCTCAAGATATACGTCTATCTTGGCTCCGCCGTATCTTCCAAACGTCCCCCATGACCTGCCGCCGAACTGCAGAGATCCGTCCTCTTTGTTAAGATGATAGTCTTTCAGCTCAAGACGCGGGTGCTCTGAAACTATCCTGTCGAATATTCGCGACCTGATGCTGGTCCACCAGGTATTCACTATTTTGCCGGTATCGAGATCGATAAGCCTGGCAAAGTCAAATTCCTCAGGCGGTTGAGAAATACCATCGGCATACAATCTTACCCTTACCACGAAACCTTGCTCTATATCGGCCTCGGCAAGACATCTTTCGGGAGCTCTGGACAGCTTAAACCATGACCTGCTTTCATTGAGCTTAAGCTCCTTGTGAGAATTCAGGCGCAGCCTTAAAGTCACGCCATCCATCGCCTCCACATCCCCCTGCGGTATCTTCACTGCATACCTTTTTATCTCCACACCGTTTTTATAAACTATGACGCCCTTGCCGGGTTCTTCCGGCGCGACCCCATCACCTCCCGCGATATGGGAAGCGCCGCTACCATCCGAGAGAGCATGGGTAAATATAGCCGAAGCGGCTACCAATATCCCAGGGATGATACCTATACCCGCCATGACATTCTCTCCGACAGCGCAATGGGCCCAAGCAGGTGTTAGGAGCCCGGCATATAATGATAAAAGAAAGCCCGAACCTATAAGTATCATTATAAAAGCCCCGGGCCCGCCGGGCGTCATGCCTCCCTCCGATCCATCGCCCGATGACTCTTCTCCTGGCGCAAGCTTATAGATTATACGGTCCGCCCATGAAAGTAGCTTATCTACATTTTCCCTATCCTCAGGAAAACGCTTAAGATGTAGTTTTAAGATGGTCTTGGCGCCGATAACCAGTGATGAGGTACCGTATTTCTCCCCCTGCATGATATGGAATATCCCCCTATATAGGTTAGCCTTTAATTTATCCGATATGGCATTATCCGTATAGAATGGCCAAAGGGCTTTTCTTAAAGAGATCAAGAAGATATCGAGATAGGATGCCCCTTGCTCTGAAAAACCGAGTATTACACACATATCTAAAAACTTACGCGCATTACCGATAAGCTCGTCATCAGAATAACTTCCCGGATTCGAATCCTTAAGAAGCATGAAACCTTGATGAAGACGGATCTCTAATAAGTGGTAGAGCGCACGTGCCGCATTAGGCCTCAACGGGTCCGCCGGGTCGCTGGCTATGTTATCCAATCTCTTGATAAGAGCGTCTCTTTCATCCTCGTCATCTATAGAAACAAAAGCCCTTATAGCCCCATTGATATGGTTAGCCCCGGCACCACCGGATTGATCCAACATATAGCGCAAGGCCAGGTCATTCTGGTACAGGAGATACCCCTCAAGCGCCCAGTGCCAGTCATCAATGGAAAGCGCCTCCTGCACAATATCGACCGCTTCATTAATTAAACTGTTCCTGACCGATAGCGCCGTTATCGCACGCTCACGCTGCGACATATACTCATCAGGCGATAGCTTTACGAAAGATTCCAACTGAGCGCAAAATAGTTTTTTGGCTTCCGGGTCCAGAGAATGCACTGACGATACAAAATCTCCGCACGAGACCTGGCTCATCTTGCTAAGAACTTTTACTGCGGCGTCAAATACTTCAAAGACCGGGAAATCGACATACGCAGAAGCTATGCAGGCTGGGTCTTTTGGATTGCTATCGATATTATGCAAGGAGGCATCAGCGCTCATGCGCCACACTGAATGCGCCAAGCCTGCAATAACAGGATTGGGGTGCGATTTGAGTTTTTCCAATATCTTTATAAGGCGCAAAGTAAGATTGTTATCCCTTATAAAGTCCCTTATATAGTCATGCAGATAGCCAGCCCCAGAGAGGCTGCCCAGTATGGCTATAATAGACTCGGAGGGTTCTCCTTCTCCGTAGTCTTTATGGAGCGCCTCGGTTATCGACACTTCCCTTTTTGAAGCTGCGTTTTTGCCGTAGATATCAACCAGTAAATCTATCGCTCCGGCAAGTCTGGTCCGCCCACCATGACCCGGGCCGTTCAGAAGGTCACTAACAGTATCTGGGCTCAAAAAGCCTAAACCCTGTTTTTCGGCAAGCAGCGCCGCGCCTGTCAATACATAACTCATCGCGAATCTCATATCTTCATCGCCGGCATTACCTCCACGCAAGATCTCGTTTTGATACAAGTTCCAGAAATGAATAAATATATCATAGGAAAAGTAAATTCTTGCCGGGCTGGGTTCGGCATAATATGAGTAATCAACTCCTTCGGAAACAAGGACCGCGGGAATGGGCATACCCGTCAATTTATCGTGGCATTTTATCAGGCTGACCTCAGAAGACTCGAGGATATCGACTAACCGCAGCAAATCGTCCCTGTGTTCGAATGCGGTCTTGCCGTCACGGTCACGGATACCGCTAAGAGTTTTACGGATGGCTTCCATGCCCCCCTTCTCGTCCAACATATCTCTTATTATGGAAAGAAGGGCCCTGAAACGCCTGACGTTTATATCAGATGAGGCGCCGGAAAGCTCTATTCTGTCTTGGGCAGGTATCGCGGATATGGCATCGGAAGGCCGGTCTGCGGCAGGTCCCTTATCGGATAATGTATCACCGGATCCATCCTCGGGTGATATGGTAAGTCCTAAAGGTCGCCTGAAGGACTGGGCGATGTATCTGGTAAATTTATTTATGGAGAGATCCAGTAGGGCGTATCTTAATATTAAAGCCGCGTCAGCAGCATACGTCGAATACCATTTATCATTATAGGCCTTTATCTTTAGCCATCTTAATATCTCCTCTCGATGGGCGCAGGCATAAAAATATATTATAAAAGCCAGTAATATTTCCCGGACAAAAGGCGCTGATGCGGACCCGGCTGAAAGCCACAATAGTCCTCCGCCCATCTTATTACCATCGAAAGATAATAAACGGGCATTAGCCTTAAGCCATCTGTCAGCATTTGCAATATCGACATCGCCGGCCAAACGGCCTTGGCCTCTAATGTCATACGCAAATATAACGGCCTCTCTGTTATCATTCGGCTGCCAAGTCTCAAAGGGTAACCCTAGTTTAGCCGCAATGCCTTTATAAAAAAACTCCCCTACCGCATTATCGGCCTCGCAATATACAAGGACCTTACCTTTGCCATGAGAGAGCGCGTATTCAAAGGCACGCTCTATCAAAGAAGTCCCGAGTCCTTGCCTGCGATATGCTTTTACGGTAGAGGCATCCTCTACCCAGGCGCAGTCATCGTCAATTGTAATAGAAACACGAGATATCACGCCGCCATCCTTAGCCACGGCTTTGAAATATACGGTATGCTCGCCAACATTACTTTCACTCTCGATTATGTTATACGCAGCATCCCCTGAATGATTTTCAGCTTGGGTAATCGGCGTATATGCATCGGCCGCACGGCTTTCTTCTATATCAACTGGGGCTTTGGGGATAGCCGGTAAGACCGGATCGCCGGATGCTGAATCAAGAAATTCGAGGCCGACAGAGACAACCCCGCGCCATGGAAGTTTTATTAAATAAGGAGAAGTTTCATCTCCCTTCAGGCGGAAATACCTCATAAGGATGGTAGAGGCAGAATCACCGCTCTTTACCGGCAGATAGAACGAATCCCCGTTACGGTATATCTGCGTGTAGTCGAATTCGTTAAAGCGTCTCCCTTTGAGATCATCGCGTATCCATTCTATAAGCTCATCGGCATCGGTAAAGTTCATAGCAACCGCTCTGCATATAGCTTTATTTACATACAAGAACTCGGTGGTTTCACGGAAACCACGCGCGAGGGCATCTTTCTCTTCTTGGGTAGCGGCAATAGGATCAAAACGGTTGGTTGGCCTTAGTGTGGAAGAACTATCTTTCCGCAGCAAATCGCCTGCAACAGCCATATCTATATCGTTAAATATAAAAGCTATAAGAATACCCATACATATCAGTCTGCGCATATGCATTACGAACCTAGTCTTGATATTATTCTCAGGATATCTCGGGTGAAATAGTATTAACATTATATTTTATCTGCCCTCAAATTGAATTGTCTTTCTATTAACTTAACTAAAATATTCTTAATAGTTTATCATGTAATTATAAATATTCAAGACTAAATATCTTACTTTTTTAATGACTAACTTTTTTACAATAAATTTGGCCTTCGATAACACATCATCGGAGGCCAAATATGCTTTATTAAGCTAGCAACTTTTCCACTTCCTTCTCGAGATCTTCCAACTTAACTTCTAGTACCTCGCCGGTCTTACGTTTCTTTATTTCAACTATCCCTTTTTTAATGTTCCTTTCACCAACTATTATCTTTACCGGTATACCTACAAGATCGACATCTTTAAACTTTACGCCCGCAGATTCGTTCCGATCATCCAATAGAACATCATAGCCGGATTTCGTAAGGCGCTCGTAAACGTCTTCCGATACCTCTTTCACCTTTTTACTGTCAACATTCAAGGCAACTATTACAACGGCGTACGGAGCTATCGCCGGAGGCCATATTATACCGTCTTTGTCGTTTGAAGTCTCTATAACGCTGGATATTATCCTGTTAATGCCTATACCGTAGCACCCCATAATGCAGGGCTTACTTATGCCGTCTTTATCTAGAAATTTGGCTCCAAGCGTTTCCGAATATTTAGTCCCGAGTTTAAAAGTGTGCCCTATCTCAATAGTCTGCTTCACTTCTACGGCTCCTCCGCAAGCAGGGCACTTGTCGTCCTTTGTTATTACGCGGAAATCTCCGAATTCCTTCACCTCAAAATCACGCCCTATATTGACATTTATCAGGTGGGCGTCTTTCTTGTTTGCACCGGTAACAAAATTAATCATGTCTTTTACGCTGTTATCGGCTATGATCCTTACTCCGGTCAAACCCACCGGTCCGGCAAAGCCCACAGGAGAGCCCGTGACCTTAAGGATCGTCTTTTCATCGGCAAGTTCGAGAACCGAGCACTTTATATAATTCTTAAGCTTTACCTCGTTGGCTTCAAAGTCCCCGCGCACGAGCAAAGCTACAGGATTATCGTCGGCCTTAAATATGAGCGTCTTCACCAGTCTGGCGGGCTCAGCCTTCAGCAATTCCGCCACTCTTTCTATGGTGGTGATA
>JAGOLR010000069.1 GCA_017993955.1 Candidatus Omnitrophota bacterium
TTAAGGAAGAGCTTACGGGTACGGAAGATGCCGAAAGGAACATCTCCACTGCCGTAAGAAAAAAGATAGAGATACTCCTTCGTTCCTGCGTCGTAGATATCATAAACAATCGGTCTTCATTTACCGTTATCATGTTGTCGGAAGAGAAGGGGCTTGTAAGGGCCGAGGCAAAAGCCGTGGTCCTTGCCATGGGTTGCCGCGAGAGGAACAGGGGCAACATTGCTATACCGGGCAGTCGCCCTGCAGGCATACTTACCGCAGGGTTCGCTCAGAAGATGATGAACATGTTCGGACACCCGCCGGGGCGGGAGGTCGTTATATTGGGTTCGGGCGATATAGGGCTCATCATGGCAAGACGCCTTACATGGGAGGGTTCCAGGGTAAAGGCGGTAGTCGAGGCCCAGGCCTATCCGGGCGGATTGAACCGTAATATAGTACAATGCCTTCACGATTTCGATATCCCTCTTTACCTATCCCATACTATATCCAGGATATGCGGGGATAAGCGCGTGACCTCTGTGGAGGTCGCCCCTATAGAGAACGGTATCCCCGCAGGCGCGGAAAAGCGCTTTACGCTTACATGCGATACGCTTCTTCTTTCGGTGGGACTCATCCCGGAGAACGAGCTCTCTCTTAAAGCCGGTGTAGTGCTTGACGGAGGGACGAGAGGGCCGGTAGTGGATGCCGGTCTTATGACATCTATCCCCGGAATATTTGCCTGTGGGAATGTGCTGCAGGTCCATGATCTCGCCGATAATGTATCCGAAGAGGCGGTTTTTTGCGGTAAGTCCGTGGCAAGATATCTTCGCGGAGAGCTTAAGCAGGTCCGAGAGATACCTCTGAAGACGGGGAATCTAGTCCGATATGTGTTACCGTCACGCGCCGAGGCCGGAAAGGAAGCCGTTATCTCTTTCAGGCCGATGTCGCCGTCCGGGAATGTCGTTCTCACAGTGAAAACGGACAAGGAAGAGCTATTCCGCAAAAAAGAGCGAAAGATATTCCCAAGCATAATGCATCGCGTCCATATAGCGAAAGTTCCCGATAGCGCCGAATATATAGAGGTAGCTTTTACCAACGAGGCCGGATGAAGAAAGAGCTGATCTGCATAAATTGCCCTATGGGCTGCTGCCTTGAGGTAGATTACGATAAGGACAGGATAATAAGCGTCAAAGGCAACGAATGCGCGCGCGGCAAAGATTATGCCGAGAAGGAGATATTCCATCCGGAAAGGGTGGTCACGACTACGGTCCGTATAAAAGGCGCCTCCATCCCGGTCCTGCCTGTAAAAACGGCAAGATCGGTTCCTAAAGACCTAGGTATAAAGATCGTAAGGGCCGCCTCGAAAATAACGGTTGAGGCTCCCGTAAAGTCGGGCGACGTTATAATAAAGAACGTATCGGATACAGGCGTCGACCTTATTGCTACTAGAACCGTAAAGGCTCGATTGTGATGACAAAACATCGTCATTGCGAGGAAGCTGTCAAATGCGAATTGGCTGACGAAGCAATCTGTTTTTAGATTGCTTCGTTGTTCCCGCTGCTGCCTTGGGCAGTAGAGCGCGGGAACTCCTCGCAATGACGAGGGACACAGGTGTAGAAAGGAAGTTATTATGAATAATTTTATCGGCGAGTTCTTCGGGACGATGATACTCATAGTGCTCGGAGACGGCGTGGTCGCGAATGTGCTACTGAATAAAAGTAAAGGCCAGAACTCCGGGTGGATGGTGATAGCAAGCGGCTGGGGTTTCGGTGTAGCGATCGCAGTGTATGTAGCCGGTTGGGTAAGCGGGGCTCATATAAATCCGGCCGTGACGCTGGGTTTTTTGGCTATAGGGAAAGTTGCTGTAAAGGAGGTCCCTTATTATATCGCGGGGCAGCTTCTAGGGGCATTTGCAGGAGCCATCATAGTCTGGCTCGCGTATCTGCCTCATTGGAAGATCACGGACGATGCCGATAAGAAACTCTCGGTATTCTGCACGATGCCCGCCGTCAGGAGTTACGGGGCAAATCTTCTTTGCGAGATCATAGGCACCGCCATGCTTCTTATGGGGGTTCTGGGTATATTTAATGTCCATAATTCGATCGGCACCGGTATCGGGCCGTATCTTGTCGGCATATTGATATTCAGCATAGGCTTATCTTTGGGCGGTCCTACGGGTTATGCCATAAATCCTGCGCGTGACCTTATGCCAAGGATAGCGCATGCCTTGCTTCCTATTCCCGGGAAGAGGGATTCAGACTGGGCTTATGCGTGGGTGCCGGTAGCAGGTCCATTGATCGGCAGCATTCTCGGTGCCGGGTTGTATAACATAATATTTTGACTAAAAAAAGGGGGCTGGAATATTATGAATAAAAAGCTTATAAATTTAGCTTGCTCCGTACTTGTGGTCTTGGTCTGTTCGGGATGCGCTACCTTGCGCCATCCGGTGCCTAAAGACCTCATAGGGAAAGCCCATATCTGTGATATGCCCGAGATAAGGACTATTATGGGCTCGCCCAATCCGGTTATGCAGGAGAGTATCATCAGGTCTATAAAAGATGAGGACTCGAACGAGTATCCTCTCGACTCGGAAGGTAACAAGATATATCCGCTCCTTGCTATATCGGGTGGGGCGGCTAACGGCGCTTACGGCGCCGGCCTCCTAAAGGGCTGGTCTGCCGAAGGCTCGAGGCCTAAATTCAAGGTGATAACAGGTGTCAGTACGGGGGCCATAATAGCTCCGATGGTATTCCTGGGCAAGGACTATGACTGTCTCATGGAGCAACTCTATACTACCCTGAGAACAAAAGATGTAATGAAAGCGAAAGGGCCTATGCGCGCTTTATTCGGTAACTCCCTGGCCAGTAACGCCCCGCTCGAAAAGGAATTGGAAAAATATATTACGCCCGACGTTATCGCGCAAGTGGCTAAAGAGCATAATAAAGGAAGGCGGTTATTCGTCGGCACTACACACCTGGATGCTCAGAGGTTCGTGGTATGGGACATGGGCGCCATAGCCGTAAGAGGCGATGTAAATCTTTTCAGGAAGGTGATCCTGGCGTCGGCGGCAATTCCCGTAATATTCCCGCCTGTAAAGATACATGTAGAGGCTGAAGGATGCTCTTATGACGAGTTGCACGTCGACGGTGGAGCTATCACCCAAGTTTTTACCATATATAAATTGCTCGAACACTCCGGCAGTGTGGCTAAAGAACTGGGGGTTGACCCTTCGAAGGTGAAAGGAAAGATGTATATAATAAGGAACGGATATGTATCGCCGGGATATAAGGTGGCAAGAGAAAACCTGCCTTCATTAGCCGGCTGTTCTTCGGATGTGATGATAAACAGCCAGGGCGTGGGCGATACTTACCGGATATATGCTTTCATGAAAAACAGAGGCAACGATTACAATCTCGCCTTCATTCCCGGTGATTTCAGGCCGGAGGCTAAAGAGATGTTCGATCCGTGCGAGATGAAGCAGCTATTTGATAAAGGCTATGAGGACGCTGTGAAAGGATATAAATGGCACAAGACACCGCCTGGCCTTGAGGAGGAAAAGCTTTGATAATCATACAAGTCCTGATATCCTTATTTATCTGGGTGGCCGGTATAATTATAACGGCGGCCGCGTTTTTTTCGAGCCTTATCATAAAGAAGTGGCCATTCCCTATAAAGGACAGAGAGAAGCTGGTGCACTCACAGTGCTTCTGGTGGTCGGATGCCCTTATAGCGCTCAATCCTTATTGGTCGCTTAAGGTGGAGGGGCTTGATAATATAGATGAGAACGCCACTTACGTTATAGTGGCTAACCACCAAAGCCTTGCAGATATAGTTATCATGTATCAGACTCGGATGTATTTCAAGTGGGTGGCCAAAGAAGAACTTCTGAAAGTGCCTTTTATAGGCGGGCTCCTTTGGGTGGGGGACCACATCCTTCTTTCGAGAGGAGAGTTCGGAAGCATAAAAAAAGTATATAGAGAAGCGGCCGGCCGTCTCAGAAGTAATGTACCCGTATTATTTTTTCCGGAAGGCACGAGGAGCAGTACCGACGAAATGGGTGAATTCCAGAACGGCGCTTTTAAGCTGGCGATAAAAGAGAAGAGGCCCATACTGCCTGTTTACATGGGCGGTACCAGAGAAGCCATCCCTAAGGGCGGGTGGATATTCAAGGCGAAGGTTTCGGGTAGACTCGTCGTGTTGCCGCCTATAGATACCTCTGAAATGGGTCCTGCCGATTTTGAAAAATTGAGCGATACTGTAAAACAGCAGTTAAAAAATACAGCCGCGGAGGCTAAAGCGAATTAGGGATTCAAAAAGGTAGTTGACAGTCAATATACTATAATGTATACTCGGCGTACTTAAGAGATTTAACTAAAAACAAGAGACAAGGATTTATCTAAAATGCTTGGCGCAAAAACGCCAGGCATTTTTTTGTTATTAAAAAGATAAAAAATGGAGGAGGATAGGTCATGTTAAGGAGAATATTTTCCGCAGTGATAGTGGTATCGTTTTTATTTAATACGGTATGTTTTGCCGAAATCTCAAATCCTGATACCCTTGCACCCGAATCCAGACTGAGCCCCATTACCGATAATGCCGTCATGCTCGATATAATGAAGCTCACTACGGAGATAATCGACCTTTCAGCCAGGGAAGATATCGCTATGCGTGACCGGACCGACTATCGAGAATTGGCCGTTATCGATGAAGTCACTCAGGCAACGACACATCACATGGAACTTATGCGAGCCGGAGATAAGATAGTGTATGATTTCAGGAATAAGGCCGTTATCCCGGGTGTCGTATTTATCCCATGCTCTATAACCGGAAAAAGACGCGGCAGTACGGTTTCTTCAAAGCGCCATTACTTATGCTGCGCAAAAGAGACCAGCCCCGGGATATACGATTTTGAATTCGTACCTGCCGGAAGCGAAGACATAGAAGGCAAGACCGTAAAACAGGCCTTGAAGAATGAAGACTTGCTCGAGAGACTCGCGAATAGATCGAGGCCTGGAAATGTAAAAAAAGGTATAAATAGATATGCGGAGCAGCAGAGGCGGGATCGTTTCATATCGTCTGCAATAAGAAATCATACCGAGCAAAGGTGGCAGTCTAACGACGCCATAGTTATGGCAACCCAGGATTTCTTGAGTCAGGGCGGATTTAAAGTGGCCGATTCATTTGCTAAGCTTGTATCTATGGGACAACTAATGGTCATCCCGGGCCTTGACATACCTCATGCGGGCGGTATGGGCATATATCTGCCGAAAGGCTATGCGCAATATAATAGTGCCGAAACGCTTATACACGAGATCTTTGCTAAATGCGGCCTTAGCCATGAAGAATGTCTTGCGATGGAGCGTATTTATCATAAAAGGCTTAGTGGCCAGGAGCTGGACGATCTGGAGCAAGCTAGTCTAGGAAAAGCTAAGAGCTTAGACTTTACTAATAGATGGAGCGATGTCCTTAACATCGACTACTACAAAGACGGTTTTCAGGTTGAAGCCGCTACTTTAGCGGGTCGAGATCGCAGCTGGTATCTCGGTATAGATTCAAGCACCCAGTCGGTAAAATTCATACTCATAGAAAAGACGGGAGACTCGCGGCGGGTTATATGGACTCATAAAGAGTCTTTCGATGATCCCTACTACATGGATACGTTTAACGCCCCAGGCGGTGTCCTCATGCATCCGCATGCGCCGGAGCAGTTCCATACCGATCCTCTTATGCTTGCCGACGCGCTGGAAAGGTGCATGGCCAGCTTAAGCAAAGAGTTCCGTGCTAACGGGCTATCTCTTAAGAATTTGAAGGCGATATCCGGGGCGGGTCAGCAGCACGGTACCGTATATTTCAATAAACGCGCCGCGGACTTTTTCTTCGAAGAGATCGATGGCCGTTCTGAGGCGCCTCTTTGGATGCAGATGCAGGACGGTGGAATATTCGCCAATCCTCAGTCGCCTATATGGCAGGATGCGAAGACCGGCCCGCAGGTGTCGCGTATACATGAAGCCGCCGGCGGCGAAGAGAAGGTACGCGAGATGACCGGGTCTAAAGCCACTCTTCGTTTCGGTCTGGCCCAGGTAATGGCGATATGGGATTATTTCAGGTCGGCTTTCCGCGGTACGGAAAAGATACTTAATATAGCAGCATATAACGGCTCTCTTTTAACCGGTAACCCAGAGTTCCCGTGGGATCCGGGCGATGCCCTCGGTTCCAATATGGCAGACGCCAGAAAAAAGGCCTGGTGGGCAGAATTTATCGATAGGCTCGTTCCGGGGTTAAGTCAAAAACTTCCTCCCATAGAGGCGTCCGATGAAAAGGTGGGGCATCTATCTCCTTATTGGTTAAAAAAATACGGGTTCAGCGAAGATACTGAGGTTATAAATTTCACTGGTGACAATCCTTCGGGTCTTACCGGTATGGGTGTCATAAAAGAAGGTGAGATAGTGGTCAGTCTCGGCACTTCATACACTATGTATACCTTTGTACCGAATGCAGGCCTTGACAGGGCGCTTGAGACTCCGATAGGCCATATATTTGGCGAGCCCACAGGCCAATATATGAACCTCGTCTGTTTCCAGAACGGTGACAAGACGCTGGACGCTTTGCGGGAGAAGTATATACCTGAGGCCGAGGTTATCGCGCGTCTTGTTTTACAGGCCGGGGGGAAACTGACTACTGATTCAGATACACTGAAAGAAATGATAAAACAAATGCGCATCCAGATTTTTACCGAAGAGCTTGCGAGGACCGAGCCCGGTAACGACGGCGCCATGATGGTTGCGATGCACAAGACAGAAGACGTCGTCCGCATACCTTTTGTAGAGGGAAAGACCTATGCGCGCAATCTGGACCAGGCCAATCGCGCTCAAGTGTTCCGCGCCGCCGTTGAAGGCCAGGTATATTTCATGAAATGGATAGCTGACCGGATAGGCTTGAACGTCTCCAGTATTAAACTGACCGGCGGAGTGGCAAAGAATGAGGCTATACGCCAGATAGTAGCGGATATATTTAACGCCGATGTAAATGTCCTGGCAGTCGATGAAGCCGTGGCTTTGGGGAGCGCCATAAGGGCCATGAAGGCCTTTGAAAATATAACATGGCAGGATGCTATTAAAGAGCTTACGGATGTGGATAAAGATAAGGAGACTTCTCCGCGTTCAGATGAGGCTGCTGTGTATCAGAAATATTCTCCCGCTTTTACCGAGCTTATCGGCGAAGCCATTAACGACGGCCGTATCTATGACGCATCTTCATATCATAAGGAACAGTTTAGTGCCAGTCCGGAGACAGTAGCGATAGGTCCCGGTCGTATTAATCTTCTCGGTGAACATGTGGACTATGCGGGCGGACACGTCCTTCCGATAGCATTGGATGGAGTGGATGTTATATCCGCGGCGTCAAAACGCGATGATGGCAAGATAGTCGTCGCTTCTCCGAGATTTGGAAGATATGAGATGGATGTCGCGACGCTTTCCCGTATACCGGCGAATTTGGGGGAGGGGCTGAAGGCTATTCCCGAAGAGTATGGATGGGCGAGATATCCGCTCGGGGTGATACGGCAGGTGATGGCGATAAAAGGTGTCGATATAAAAGGATTAAACATATCCTATGACGGTAATGTGCCGCTGGGCGGTGGTTTAAGCAGTTCTGCCGCGGTAGAGACGGCTGTCTGGACGGCCCTTGAAGGGATATTCAAGACCGGTTTAAGCAAGGCCGACGCCGCGAAGCTTACGATGGCGGCTGAACACTGGCGCGGAAATAAATGCGGAATCATGGATCAGTTCGCGTCCCTGCACGGCAAGAAAGGCGCAGCTATACTTCTCGACTGCAATTCACTGCAATACGAGGAAGTAGATATAGGTTTCTTGGAGACAGCGGGTTATGCGATAGTGGCTGTCGATACTGGGCTCCCAAAGACAGACGAGGCCTGGCATAAGTACATGGCAAGGCGCGGTGCACTTGAAAATGCCGTCGAAAGATTTTTTAAGAACCTGCCCGACCTGGGAGTAAATTCTATTTTAGATATTGCGCAAAAAATAACGCCTGAAATACTGGCGGAGATCGGAGACGATATCCGTATATCCATGGGCGAAGAAGTTTACAAAAGGGTCCATCATGTAGTCTTCGAAGAAGCCCGTGTTAAGAAACTTATAGCTATAGCCAGAGAGGCAAATGAACTTGCCGCAAGAGTGGACGCAGGCGACGAATCTGCCCGTCAGGGCCTGGATATTAAGGTTCGGGAATTCGGGCAGACTATTTTAGAAGGCCATGAGAGCATGGATAGTTTTTATGAGATGAGCTCCGAACATCTGAATGTTCTTGTGGCGTCGGCGATGCAAAATGGGTCCGTAGGGTCGCGGGTTACCGGAGCAGGCGTCGTGGGTTGTACGGTAAATATAGTAAAGAAAGACGATATAGGCAGGTTCCGTGATGGGGTGTCGGCCGCTTATCGGACCGCGTTTCCTGGAATCGCAAGTCCCAAGATAACTGTTTCGCAGGCAGGGGATGGGGCGCGGTTAGTGGGAGCAGTAGAGAATGGACCTGATG
>JAGOLR010000070.1 GCA_017993955.1 Candidatus Omnitrophota bacterium
ACTTAAGGCTTATGCCTATATGATGATGCTCGGGAAGAGGGGCTTGATCGAGGCATCCGAACATGCGGTTCTAAATGCCAATTACTGCAGGGTCAGGCTGAAAGACTATTATGATATACCTTATAACAGGATATGTATGCACGAATGCGTATTGTCGGCTTCCCGACAGGCCAAAAACGGCGTCCACGCTCTCGACATAGCTAAATTTCTGATAGACCAAGGTTTTCATCCGCCCACGATATATTTTCCGCTGATAGTAAAAGAGTCTATCATGATAGAGCCGACGGAGACCGAATCGAAAGAGACTCTCGATATCTTTATAAATACCATGATAGATATCGCGCGGCTTGCCGAGACAGATCCCGACGCAGTAAAGAGCGCTCCGCTCTCCCGACCGGTAAAAAGGCTGGATGAGACAAAGGCGGCCAGGGAACCCAATCTCAGGTGGCGAGCTAAAGCTTGACGCAGAATGTCATTGCGAGGAGGATGTCTAATGACTGTTGTCCGACGAAGCAATCTATTTTTTGCAAATGAGATTGCTTCGTCAGAAAGTAGTTTGACCGCATCTTCCTCGCAATGACTTTATGAAAAAGGAATGGTCATGATTCCGCGCTGGCGCATTATACAGACAGGTGCCGCCGACGCATTTACCAATATGGCCATAGACGAGGCCATATTGCGCGGCTATAGATGCGGTTTTTCTCCTCCCACCCTCAGGATCTACGCCTGGAAAAGCCCTAGCCTTACTTTAGGATATTCACAGGATGCCGGTTCTGCGCTCGACGTTGAACTTTGCCGATCTAATTCAGTACCTTTTGTGAGGCGCATAACAGGCGGCGGCGTCATACTACACGACAGAGAGATCACCTATAGTCTGGTATGTTCGAAAGAGGATCTGGGGCTTACCAACGGGGTGGAGTGCTCATATAAGGCTATATCATCATTTCTGATATCTTTTTATAAAAGGCTGGGGCTGGATGCGATGTTCGCCTGCGATTATTTTAAGGAAACCCGGTTGGGTTTGCCAAATGCTCTATGTTTTGCTGCCAAGGAGAAGTACGACATAGTGGTCGGGGGCAGAAAGATAGGCGGCAGCGCCCAAAAAAGATCCAAGGATTTTATATTTCAGCACGGAAGTATTCCTATCAGTCTAGATATGGAAAGGGCTAATGCCTTCATGCGATCTAAATATACTGCAGTATCTCTTGATGGAGCTACCTGTCTGGAAGAGCTCTTAGGTTCTAATATAGGCGCCGCTTGCGCCTCGAATATGCTCGCTAAATCTTTTGCCGACTCTTTCGGATTGGACATATTCGGTTCCGTTCTTTACGAGTCGGAAGAGATAATAGCGATGAACCTAAGGGCTTTAAAATATGAAAGCCCTGAGTGGAATTTTGAACGTATAGACAAGACCGCATCCGCGTGCGGAAAGAAAGAGATGGATGTTAACGATGCGTCCGGTGTGGCTTAATAAGAAGATAGATCTTAAAAGCTGCGGAGCCATTAAGTCGATGTTGAGGGATCTTCACCTCGGGACCGTATGCGAAGAGGCGCTTTGCCCTAATATAGGCGAGTGTTTTTCCAAAGGTAACGCCACATTCCTTATACTCGGCAGTAATTGTACAAGACTATGTTCTTTTTGCGCGGTCAGAAGAGGAGTCCCGGAGCCGGTGGACCATGATGAGCCCTCACGGATCGCGCAAGGCGTCATGAAGTTGGGGTTGGCCCATGTCGTGATAACCAGCGTAACGCGCGATGACTTGCCGGACGGCGGTGCGGGGCATTTTGTAGAAACCGTCAAGGCCATACGCCGCTTAAAGCCGGTCATTGCGAGGCCGAACGAAGTGAGGCCGAAGCAATCTGATAGATTGCTTCGTCGACCTGACATGGAAGATAGTCTCCTCGCAATGACAAACTCTGCGGATGGGGTTACCATCGAACTCCTAATACCGGATTTTAAATTTGACAAAACGTCGCTAAAGATGGTTATCGATTCCGGCCCGGATATCATTGCGCATAATATAGAGACCGTACCCAGGCTTTATAAGGAAGCGCGCCAGGGCGCGGATTATGAGCGATCCCTGGAAGTCCTTCGATATATGAAGGAATGCAATCCTTCGATACCCGTTAAATCGGGGATAATGCTGGGCCTTGGCGAGAGCGAAGGAGAAGTCCTTGAGACATTAGAAGAGATTGTAAATACGGGATGCCGTTTTTTGAGTATAGGACAATACCTTACTCCAAGCCGGGAACATTTTCCTGTAAAAGAATATTTGCGACCCGATCGCTTTACTTATTATAAGGATAAGGCCCTTTCCTTAGGATTCAGACACGTTGAAAGCGGCTCATACGTAAGAAGCTCATATCACGCCTCCGATTATATCTCATAACACATCGCGATAATCCTTACTTTTTTACATCGAGCGCTATCCCAAATTATTTTGTTAATAATCAAAAAAGTTTGTTATTTAATATTGCAAATTATATTAGATGATATATACTTATCTCTAATCGCTTTATTAACATAATAAAAAGTAAGAGATGAAATTTACCTATTCCTTCCTATACAAAACCAGGAGATATCTAAATGAAAAAGAATACCAAAATAAATAAGTTTATTTCCTTAATATTACTAGCCTCGTTCCTGTGTTTTGATATCTCCTATGCTTACGGTGAACCTGCGCGCTCGACGGTGTCAACTCCGTCCGGTGTCGACGATATTTGCAGGATAGGTTCCGGTCCTGACGGTAAACCGACCGTTACGATAACCGGCCAAGACATTAACCCCTCCTTTGCCGCACCCATATTATTCAGAATAATAGCCGAGTCGCTTGCGCGGGACATCTCAGTAAACCCTTCTGACATTGCGGCCTTGATAGACGGCAGTATGGGGTATTTTATTTCTTCGGGTTCTCTTAAACCCTACGATTGGCATGCTATACATTCCGAAGAGGGGGCTATACTCCTTCCTTTTTCCGAGAGCAGCTCCGAATTGAAATTTTCGAGGCTTCCAGATTCTTTCTATCCCGAGGAGAACGAGCTTAGACGCGGCGATATCATAAAGATAAAAGATGGATGGGTCAGGATGGTAAGGGTCGGGAGGATTTCGCAAATACAGGATAAGTTGACTCTTCCGGTTACGATGAGCGCGGGGAAGCAAAAGTCGGACGAGTCTGTTCTCCCCAAAGTAAGGAGAGGCAGGGAACAGATAGTCTACGTGAACCATCTGGAATTGGGTGATTCCTTCAGGGATTCGCAGACAAGATCCCCGGATCGCAGTCTTGCCAACCGCGAGGAGATAGTTAACGCTGAGGCTATTTATCTATACGCCTTGCATAATATATTAGGAGAGCTTCAGCCGGCAAATAAAGGAAAGAATATAGTAAATGATATATTCGCTCGCCTATCGGGGATGGGCAGGACCGATATACAGCTTATATATATTAAGGATAACGATACGCTTTGCGACTTCCGGCCTCTCTCTGAGGGGAGCGAAGACCGCGGCGCGGGAATAGGCATAGACCTCGATATAATAAATCTCGCATCAGAGCTCGGAGTGGATCTTTCAAACGGTTCGATAAAAGACAATAGATCCAATCTCAGGGCGCTAGCTTTGCTCGCGGCGCTGTCGATACTCCATGAATTGGACCATGCCTCGGGCAAGACCGATGAAAAAGAGGTTATGAGAAGGACTTTGGAGTTTTTCGAACTTCTCAGCGCAAAAGACCGGTCGCTTATAATAAACATGCTTCGCCACTCTTCTTCCATAGACGTAGGAAACTCATTCGCTTTCTTCCTCGAAATGGCTACCGACAGGGAACTCCCATTCAAATTCTTGAGCATGCCTCAGAAGGTTTCAGACGAGTCGGAACGCTCCAGGCGCATATACGACTGGCAGGAGCTATGGATAAGCTGGGTGATATTCAGGGCCGGCATAGACGAGCCTTTTAACGGAGAGCTCATACGGAAAGCTATGCTTGAATCCAAGACGCCGGGAGAATTGCGGCAGAGGCTGTTCTCCGTCATGAAGAGCTCTTACGATAAAGAGGTAGACCAGGCTAATATAAGGATGATGTACGAGGACGCTCTTGAGAAGGGGCAGAAGTTATTTTACGTCCTATTCGGTCGCGCCTTCTGGATGCCGGCCACGCTTATAGCCGACTCCACCACAGTTGATACAGAGTTCCTGCGCATATACGCATCGAGGCTGAGGAGCATCAGGGATGCGAGGGAAGAGATAGAGAAGGCATTATCTGAGATCCATAATTCCGGGCTATTGAGCAAAAAGAATATAGATAACGAAATAAATAAGCTCTTCAATCTTGTCGGTTCTCCTATTGACAGACTTCTTCAGCTAGTGACGCGTCCGGCTGTGAGAAATGTACCGGTTACGAGGGCTGAACTGAACGGGGCCGTGCGGATAGCCCGCGATCAACTCGAGGAGCATTTCATAAAAGGTTCGCGCGCGTTGATCTTAAGCCTATTAAAGGATAATGAGGATAGGATAGCATCTGAAAAGAAAGAGGCATTGCTATTCAGGGTCTTCAAGAGACATTCCGCGGAGCTTGAACCTGTAGCGAGAAGATTATGGGATAGCATGAAAGGCTCCGACCCCAAAACTACATTGCGTTCGGCAATGATAGAAGTTGTTAAGGCAAGCCCATACAGCAGAGAGTATCTATCGGAGGACCTTTCTACCGCAGAGAGCGTTACCGAGGATATGGTCATGGCGCTTTCCCGCGCGCTTCAGGCTAAAGCCGACGAATTCGACAACTCGTACAGCTTATTAAGCCAGGGTGTAAGCATAGCGCCTCAGACGGAAGCGGCCAAGATAATACTAGGCCGCAGGATAGACAAGGATATCGGCACTTACGATACCGCGCTTGTAATGCATATGATAGACCCCTTCACAAGGGACTGGACGGGAGGCGAGAATCCTCTCCTTGCCAAGTCCTTAAGGGACGGGGCCAGCAATATGTATATCAGCCAGGACATGTCAGCCCTGGAATACGCAAGCGACATGCTTATACCGCTGCCTCTATTTATATGGCAGAACCAGATAGATTACAAAGGACTGGAGAGGACTCTGCGAAGCTGGTTCGGCGCCATATATAAAAATATAAAGAGGGCCAGGGATTCGGAGTTCATAGCCTTTGCCAGAGAGGTGGTGGTGGAGCGCGACCCCGCGATGGAAGAGATTGCCTCATCAGCCGGCTCTAAAGAAGAGAAAGAGGAGATGATCCGTCAGGAAGTTATCAGGCGTCCGGATCTCCAGGTCCGTGTAGCTATGTTTTCCGCTATTATAAGGAAGAGCGTTACGGAGTCCCCGGAGGTAAGCAGAGCAATAGCGGAATATACAGGTAAAAAACAGAACGAAGGGGAAGATGTCGATAGCTACTCGGCCCTTAAAGCGGTTCTTATGGCAAATACAAGCCGGGATAATCTGTTGCGTCAAGTTCTAGCTGGGGCCGGAGAATTTGATAAAGTATTAGAGGTCATGATTAACGAGAATGGTTTGGGCGATTCTGTGGCTTTATTACAACAAGCGGCTGTTGCGAGAAGAGAGTCCCCGCGCAATATAATGATAGGTACCACGCAATCGCTTGGCATGACCGAATATCTGCTGGGGTATTGGATGCTGGAAGAGTTGTTTATAAATAGCGTAAAAGACGGATTCCGTCTCGGGGCAGAGATTCAGGCTAAGAACGATGAATATAATAAGCTTCTTGCCTTAGCGGCCGGCAGGCTTGTTTCGGAGAATCCGGTCCTGGAGACCGAACTGGGGAGCGCCGCATTTTCGGCTGAGTCTAGGCAAAGGGATGCCGCGCTTGCAAGGATGGTGGATAAGTTCGAAGACGTTTCCAGGGGTTCGGCTACGCTCTTGCGTCTTGCCGAATTAGCGATGCGAGAGGATGACCTTATAAAAAAATACGTGGCCGAGCATGAAGCCGCTCTCAGGGCGTCGGCAGAAGCCGTTATAACAGAACGTCATGAGGATGAGATAATAGCTTCGCCTTTGAGTGTAAGGGATTTTATATCACAGAATGAACATATCGTAATAGAGATCAACAATGAAATATTGTCACAGGCAAAGATCGCTTTGGCAAAGGAGCTGCTGAGCGGAAACGAGACATCGTGTAAGGCAGACGAGTTCAGATTTTTCCTGGGCGGACCTGCAGAGCGCATATCCGTCGCTGAATATACAACGCGTAATATCAATTCCCTTAAGGGTATGGCTTTGGGAGAATTGCTAGAGGCCTACAAGGACCAGATAGACGATGAATTGACGCGAAAGAAGGCGGGTAGGGCGGAGATACTTACCGAAATTGTTGGGGGAGAAGATGAGCTTGCGCGCGCCATTGACAAGATAGTAAAAAGGATAGCACGGCGCGAGACGCTGAAGAGACTTCTGGTGAACAATAACAGTATCGTTGATAATGACAGGGCTATGGATTCTTATCTTGACCGGTATATATATGACCGCCGGGATATAGGCTCTACTACGGCGTCAAAAGAGGTCATAGGCCGCCACGGCCTTTCAGCGCTTTCGCTGGATCCAAGATACTGTCTTAATTATAAAGGTATGTTCAAGGCCTTCAACTATGCTTATACTCCGAGCCGCGTCGATTTTTCCAGGGAGGAGACCGAGTTCGCTTCGACCGGTATCTGGGCGCAGTGGGTGGGCGCCACGGATATAACTTCGGCCCATGATATAGCTAGGACTTTGGCGTTATTTAATGAAAACCCGGTAAGTTTCTTAAGCCCGTACCCCGCGGAAGGCGCAAAACCCGCGGAGAACACAGGCTTACTTGCCTCGGCGGTTAAGGGTACTATCGACGGATTATCATTTAACGCCTCCGGATGGGGCGATGCGGAGACGATGATGGACTACACCAACGGCAGGACCAGGCCATCCCCGAGGGTAGAGGCTAAACCGGCACAGGAAGGTTCGGGCGGGTTTTGTCTCCCCAAAGACTGGGAGTTTGTCAGATTCTGTTTAAGCCTAACAAACGAAAAGAAGCTCGTATATTACGGGATATCCGATAAATCCGATCAGGAAAATATACTGAAATTTGCCGGGGAGATATACCAAAAATACCTGCGCGGAAAAAGGAACGTCGGAGAACTTCTCGATTCTCTTGCCGCGCTTCAGCAGGAGCTTGGCAATAACGAATTAATAAACAAATATTTTACACCAACAGACGGATATATATATCTTCCGAACTTTGTAGTGTTTTCGGAAGCGCTCGAAAGGTTCGGCATACCTACCGGCGACGAACCTTCGAAAGCGCGTAACAGGATGGCCAGATTTAACCACGACCTTGTTACTCAGCAGATAGAAAAGGCCAACAGGGCTCACGGTTTTGTAAAGGCATGGGAAATAAGGAATGCCGCGCGCAAAGCCAAGGACCGGAGTTCTACCGCTAAAGAATTTCACCGGATGACCGTAGTAAGAGGAAGCGAATATAAGGCCGACAGGACCGGCCCAGCCGTGAGGGATCCCAGAAATGCCATAAGCATGTATATAGCGGAGATATTTGCCAGGACGGCCGGTTACAGGCTGGACATGTCTACCGACCAGGAGCGCGAGGAAGTCGAAAGCTGGTTATGGGGCCACAGGATAAACGATATCGGCAAGCTCACAGCCATAATAGGTAATCAGCAGGTGGCTGGAGAGATAAGCAAGTTGGCAGAACGAGAAGGGATAAAAACCGTTGACGAGCTTCTGGATGTGCTCGATAACATCGCCACCAGAGGAATGGATAGCCATATGCTTGCCAAAGATGCGTTATTCGTGGTAGGCACCATAAGAAGCAAGATGCTGGAAGTTCTTATGGCCGCTCTTCCTATGGAGATTAAGGCTAGGGTTGATGAGATAACAGGGGAGCATCCTATAGGCATATATAGCGTCGACGATTTGATCGCAAGGCTGGGGAAAGTCTACGCCGGTATCGCTCTGGAGATAGAAGAATACTGGTACGGCACAAGACCGCCGCAGGAGATAATATACGTAACCACGACCGGCCAGACCGAGAAAGACCTTATAGGTTATCACGTCGATGCAGAGATACAAAAACACATAGATTATGTCAAGGCCATGCTTGTAGCGAAAGGTCTTGATGAAGGGCATATAAGGGCAAATTCCATAGCTTATGGCGGAGATCTGGCAAGGTGGACCGTTTTGAAAGATCTTCCGGAATCGGAGTTCGATCTATTAGAGAAGAAGATAAGGGGCAAGCTTCTTCTGGCGCTTATGTACTACATGGGGTTAGTGGGAGGCGACCAGGCATATGAAACGGCCGCTCGCGGGGCTGATATTATAGACACCGGGATATGCCCGGTAGAACTGGTTAAGCTCCTGCGCGATCCGCATTATTTGCGCGATCTCATGTTATATCAGAATCCGAATAGCGCGCTTGCCATTGTTGACGGTTCCTCGCAGGCCAGGGTAAGGGCTATGACAAGAC
>JAGOLR010000071.1 GCA_017993955.1 Candidatus Omnitrophota bacterium
TATTCCAAGACCGCCCAGTCGGGTTCTCAGAGAAACGAGTTTGACAAGGTATTCAACTCTGCGCCCTTATCGGGCGGCGTCAAAGAGATAAATTACGCGCAGTTCATAACGATAAAGAATTCCGGGGAAAAATTCTTCCTGATCGACGTCCTGTCGGAATATGACTACAAGACCGGTCATATCGACGGCGCGATATCGATGCCCATACGTACAATAAACGAATCGACCGTTAAAAAGGTCATACCATCAGGCGCCCGGGTCATAGTATACTGCAACGGTTTTGAATGTCACGCCTCGAGCCAGGCTGCCCGCCAGCTATCCGGTTACGGATATAAGGTACTGGACTATAAGGGCGGTCTGCAGGATTGGACTGCGCATGGCGGAAGACTTGTGAAATAATCTGCAGACGAATAATAATAGATGAAGACCAGATGAGTATCAGACTTTACTATAGCCATCGAACGGAAGACCTGGCAGAAAAGCTAGCAGATAATATACGTTCGGAACATAAAGGCCAAGATCCCTTCTTAAGATCCACCGTAATAATCCCTAATAAAAATATCGAAGCATGGCTCAAGATGGGTATCGCAAGACGCAATACCATATCGGGCCATGCAGACTTCCCGTTCCTTGAAAAAGGGCTATGGGGGGTACTTGCCGGATTGGATCCGGCCGAGGATAAGCCCGAGCTTCTGAACGAGGATATAGCTCAGATGCTCGTTTTAGGCGAGATCCTTGGGATCGGGGAGAAAGATAAAGAGCTCGAGCCGCTAAGGCACTATCTTTACAGGGCCTCCAAGGAGAGGCCCATAGACTATTATCGCAAGGCTTGGCAGTTGTCCGATAAATTGGCCAGATGTTTCAGGGAATATGAATATAACCGTCAGAAACTGATAGACGCCTGGCTCGCCGGTAAATATTATTATCATGATCCGTCGAGAAATCTGAAGTCCATGGAGAGATGCCAGAGGGATCTCTATATGCGGATATTCTCGGCAGGCGGAGCTTGCGAGGCGTTCGGCATTTCCAAAGGCCGGACTTATCTCACCCTTCCTCAATATGAGCGCAGGATATTCCACGGAGGCCGCAAAATTACAGGCAAGACCGATCTTGTGCGGCTGCCCATACATATATTCGGGCTATCGCAGATATCGGAGTTCCACACCCGTTTATTATTCGAGATAGGCCGGCATCTCGACGTGAGGCTTTATCAGATAAACGTGTGCAGTGAATTTTGGGAAGACGTGACCACGCCGCAGGAAGACGTATACAGGAAGTTTAAAAATATCCCGGTCAAGGAGGATGTGGCGGGCGAATATATCGAACCGGGTATAAGGGAAAACCGTCTTTTAAAGTTATGGGGGAAGCCCGGCAGGGAGAACGTGAAATTGCTGAGCGATCTGGAAGAGGCGTGCTCGGGCAAGGTGGAGTTCGATTCTGATTGGGTATTACCGGCTAAACGCGGGCTTTCGGAAAAGGCGACGGTCTTGTCCGGAGTGCAGGACCATATTTTGCAGAGAACGGACAGGCCCGCAAGGCTGGTCCAGGATACATCCATACAGATTTTCGGGGCCCCGGGGATATATCGGGAAGCTGAAGCGGTCTATAACAGCATAATCGATAATATGAGGAAGAACCCGGGCCTTCTCTTGACAGACATCGCCATTTTAGTGTCATCGATGGAGGATTACGCCCCTGTGGTAAAGTCGGTATTTTCGCGTCAAGGGCAATCCGTCCCGTTCAATATGAGCGATATTTCGGCCCCGGAGGAAAGCATATATGCGCAGGCAATCTTATCTCTCCTGGATCTGGTCGAGAGTTCTTTTTCCCGCAGGAAGGTATTTTCCCTCTTTCTCAACGATTGTTTTCTCGCGGCTATGCGCATCTCCAGAGAGGATGCGCTCATATGGCTTAAATGGGCAGACCGTCTGAATATATTCCATAGTTTCGATCTGGAGGACAAAAAGAGACATTCGGTTACCGATAACCGTTCATATACCTGGAGTCAGGGCCTTATAAGGCTCAGACTCGGCCGCATAATGGATACGGATCCCGCTAACGGTCTTGCCGGATCGCGGGAGTATAAAGGCATGGTACCCTTTTCCGATATCGACAGCGCCAACCCGGTTCTTGTGGGAGATTTTAGCATTGCCGTAGAGACTCTTTGCCATCGGCTTGCCGGATTGGCCGGGATGGAGATGTCGTGCAAGGAGTGGGCCCTGTCTCTCAGATCCCTGATCGATCAATTTTTGGCGATACCTTACGGCAGGAATGCCGAAGAGAAGATAAGGGATAGTATGCGCTATGCTTTGGAAGCGCTCGAGGAGCTCGACCTGTATACAGCGAAAGCCGGTAAAAAAGGCGTCGGGTTCGGATTTGTTCTGGAATATATTAAGTCGTCACTATCAAAGATAGGTGCGTCGAGGGGCAGGTATCTATCGGGCGGGGTCACCATATCATCCCTTCTTCCCATGAGGCCGATACCGTTTAAGATAGTTTACGTTATGGGTCTGGGCGAGGGATATTTTCCCGGCGCGCCTGACCGCTCGACTCTGGATCTCAGGCACTATAAGCGCCGCATAGGGGACGTCTCTATAGACGAGGCGAATAGGTACTTATTTCTCGAGACGCTCATGTCGGTGCGCGAAAAATTGTATCTTACATACGTTTCCCGCGATACGCAAAGAGACGAGGCGCTATATCCCTGTTCGGTGGTAAACGAGCTGCGCGGTTACCTGGACGACCACATACTTAATACGAGCTTCAAGACCCTTAAAGACAATTTTGCGGGATGGTCTGACGACATACCTCTTAAGGGGTCAAGCCCTGGTTACTTATTAGGTCATAAAGATATACCCTTATGGTCCGATATCCTGGCCAACTATTCTGTACCGGATAGGTTGGCCTGTATTTCGGAACTCTCCCGCGAGGACAGATCTTTGGTCAATTCCGCCGTCTCAAAGGAAGCCGAGTCAAAGAAACGCGATATAGTTAAATGGGATAATTACCTGTCTAAAAAATTACCCGGGCAACGGGCTATAGCCGGCGGGCAAGTAACGGTACGCATAAAGGACCTGGCAGATTTTCTTGTCGATCCCGCGGAGGCTTCGCTAAAAAGACATCTGGGTATATACGAACGGGAAGAGGAAGATCTGTTGTCGGTCGAAGATGAACCGTTCCGTTCGGTCTACCCGGTCGATCGCGCGCTGACCATAGGGCTGTCCGGGCTATTCATAGAGGATTGGCAGAGGTCCGGCCAGGGCAGGAGCGATCCTGAAAAATTTATCGACGAAAACTTAGAAAGGCTTTATGAGCACTTCAGGCTTAGCGGCTATACGCCGGACGGGGTATTTTGCAATATAGACAAAAAAAGATGGAAGGAGGCCGCAAAGAAGATCGTCGCCGGGCCTGGTTCTTTGAGGTCATTCCTGGAACCGCGTATCAGGTATCCTTATTATAGCGGATTGGCGATTGGCGATTATCCGGCAAAAAGCGCGATAGATAAACGATGCGGGCCGGTAAGTCTAAAGGTGCTGTCCAAAAACGGCTTCGCAAAAGAGGTAGATGTCAACGGCGAGTTGCAGTTCGTATGGCACGACGATCAATCTTCCCGATACGAGACCGTAATATTGAAAAATAGACGTGCCAAATCCGGCGCGCGCCTATCCCGCGATATATTGACGCCGATCCTTTTTTATATTGGCCTTAAGGCATCGGGTGCGATAGACGTGGAAGAGGGTTTTAACATATACGTGTTTGACCGTGAAGGGATCGCGGACAAGGTGTCTGTTAATGTAACGCCCCCGGAAGCCAAAAAATATCTATCGGACTTACTTACGGATTATCTGGACGAGAAGACCTTCGATCTCCTGCCTCTCGATGTAGTTAAAAAGACTCTAAAGGATTTCCCGGAAGAGTCTAAACCTGATAAGAAGGCCTTGGCATCGTACCGTCTTAAACTGGAGGAAGAGATATTGCAGGCATCTACCGGCGCTTACTCGTCTTACAGGCCGAGCGCCATAGTCTCCGCCCTGGATCTCCGGGTCCCGGAGGACGCATATTCAAAAGTATCGCGGCGCATAAAATGGATATACGACAAACTCGATGAATAAACCCGTAATCGTAAGAGATGTTCGCGAGATCGATATGGGATCCCATGCGGTAATCGAGGCCTCGGCCGGTACCGGTAAGACCTATACCATAGAGAGCCTTTTTGTCAGGGCGCTCCTGGAGAGTTCTCCCGATCGACTCAGGCCTCTGAAAATAGACGAGATCCTGGCGGTGACATTTACCGAGAAGGCGACGGGCGAGCTTAAGGAACGCATAAGGTCCAAGATAAACGGGCTTTTGCATAAAAAAGATACTCCGGATTCGGGTAAGGAACTCCTTAAGAGCGCGATTGAAAATTTCGACAGCGCTAATATATTTACTATTCACGGTTTCTGTAAGACCATTCTCAGGTCTTACGCGTTCGAGAACGGCGAGCCTTTTATCATGCAGGTTGAAGACGACGGGGTATTGTATTCCAGGATGCTAAAAGACCAGATGCGTAAGCTCTGGAAGGGCTGGTTCGGGGAAGACCTGGCTACCCTCCTCGAGATATCGGGCTTTTCCGAGGATAGCTCATGGCTGGACGATACCGTATCTATGGCATCCATGTATCGCCCCGAGTGCGGCGAAAGGATACTGCCCGAGTTATCCGGAAAACCCCGGGAAGACCTCTCTCTTCTTTTAGGCCGTTTAGATCAGGAGATAGAAGGCTTGACGAAGCTCGTCGGGAAAATAGATCGGAAGGATCCCGCGGGCAGTAGTTTAAATATGGCTTACGGGTCCTTATGCGCTCAGGAAAGACGCCTGGGGCCCAGAAGGGAAAAGACGATACTTCCTCTTTTATCGTTACTTTCGGGCTATCTCTATGGCCCCGGCCTTGATATCGTATCCTTCTCCAGGCTTATCAGCTCCAGGGACAAAGAGGCGAAAAAGTTCGAATATCTTATAGACGCAGACATGAAAGAGTCGTTGATAGCCGAAAGGCTGCCGGAGCTTCCCCGGATAGTGGAAAGCCTTGAACGCCTTAGACTTTTAAATCTGGAGCTTTCAGCTTTGCTCAGGGCGACGGCCGTAAGACAGTTAAAGGACGATGTGGCGCTGTATAAACGCGAACGTGGAGTCATGAGCTATGAAGATATGCTTAATTTCGTCGATCGCGCCCTCCGCGACAAAAGCCCTCTAGTGGAAGCATTGCGGAAAAGATATGCCTGCGCTTTTGTAGACGAGTTCCAGGATACCGATTCGGTGCAGTGGCGCATATTCCGCAATATATTTCTTTGCGAAACTAATAAATTATTCATAATAGGCGATCCCAAGCAGTCGATATACGGGTTCAGAGGCGCCGACATAGATGCCTACCTGGAAGCAAAGCGGGAGATGATATTGGACCATGATTCTAATTACTATTCGCTTGCCACCAATTGGCGCTCATCCCCGCCGCTTATAGACGCCTTTAACCGCTTATTCGGAGAAGGAGGGTGGTTCCCGGAAGAAGATATAAGTTATGCCCCGGTATCAGAACCTTCGCGCGATATGCGTAAAGCCATCGTATATCGTGACGGCACAAAAAGGGCCGCTATAACAGCTGTAGATATGAATCTCCGTCCGCGCGGCGAAAGTTTTCACAGGGCAATGGCCGGTTTCATGGCTTATGAGATAAAAAGATTGCTCGATATGGGCGCCGGAGGGCTTATGATATCAAAGGAAGGCCTACCGACGCCTGTTACCGCAAGCGATATATGCATACTCATAAAGGGTAGAGGACGTTCAAAGCTTATAGAGAGGTTCCTCAGGGAGGCCGGCGTACCCCACTCCTTTTATAAAAAGGCGGGTCTTTATAATTCAGAGGAGGCGCTGCATATCTCGTATATCCTGGATGCCGTAGAGGACCCATCGCGCGATATCGCGTTCAAAAAAGCCCTGATGACCCCGTTCTTTGCTGTTTCGCCGTCGGAGATATATTCATACGATAATCTCGGACCTTCGCATAAGCTAAAAATCCTCTTCGAAAGATGGTACGGATACGCGAAGCGCCGGCAATGGCCGGTATTGTTCCGGTCGGTAATAGAGGATACCGGCATATACTACGATAAAGACGTTACCGAGCGTAGAATATCAAATTACCGGCAGATACTGGAAGGGCTCGAGAGAGAGGCGATGGTCCGTAATCTGGACATAGTAGATATAATATCAACCCTTAGGCGTTATCGCCGGCAGGATAGTTTTGATGACGAGACATTTGACGTCGAGAGGCTTGAGACCGAGGAGCCGAGAGTAAGGATAATGACTATTCACGCCGCCAAAGGACTTGAGTTCCCGGTGGTATTTCTCGCGGACGGGTTTTCAGACGCGCCCAATACTGCTCCATACTGGAAGTACCACGGCCCCGACAACAAGGTCGTTTACGACCTTTTGAAGACCGATGATGGGAAGGCGCGGTTGAGGCGCGAGGAGGTCCGGGACAATAGAGAGCTATTCTACGTCGCCCTGACCCGCGCCAAATATAAATTATATATACCGAAATTTTCCGAGGAGCCCTACGCCAAAGGACCCCTTTCTTACATAGTGGGGGCGGCGATTAACAATGCGTGGGGTGGCGGCCTGCCGGACAGCAGGATGCTACGCTTTGTGGATACGCGCGGGGCGGAAACCGTATCGGATCCTCCGCTTGCGGTGTGCGAAGATCGCCTGAAAGGGATGCCAAAAAAGACAACCCATAAAATAAGGCCGGTCTTGCCAAAGCCTTTATTTCCGGATATTTCTGTAAACTTCGCCGGCCGTAAGATCGACGTGGAGTCGTATTCGAGTATTAAAGAGGATATGGTGGAGCCCGGCCACCTTGACGATATAAGAGAAGGCTCCTGGATAACGTACTACGATGAATCGGGATACGCAAAAAGAGAAGATGACCGCGTCTCAGGCGGGGATATTCATGAGGACGTAGTCTCATCTCCCGGGAGGAAGGATATGGCCATACCACCCGGCAGTTCAGCCGGTACTATGCTCCATGAGATACTTGAGGAGATAGATTTCGGTTCGGTGGGTAAGTCCTCTTCCGCAGACGACCTTCTGAAGGACGAAGAAATCTCGCGTATTATAGCGAAGAAACTTAAGCGTTTCGGATTTCCGCGAGATCCCCGGGATGAAGCCGTCTGTATCAGGGAAGCCGCCCGCATGATATGGAATACTTTAAATACTACGCTTGCCGACCCCGGCCGGTCTCTTTCCAGCCTCGTCGCTTCAGATAAGATAACGGAGCTGGAATTCTATTATCCCATGCCGAAGCCCGGGGACATAGGCAGTCCAAAAAAGAAGA
Organism: Candidatus Omnitrophota bacterium; assembly: GCA_017993955.1. Taxonomy (GTDB): domain Bacteria; phylum Omnitrophota; class Gorgyraeia; order 2-01-FULL-45-10; family 2-01-FULL-45-10; genus JAGOLR01. Next base: position 7,367 of record JAGOLR010000071.1, read on the forward strand.
TTTGCCGGGACGGTTTCATAACCGGATATATCGACCTGGTATTCAGGATGGGAGGGCGGTATTACATCCTCGACTGGAAATCGAACTATTTGGAAGAGGGTTATTCCGCCCATGCAATAAATGAGAATATGGCTTCTTCCGGGTACGACCTGCAGTATAAGGTTTACAGCGTAGCTGTGTTAAAGTGGCTTCGCTCATCGATAGAGAGATTCGACTACGAAAGAGACTTCGGAGGAATATATTATATATACATGCGCGGCATGGACCCGGCCAGGCCCGGGGAAGGTTATATCCATATAAGGCCCGAGAGCGAAAGAAAGATAAATCTTTACGAGAAAGAGATATTCCGTCTTGTCAGTGAGAAGGCGCGTTCATGAATAAAAAGGTTACCTTAGATATGTTGTCAGAATTAAGATTAGTCCCGCCGGGTTCGGGCGCCGGATACCCCGCCATATTAAGCGCGGCTCTTAAAAACGATCTCAATCTCTCCGCGGCCGACTAT
>JAGOLR010000072.1 GCA_017993955.1 Candidatus Omnitrophota bacterium
ATACCGACGATGCTGATTCGCCGGTTGGATTTATCGATACAAAGGCCGAAAAGGAAGAAGGCCTTTGGCGCGTGGTGTTAAGCCAGGTTGCGGTTGACAAAGAGCATAGGGGGGAGGGGATCGCAAAGGCCCTGGTCGGTTTTGCGATAGAATCGCTTAAGCGAGATATCGGCGCAGTCCATTTTGAAGCTACCGTCGTGCGTGGTGACGCCGAACATATACTTTTAGAGCTCGGTTTTAAACCTAAGACTAGACTTAAACCCGGTCTTCTGTATTACATAGTGCGTTTCCTGGTAGGTATCCGCTACGAATTGGATCTTACAAATACGACGGAATCTTCGCAATCTGAAAAAGCGCAAGGTGTATCCCGGGCTACGGCCTTAAAGACTTCCGGAACTGGGAGGGTTCCGTCTGATGAAGTCGAAAGGCTTATAGATACGCGTATCGACCCGGAATCTTGGGATCTATTGACAGCCAGCTTTAAACAAGGCGAGAGAGGGCCTTTTAAGTTGCCAAAAAGCCGGCGCGTCAATGGTAGTATAAAGATATTCCAAGATATACTAAACGACTCATTCGATTTTTATCTTCCAGACAATATGCGAACTATGATATGTGCCGTACGTCCGCCTCCGGACGGGGTTATACACATAGGCATCTCTCCAGATTTACCCACTAATTGCTGTAAAGTCATAGACCCAAGAGACGGCCGTGTCTGGGTATTATTTGATTCGCGCTTTTTAAATGAAGTCCTGTACCTGCCATATAGGGCTCAAGTTCTCAAGGTCGGATTTAGAAGTCGCGCAGAATGGGATATGACAATCTACCGTCTCGTTGCCGAAAGATTTCACGAACTTTTCCATTCAAATCATATTCCTGCCGGTTTAGGTGCATTACAGGACGTTGAAATTGTTCTTGAGGAAAATCTTGGCGCGGATAAAGGCTCTATTCACGGACTTTTACAGGTTTGCGATGAGATATTGCGGGAGAGGGAGAGCGGGCTTTATTCCGGGGGCAGGCCTTCGGAAGAATATTATATGATACTTTACTCGATGGCTGAAGAGGCCTGGGTTATAAAGAACTTCGACCTTCCTTTATGCGATATACCCGGGGAGTTTGGTTCAGTACCGGAGCTAAAAAGGCTTATGTCGCTTCGCATGGATGACTACAATCTTAGATTTCCTTTCCCAGACATAAGATTTCCTTCCGGGAGTTTCTACGGGGGAATGCTCGGCGTATTGAAGGGCGATATAGCAGGTCTTAGCGACACCACATTTATAAGGCTGCCCTGGCTTATTAAAAGCATCACCAATTTCGTAGAAATGGCGCGGCGTTTCAGCGAAATAACAGATAGGAAGTTAACGGTGGAACAGTTGAGCGGGTTGCTAGATTCTCTTCGGGATACGATACAGAGTATTAGGGTAGAGCAAGTGGCTCTGACTTTATTGGAAAAAGCTCTTACCGATAAGATCGCGCTCTCGGATCCGACAAATCCTGTTTTATGGGAGGAATTGCCGGAACCGAAAATAGATAGATATCCGGGTACGGCTTTTACCAATATTGAGGAGGTTTTAATTGCCTTGGATATCCTTATGGAACTTCTTCATATGATGGCCAGATACGCCGATAACATAAGCCCAAATCTTATAGAAACTGAGGAGCCCTCTGCAAGTATAGGGTACAACAGATTGAACCGCGAGATCGGTAACGTGCATGACTTCTTTTTTTTAACGGCCCTGGAGAAGATTTCAAGAATAGAAGATCCGGACAGGCGCCTTGCGGAATTCGCGCTATCCAGAGTGGGCGCAGCCCATATCAAATCGCATCCTACCGGGGAGAAGCCTTCAACCCAACGGCCTGAATCCAAAAATGACGGACTCGAGAGCCATCCGGGACCAGACACAAAATCGATCTTTGATTTTAGCCGGATAAAAGATCTATATAGGATATTTTCAGAGAGCATAACGCTGATACGTTTAAAATTATCTATTTGGTTTTCGGACAGATCTTCCAGGAGTATGTTCTGGGAATCCAGGCTTAGGGCGGTCTCAAGGATAAAGAGATCCTCGCATCTTCTTGCCAAAAGATCCTGCCAGAAAAAGCGGGAAGAGGCGAAAAATATACTCATCCGGCTTATAAACGATCCTATAGAATCGATCAGGGAAGAATCGGTCTTGTTGCTGGAGCGGCTCGGCGGCGTTAAAAATGATTTCATATCCGGATATCGCAATGCCCTCGCGTCTCCATACGCTTCGGTATGCGTAAACGCCATAAAGAAATTAAGGTCCTTTGACGACAGAGAATCTCTCCCGGAGATAGTAAAACTATTTTTGGCGCATAATGAAGAAGTGCGTCTCGAGGCGATTACGGCTGCGCGTAAATTGGGTTTGGAAGATGATGAGCTATTGGAGATGCTCAATAGGGCCTATAGCGCCACCATGGTTTCCGAGATACGTTCGTTCATAAGACTTCAGATGGATAATATAAGCAAAGTAAATGAAATTCCGGAGAACGGCCCAGACCCGGAAGAGCTATCGCTTTTAAAAGAAGAGATGTGCCGAGGGGTAATTGATAATGCCGATGGCCTTATTACTAAAAACAATTTAGACTTTGACTATCTCGAGATCAGAATGCGTTTTGGGCATATATATCCCGTATTTTGTAAATATTTTAACTACTATGGCAGGCTTTACGAGCTTAATCAAGAGCCGGCTTCTCCTTGCGGAATAGGTGTGTTATGGTACAGGATATTCGGAGGGCACGCGATAAATAACTCCTCGGGGGATATTTCAAGAGAGACTTTGGATGCCTATGATGCTGTAGGGCCTATAGTATCGGAGGTACGCGCCAGCATGGATAAGGCCTCTTTTTTGCGTTTTAGGCACGAAGTAAATTCTATGACCTGGAATTTTTGGGGGATAGATAATAACCCTGAGAGTATCTATGAGCTGGGGCGCATATTGAGTTCCAGGATTAAGCAGGCAAATCTCTCATCAGATAAAGATGACCCGCCCAAGGGTAGTATATACAGCGTGTTTAGAGAACTATTGAGAGAGGAGAGACCTTTTACAAAGGAAGAGATAGCGGCAAAACTAGGCCGCAAGATATCTAGCATCGAGCCGGATATAAGGGCTTTGGTTTATCATCTCGGATTGGCGCGTATAGACGTCTCGCAAAAAGGAAGTCCCGTATTTTTGACTTTTCAAGCTCGACACTATGCAGTAGAGATATCGCAGGTTTTAGAGAGATTACATTCACAGCGCGGTTATCGTCCGAAAGTCGATGATATCCGCGAAATAGAACCTGAAATAACAGCTTTATTCCAAACGTGGCCCGACGAGCCTTCCGCGACAGGAGACGCTCTTAAAGATATTTCAGCATGGGGCGCCTATATAAACGCTTTATTCGATATGGCTTCCTCTATAGAGCCGTCTCGCGCTAATTTACCTAAAAGATATTTTGAGCGGAATGTGACATATGACGGTACCGCTAAGAATGTCGCAGCGAATCCGGCCACTTTGGGATATCTATTTAAACATGGCGTGAGCCAGCCATTGATGGCTCTCATCAACGCTTATGATCTCGCAGATTCAAAAAACGGTAAAAGCAACAAGGTATTTACATTATTACCTAAAGCTTTTGAAGACGTAAAGTCATTATTCGAGCTTTTAGAGCAGATATCCGCAGAGGATCCGGCGTTTTTTAGAAATCTTAGACAGCCACCCCGGTATCTAGGCAGTATGGATAGGCCGTTTGCGAAGGCTTTCCTTACGAATTACGTGACTAAGCAAGTTTTTGGAGGGCCGGAAGGATATCGCAATCTTAGGGTATTGAGAGAGATCGTAGGGCATATTCGTATAGGTATGGCGGTGTTGGAAGCTAATATGCGGCGGTTGCACTTATATTTATCTGATGACGCTATAAAAGCATTTTGGCTGATCGATAAACATTACAAATTAGGCGACAGATTTACTTTGCAAGATTACCTGGGATGGGATAACAGGTCAGACCAAAGTCAGGCGCAGAGCAAGCTAACGGAGCTTTTAAATGCGGGCTTTTTAAATTCTCGCGGATCGGGATTGGAGGCCAGTTTTAATTTTTCTATTGAAGCGCGCCTCGTTCGTGATCGTATTAAAATGAATATCGATGACATGCCTGCATGCATCGGGAACCCCGGCATATTGTCTTTCGACTTGATAGGTTTGGCAGGTGGTTTCTCGGGAGTAGATCCTGAGCGACTTTTAGATATGATGTTGGCATTGATCAGGGAAGGAGTGTGGAGAGAATTTTACTCGCAAGCCCTAAGTCTTGCCCGTAAAGGGATCAACTGGATTTTTATGGACACTTCCCAATTAGAAAATATTCTGGATGAGTCCACGCCTCTTGAGAGGAGGGTGCCCCTCGACCCAAACGACCTGGAAGTCGGATTCGTAGCCCATAACGGTATTGAGGCCCAAAGGACTGACGGGGAGACCGATGATTTTAGAGAGGCGGCAGGATTTATTAACGAAGCTGTATCGAGCGGGATGCGTATAGGAGAGGCCGAGGTGCGACACATTCATAGCATAGTGAGTCGACATCTGAAGGTGCGGGATGCATTGGGTAGGATGAGGCCGGTACAGGCCGGTATATACAGGGATCAGGACGCATCGAGAGATATGTATCAATATCCGCTCGCTGAAAATATACCGGAGGCCATGAAGGCGGCCTTTGAGATTGTAGAAGGAAATCAATTCAAGGCGTTGCATCCTATAGAACAGGCGGCAATAGCTTTTTACATATTTCATAATATACAACCTTTCGAGAACGGCAATACCAGGACATTCTCGTTATTGATGAACTATATATTAATTAAAAATAGTTATCCGCCACTAGTGATAACGGAAGACAATGAGAATAGGTTCCAGGCGGTTCTAAGATTCATGCGAAAACCCGAGAAGAACAGGCTGCATGAAGGGTCGATCTCGCTTAGCAGCTTTAACAGAGATACGGTGACCGCACTTAAATCGGAAAATGTCATTCACGATATGCAAGCCTATGCGCGGGAGTTTACGATGTTTTTGGCTGGGGAGATTGAGCAGGCCATAAAAAAGAATAGAAGTTCGGAGCCTTTTATAGTTAACGCCCCAGACGATTTATACGCACTGAAAGAGGAAGTTACCCGGAATGTTGCGGATGTTATTTCCCAAAAGGCTTCGAGCATATTGGTCGATGAAAAGTCCGGCCAAAGGAGGTACTTTAAGGAAGGGGATCCTTTTATACCTATCGACGCCCAGGTATATTTTATGGAAGGTAGATCATGGGATATAGATGATGATGTAGAATTGCCTCCTAATCTTGGCGGGATATTGAATACGGAAAATGGCGCTATTTTATTTACCGCAGGCCCGATATATCAAAAGAAAGAAGATGCCTTCGAATCGAGCCAGATAAGACCGCTGGAAGACAGGGAAGTTTATGAGAGGTTCGGGTTGAAAAGGGTCTACGATAAAGACGCCCGGCCTTTCGTGATGCCGATGTTAGGCATAGGCGGAAGATCTATATTGTTGCCGATAGAATACGAGATAAAATCAAAGCATGGGCAGGGCAGATCTTCCGCTAAAAGGCGCGTATTCGGGTTGGAGTTTAAGGCGGCAGGTACCCCTTATTACAAAAGGCATAATATCAACCCTGACTTTCCTGCCACAGTTATAGATGAGTACGTAGGCAAACCAGGCATATTCCTTGACTGGCCTTACAGCTTACGCAACGGGATTCCTGTAGGTTTAAGCCACCGTGAATCCGGCGCAGTGGCTAACGAATCCCGTTTTCTGGATAGACGCGGTTCGCTGACCCGCAAGATCGTATCTACTATGCCGCTGGGAGATGATTACTACATATCGTTGCGCGCACCTATAAGTGACTATAGAAGGCTCAGCATCTTTTTTGGCAGATACGGGCATCCAAACATAGACCTATTCTATAAAATATTATCGGAGATGGGGCTTGAAGTAGAAGAGTATATCCTGGAACTTGCCGCCAATTACGGTAATAACATGCGGTCTCTGATCGATGCCGGGCTGATGCAGGCAGAACATGGATCGATAATTAATTGCGACATTTTTGGAAACTGCGCCGACTTCGGAGACTTTTACGTTATATCCGAAAGGGATGAAGATTGGTTTAAATCATCTGTAGGAGACTGGGTGGATAACCTGGTTAAGGTTTTATCGATACCCGGAAAAGATTATGAAGATGCCGTAAATAAGGCCTTGCGCGGCTTTGCCGTATCTTTTATCGGCAGCGATAAGGATCCGGAAATATCAAGGATAGACATAAATAATATAGATGAGCTAAAATCCATGATCATTCAACACGCATCTTATCTGTGTGGCTCATACATAGCCAAGCCCGTGCCGGTGGCGCAAAAGACGCCCGAAGAGCCCATAGTGGTAGCTGAAGAATCTGCTTCCTCATCAACTTTGGCAGACGGTAGACAATCCGCCGTACCTTCTTTGGATGCCCCGGCTTTATCCCTTTCACCGGAATTTGCAAAAGAAAATCATCTGGAAAATTTTGTGTCAGACGGGAAGATAGGCGAATATATATCAGGCGAGGGCAAACTTTCTTTAACTGTAGATTTTTGGAAAGGACATCATCGAAGTGATCCGCATAAAAGGTATATAGTTGCGAGGGTGGGCGGTTTAGAAATAGGGTTCGCCGTATATGATATACTCGCTGACGAAGCGTCTTTGCGACTACACAGGATTGTCATAATGGATGGATATAAAAGAAGCGGCATAGGAGAATGCATGATGGGCGCTATCTTTGATCACGCGAAAAGTCTTCATATGCAGCATCTTTCTCTTATGTGTTTGAGGGAGGATGTAAGCGCAGTGGAGTTCTATAAGATGGTCAGTAGCAATCTCCATGCCGCGGTTCGCTTTGGAGATCAATTGGGCCCCGTTTGGTGGGATGTAAGCTATGTTATTTCATCATCTGGTACTCTTGGTTTTGAAGCCGCTGCTGTAAGATCAGGCGGTAAAACTATTTCGTATGAATCGATTATTGATCAGAAATACGCGTACAGGCTGGAGGACTCGTGCAAGATATTCAGAAATTACGATGGTAACGGGCAAAGCGTCATACTGTACGCTGAAGATATATTTGATAGCGGCGCTATGATCGATTTAGAGAGCGCTGTAAATAAGATGTTTGCGGAATATAAGATACTAGAAGGGGGCAAGATAATCATATTTGCCAGGGCGGAGTTAAATGCGATAGCTCTCGCGCATATGATCAAGCGCTCCGGACCTGGTATTGATGTTATAACGATTACCCGTGAGGAACTTTATAGGATCAAGCCGGATGCCGCGAAGGGTGAGGACAGAGAGGCGAAGGCGGTTATCGAATATGCACGGACGAAAGGTGCCAAAGATATCCTGGCCTTGATACGCGGGCCAGTGATATCGCCGAAAGAGTTCGCCAAGATGGCAAAGATCTCCAAGATCCCCGTTATACAGGTAGGGGTGGAGAGGGCGTTCTACTCTTTCGCCCAGGCAATAGCGATTGCCGTAAAGATAAAACAGAACGAAGGCAAGGATGGATGGCTTTGGATCTTGCCGCCGGTCCAGATAATTACGAAAGATATCGAAGAGCGCTACCAGAGGTACCGCCAATCGCTTCAGGCCCTCGCCGCCGCATAAGGAGAGGAAAAAAATTTTCAATTTCCTTTCGTGCCCCTCTCGGGGTGGGCATTTCGCGGGGACGTGAATTTTCCATAGGAAAATCCCCTTCGTAAATCAAAATTTTTCGTTGTAAAA
>JAGOLR010000073.1 GCA_017993955.1 Candidatus Omnitrophota bacterium
GGTAGCAACCATCAATAAAACTAACGCAATACTTAAACATCTACTCATAACCCACCTCCTTTTATTAGTTGCAAACTTGATATAGATAGTGCGAAAAATTTTGCATCCCCATCCCCTCTCAGGGTCAGTATCTTTGGGGGACTTGAAATTTCCACAGGAAATTTCACTTCGTAAATTCAAATTTTGTTTCATCAAAATTTGAATTTAAGACCCCCGTCGATACTGACCCTTCGGGGGCCCCTTACAACACAAGGCAAAATTTTCATCGCACCTGCCAATATTCCGTAAAACAAGACTTCCGGTTCGAAACAAATTATGTCCTATACATGGTGATACTTTTGGGTGTTCCATGGAGCGAATCTTGAAATTTTCGATACCTTATGGCGATATAGGCTTTATCATCGAAAATTTCACGACAGCGAGCGAGGAAGCCTATTCCGAGCGAGCGGCGAGCGGAATGGACACCCAAAAGTAAACGCTGTTTGTGACAAATAAAAAATTTGCACCTATTTTTTTAGTTCCTCTATTATCTTCTTCATGTCTTCCCAGACGAGCTTCTTATCGTGCGGATTGCGGAGAAGATATGCAGGATGATAGGTCGGCATGACCTTTATACCGTTATATTCTTGAAAGTGTCCGCGTAAGCTCGATATGGGCGTCTCGGTTTTTAGAAGCGTCTGGCTGGCAAATTTACCCAGGGTGCATATTACCTGCGGATTTATTATCTCTATCTGGCGCCTGACATTATCAGAACAGGCCAGGATCTCGGCCGGAAGCGGCGCGCGGTTATTGGGCGGCCGGCATTTAAGTATATTGGCGATGTATACGTCCTCTCTCTTAAAACCCATAGCCTCTATGATCTTGGTGAGGAGCTGCCCGGCCCTTCCGACAAAAGGCAACCCCTGGATGTCTTCATCCTGCCCGGGCGCTTCGCCAACGAACATAAGCCGCGCTTCCGGGCTGCCGGAACCGAAGACTACATTGAGCCTAGTTTTCGATAGGTCGCAGCCCTCACAAACCATAACGCTCTTTCTTAAGTCGGCGAGGGCATCGGCTCCCCCCTGACTCCCCTCCGGTCTTTTCAAAGCGCCATCGATAAAAAATTCGTCGATGCCGAAAGATCTCTCATACTCTATGTAATTTTTAACTGCCAAAACTATTTGTTTAAGCTCGTCGTTCATATCTTCCCTGCCATATCAATAGCGAGCTTCGCCACATCGTAACAAGCGTTAGGCTTCTTTATGGACATTATATTATTTCGTAACAAATTTATCTTATCTCTGTGGATTGCCAGGTCTTCCAGCACGCCGCTAAGTTCCCGTATATCACCTATCTTTATCGCGGCATTATGTTTAATGAGAACGTCACTATTCCTTGTCTCCTGGCCCATTATCGGCGCTATTATAAGCATCGGGAGCTCTTTGGCAAGGCTTTCGCTCACGGTGATGCCGCCTGATTTTGAAATCAGTATGTCTGATACACTCATATATTCGTAAACGTTATCTATGAATCCGAATACTTTCATCTTTACGTCGCTTCGAAGATTTACCGATTCCAGTTTCTTCACGAGTTCTTCATTATGGCCGCATACGGCGATAAGCTGAACCGGATAGGACATTGAATTCACCACCTTGACTATCTCTTCTATCGGCCCCACCCCGAAACCGCCGCCTATCACAAGTATGGTAAAGACGTTATCTCTAAAGCCCAGGGTTAGGCGCGCCTTTGCGGCATCTACAGGCTTTGAGAATATAGGTTCGACCGGTATACCGAGAACCGATATCTTTGACTGGTCTACCTTCCATCGCAGAAGGTCATTCTTAGCGTCCTCCCCGGCAACTACATACATGTCTGTAGGCTCGGCGACCCACCAGGAGTGAAGCTGGTAATCAGTCACTATGGTTACAAGTCTGGAATTTATCACTTTTTTACGTTTAAGGGCCGCGACTACTTCACTTCCGAAAAAATGGGTCGATATGATAACGTCGAATTTTTTCTCCTTCAGGAATTCCTCCAGACGCCTGGAATGAAATGAATTATTAAGACGCCTCATCCAGCGGCCCACCAGAAGGTTAAAATAGTAATTGTCGGTTAAATAGTAAGAAAGTCCCCAGAACTTCGGCATCTTGTTGACCATGAAAAGATACGAACCGAGATACCCTTTTTTAAATACATCGTTAGTATAATCGAGTGAATCTATAAGAGTTATCTCGCAATCTTCCGGCGGCATCTCATCAAACGCCTTCTTGATGGCGACTGCTGCTTTCTTGTGCCCTATACCTGCCGTCGCATACATTACAAGAATCTTCTTCATGATGGCTGACCTCTTTTATCTTCTCCATATTTCCTGCGGTTAGCGCGCTCCGCCTTCCGTCTCTCCTTCGCGAGTATCCATTCGACCGCCTCGAGCAGATCTTTGAATATAAAATCCGGCTTGACCGGAAACTTCTTCATAGTATCCATGGTATTCTTCCCTGAAAGGACGAATACGGTAGAGGCGCCGACAGCGGCACCGGACTCTATATCCACCTCGCTGTCCCCTATAAAAAAAGTGTCGCGCGGAACTATATGGTATTTCTTAGCTGCCATCTCAAGCAACCCCGTCTTAGGCTTGCGGCAGCTGCAGTTATCTTCTCTCTTATGTATACAGTAAAACGATTCCTGAATATTCCCGCCGTGACGCTTGACCTCGGCAAGTATAAATGAATTCACTTCTTCAAGCTGTCTTTTTGTGAAGTGCCCTTTACCGACCCCGGCCTGGTTCGATATGACTACGACCTTAAAACCGGCGCGGTTAAGTTTCGCAAGCGCCTCCAGGGCGCCGGGCAGGAACTCAAGCTCCGAAAGCTTGGTCACGTAGCTGTAAGGCGTCCATCCGCCGGGGTCTTTATTAATAACCCCATCCCGATCTATAAATATAAACTTTTCGCTCATTAATTTTTCGCCTTTGCATAACTGGATCCTTAGGCATCCCTTCCGCTTGTCGTGAATTTCCATTGGGCATGGAAATTCACTGTGGCAAAATTTTGATCGGCCAATGAACCTGTTCACAAGCATATAGCATAACAGTTTCATTGTCCGTTCTAAATCGCCATAAAGTATCAAAATTTTGTAACAGTCGCTCCAGGGACGCCTAAGGATCCCATAGCTACATTATGGCGAAAACTTTATTCGCTACATATACGCAAAATTTTTCAATTTCTGTTTGGGGCCCCCGACGGGTCGGTATTGACGGGGGTCTTAAATCAAAATTTTTACAAAGAAAAATTTTGATTTACGAAATGAATTTCCCTTTGGGAAATTCAAGTCCCCCGGAGATACCGACCCGGAGAGGGGTTCAAAGTGAAATTGGAAAATTTCAGACCTTCACCTCGTCTTTTAATATAAAAGCGAGCCAGTAGACGACTAACGGCAGAAAATGTAAAAGAAACCTGGCCCAGGTCTTGCTCAAGAAATATACCACATCCACATATGATATCAAATAGAATAAAATATAACCCGACACAGCCAGCGCGATGGATAGCGCCATATACTTACCTACCCCAGAGAACGCCTTCTTGTAATTAAACGCTATGATAACGGCAGCAGCGGGCCATATTAAATTCCACTTCTTAGGACCGAAGAACTGCTTCTGGAATTCGTAAAATATAGGCCCGAATCTGTTAAGCTGGGATAGGACATACTGCGGATTCAGACATGATAGGCTCACGTCCGAATTGACAAAACCGTACGTCTTCTTTACTACAACCCACGGCAGAAGCAAGGCCAGTACTATCACTGGATAAACGGCGGCATAAATAATACTCTTGTTCCCGATCTTCCTGAAATTCGATCCTACAAATACTCCAAGGACCGCCATGTTCACAACGCAATAAAGAAGCCCCTCGTTCTTTGTCCATCCGGCAAGCCCCACGAGAAGAGCCGACAAAGGCAGACACCATGTTTCACCGGGATTGTCAAACCATCTGAACAGGAATACGGCACTCGCGAAATAATAACACGCAAGCGGCAACTCATGATAGGCGTTAGCCGCGTATGCGTTAAACTGCGGTATGGACGCAAGTATAAATACGAATATGAGCGCATAGGTTGAGGAAGCAAACCGCCTGACCGCAAAATAGATCATGACAAGCACCGCTACAAAAAATAAAGGAAAGATGATCTTAACTATCTGGTCGTTCAGCGAACCCATGCATAGATAAAAGAACGTCTCTGCAAGCGGTATATTGAGGGGATAGTCCGGATGAGGATAAAGTGCTTTGATGGCATTAAATATATCCGATGTTATAGCGCCGGCCATATAAAACATCTTCGATTTTATCGCATATATCGCTACGGCATCGTATGATTCGATCGGTTTTATCAGCGCGCGGAAGAAAGTGTATGCTGTTTCGAAAGCGATGCCGAACATAAGAAGCATCCTGAAAATGCCGGCCTTGGGTCGGGAAGAATCGCCGCGGGCCGGAAAAATGATCACCAGATTACGTAAGGCCACATTTACCGCTATAGGCACGATCCATGGCGCGAGTATAAATACCGGGCGCAGCGGAATACCGAAAAAGTAAAATAACAGCATCTCCATACTTATAAGACCTATGCCCAGGATATAAGACAAAGCTGCCTCTTCGGCTATGCAAAGCCCCCTATTGCCCCGGCCGATAAGCCGCAATGCATTCCATCCTATGAACGTGACCGCCATTAAGGATGCTGATATTATAATTATTTCCATAAAGCTATCTTCCGGATATCTTCTTTAGTATATATTTTGAATCGTCGAATCTCTTAAAATCCATATATCCCGCCCGCCCGAAACCGGGCGATCTGTATACAAATATAAAATCCGCGTCGTCAGTCTCTCTTCTCGGATACAGGTAATAGACAAGCCGCCTCTTCTCTATCGAGCCATCCTCAAGCCCTGCGATATCGTATGAGGCATCCTCCGGTGTGGCGTTTTTGCATGACTCTATAAAACCGTACAATTCCTCCCCCGTGACGTAGGCGCGCTTTCCTTCGGCTGACCTCGATATCAGCGCCATGTAATCGCGCAGGTTTACTTTAAGGAATAACTCCCTAAGCGTGAACGCCACCCACATGACCACCCATGCCGCAAAGAGAACTGCGAGTATCTTATTCTTCATATTTACCGGATGTTTTAATTTAAGACTATCCATCGGCAGAACCTTTTGAATAGAAAAAGGAAATGGCGCGGGGACTGCACCGACATGAGCTGGTAGAATATTACGCGCGGCCTCAAATAAAATTTGGCGAAAGCGGCGCGGTGGAATTTTTTTAATTCCTGGCGCGTCATCCCTTTCGGGACATAGGCGGCGTTGGTAAAATAGAATCTCTTCCAGTTAACACCCGTAAGCTCTTTCGAATCTTTAAGCTCCCGGTAACTCTCGGATCCGGGGAAAGGCAAATAAGTAAAGAAGTTCGCGCGCTTTAGCGGCAATCTCGCGGCAAAATTTATAGTCTGTTGTATTGTCTCTTTAGTCTCGCCCGGGAAACCTATTATAAAAAATCCGGCCATATCGATACCTGCCTTATGTATCATATGGACACTGCGTCGTATCTGCGAAGTTGTTATGCCCTTCTTCATCGATTTCAAAACCTGGTCAGAACCGGACTCGATACCGAGCGAGACCATATAAAGGCCCGTATCTTTCATGAGGTCAAGGAGTTCCTCGTCTAGAGTATCCATGCGGACTCCGTTCGGGACAGACCAGGTCATGCCCAGATCCAGGGCCTTTAATCTTTTAAGGAATTCCTTTGCATAAGCGGTATCCATGGTGAAATTATCGTCTATTATATGGAATTCCCGAACGCCCCTCTTCTTATTAAGGTATGACAACTCGTCAAGGACATGATCTATACTGCGCCTCCTTATCCTTCGTCCGGATACTATATTTCCTGCGCAAAATGTGCAAGGAAACGGGCACCCCCGGGTTACCATAATGGGGGCTATGGGGAATTGCTTAAAAAAAGCCCCGTGCTGGGATTCCGGATACCGCTCGGGTTTTATAAGGTCCCATGCCGGCATTCCCAATCTGTCAAGATCATCGACCGCGGCTTTAGGATTTACCCTGATTTCGCCTGCAGATCTCCATACCAGCCCAGGCACAGAAGAATAATCCTTTGCGCCGGATTGCAGGATATCCAAAAGTTTGGGGAGACCTGTCTCGGCCTCCCCTACAAACGCAAAATCGAGATATTTTTTCAGCACATCCATCATCTCTTCCGGCATTGCGGAAGGGTGCGGCCCTCCTACTAAAGTAACTATCTTCCTGTCTATGCGCCGGATGGTCTTAAGAGCTTTATTAACAAAACTTAAATCGAAAGTATAGCACTGCAGTCCTACCACATCGGGCTTATACCGCCTGATGACTTTGTCGAACTTTGTTATATTTATATTTTCTCTGATACAATCGAGTATATTTACGGAGTGTCGGTCGCGGATGGCAGTGGCGAGATAACCAAGTCCTAGCGAAGGCTGGATATGGTCGCTGACATTATGAGGTTTTACAAGAAGGACTCGCATTAATTTACAAATCGGTATTTGACCAGGGTCCAGAGAGCGCCAAAGCCGTGTTTCCAGGATATCTTTTTGCCCTCCGAATAGCTTCTGCCATAGTAGGATATGGGCATCTCGTAAACTCGCAGGGCCTTGTTCTTGAGTATCTTAGCCGTGATCTCCGGCTCTACGGAAAAATCGTTCGATTGGAGTTTCAGCGAGAATGCGACATCCCTCTTCATCATCTTATAACACGTCTCCATGTCGGAAAGCGTGGAATTATACATGAGGTTCGTAAGAAATGATAGAAATGTATTGCCAAGCTTATGCCAGAAGAGATGAACCCGCTGGGGCTTACCGCCGGTCAGCCGGGAGCCGTATACCACGTCGGCGTATCCATCTTCGATAGGTTTCATCATCTCGATAAACTCGCGGGGGTCATATTCAAGATCGGCGTCTTGTATGGCCACTACGTCGCCCGTGATATATTTGAAACCGGTGCGAATGGCCGCGCCCTTGCCCATATTTTTATCATGATAAAATATCTTTACCCTGGGATCGAATTTCGATTTTACTAAAAGCTCCCTAGTACCATCATTGGAGCAATCATCTACGACTATAAGATCCTTTACAATATCTAAACCTAGAACCTTATCGATTATCTTCAGGACATATTCTTTTTCATTATAGACAGGCATCACTACCGAAAGGGTCTTATCGAGAGCCATCACTTCTCCTTCTCGTTATCGAGCATTTCGCGGTATTTTACATAGCTCATAAGCTGATACAATCCGCTGCCGTATGATATCATGAACCCCAGAAGGCCGTCTCTAAATCCGCCTTTTTGAAAGTATGCCTTAAGGAACCGGCTCATAAATTTTCTGTACATCTTAAGAAAATTGATCTTGCGCCTCTCCTTGAACCATTTTCGCGCTTCGAGCGTAGTCTGGTTATTCAGGCTCTGAAAATAGTCATGCCAATCGCGGTACGAATAATGCACTATATCGCCTTTAAGATGCCCGCAAGTACCGTCTATAAACACCCTGGGATGGACATCTGCCTCCTCGTATTTGAAACTGGCCTTGTCAAAAAGCCTAACTTTGGGCGCGGGGTACCAGCCGGAATGCTCTATCCATCTCTTACCTATATATGTCTTGATAGGTATGGTATATGCCTTATCTTTCATATCCGTCTTTAAGAGCGCCGCAAGCTCACCGGCCAGCTCTTCGCTGGCGCTCACAGCGGCGACACGTGGGGACACTGCGGAGTCGG
>JAGOLR010000074.1 GCA_017993955.1 Candidatus Omnitrophota bacterium
CTCTATAGCCGGACCGCTGGTCGCCGTTATCTTGGTACCCATCTCATTGGCTATGATATGCGCAAGCGATGTCTTGCCAAGACCCGGAGGGCCCGAAAGCAGAGTATGCTCCAAGGGTTCGCCGCGCTTTTTAGCGGCTGCAAGAGATACTCTCAAATTCTCTATCAGGTTCTTTTGACCCACGAAGTCCGAAAGTTTAACCGGCCTTAGGGAGATATTCAGTATCACATCCTCATCGGTCTCCTGAGCGCCGGCCAGCCTCTCTCTGCCGATAGGCTCTTTGGCCGATGTTACATCGCTGTTAACTATAATTTTTCTTTTCATTTACCTGATCCCGACCCTTTGCCCCTTGACCCTTTGTAAACCTCGTTCAATATCTCTTCGCATGTAGCAACTTTCGGATTATGCTTAATAGCCTTATCTATCATCTCCTGGGCCTCGTGCTTCTTGTACTGAAGTTGGATGAGAACCGACAATGCCTCTTCTTTCACATCCTCTTTCGCCGACGAGACAATGTTTGCGGACCTATCCCGAATAAGGGCGAACTTTCCCACCTTACCCTGGAGCTTTGCGATTATCTCACGCGCTTTCTGTTCTCCTATACCAGGCAGAGTCTTCAGGAGTTTTAGGTCACCACGGTCGATAGCGTCTGCAATATCCGCAAGCGGCATACTTAAGGCCCTGCAGGCCGCCTTAGGGCCGACCCCTGAAACTTTGATGAACTGTTCAAAAAACTCCCTTTCTATCTCATTTAAAAACCCGACCAATACCGGCAGCGCCTTCGACTGATCCATCTGGTAATAATGGAAAGTGACGAGGGTTATGTTCCCGTCAGCCGATAACGCGCTGTCGATCGACCTCATTATAACCGGAGGCACCATCACTTCGTAGCTGAGGCCGTTAATATCGACCAGGACACTCGACTCTTTCTTCTTCCGCATCTTTCCGTTTATCTCTGATATCATGACATATGTCCGTGGAGGAGATTTTATTTAGTAACCAGCTTATGTTCTTTGTTGTAGCAGTAACTTATCGCCATGGCCAGCGCATCGCTCACGTCGACCGGTTCAGGCGTATTTTTAAGGTTTAGGAGCGTCTGGACCATCCTCTGGACTTGCACCTTTGATGCATGACCGTTGCCGGTTATGCATTTCTTTATCCTGGTAGAAGGATAATTCACCAGCTTCACATTGTGAGTGCCGCATGCAAGACAAACCGCAGCGCGAGCATGCCCCATAAGAATGGCAGTCGTGGGATGTTGGTAGTGGGAATATATCTTCTCGAGCACTACTACTCCGGGCTTGTGCTCATCTATTATTTCGGATATAGACGCGAATATCTCATCCAACCTTTCCTGGATGGGTCTGCCGGCCTTAGTCTTTACTACCCCGGCCTCGACGACCTTAAAAGTCCTGTCATCGATTACGCCATAGCCTGTTACGTTAAGCCCGGGGTCTACTCCGAGTATCCGCATTATCCTCCTTCGCGCTTCTACAATCATACTCCGGTAGCGCTTCGGAGAGATTTATTTCTGCGAAGTCCTACCTGAGTTTTCACTCATTGAAGGACGAAGCAGAATTATTCCTTCAATAGTTCATCCGGTATGTCGAAATTCGCATAGACATGCTGCACATCTTCATGCTCTTCCAGCCCGTCTACAAGATCCAGCACTTTCTTGGCGTCCTCATTGGAAAGCTTCACAGTGCTCTTCGGAATATAATCAAGCTCCGCCGATTCGACTTTTATCTTATTATCCTCTATAACCTTTTTTACTTTATAGAGATCTGTCGGAGCGGTGGTTATCCCGTAATTCTCGTCTTCAACAACCATGTCCTCAGCCCCGGCATCGAGGACTATGCTCATAAGCTTGTCTTCCTCGATAACGCTCTTATTCACCACTATATAGCCCTTCTTCTCAAACATCCAGGACACCGAACCGGCGCCGGCCATATTTCCGCCTTTTTTAGTGAAGATGGTGCGAACTTCGCTTGTAGTCCTGTTCTTATTATCACTGACACCTTCCACCAGGAATGCGACACCGCCGGGACCATAACCTTCCAGCGTTATATCTTCGTAACTTACACCCTCAAGCTCTCCGGTACCCTTCTTTATCGCGCGCTCGATGTTGTCGGAAGGCATGCTCGCTTCTTTTGCGCGCTCGATAGCGACTCTGAGGCGGGGATTTGTCTCTGGCTTGCCGCCGCCGCGCGCCGCTACCGTTATTTCCTTAATAAGCTTTGTAAATAGGCTTCCGCGCTTTGCGTCGGTAGCCGCCTTCTTGTGCTTAATCGTTGCCCACTTCGAATGTCCACTCATTGTTCCTCCGTCTTAGCATTGTTCGTTTATCGTATATCGTTCATCGTTTATCGTTTTAATCTTTGACGATCAACGATAGACGACTAACGATTAACGAAACTACTCTTCCGCTTCCTCTTTCTTCGTCAATTTAGCCTTTTCGATTATCGCCTGCGCCAGGTTCGAAGGCACAGTCTCGTAATGCGAAAAGCTCATAGTATAACTGCCCCTGCCACCTGTTATGGATTTTAATTCGTTAACATATTTATACATCTCCTCTAGCGGCACCTTCGCCTTTATCGTCTGCACGCCGTCGCCCGGCTCCATGCCCATAACCCGCCCGCGCCTGGAATTCAAACTTCCTGTAATATCACCCATGAACTGGTCCGGCACAACTATGTCTACATCCATAATCGGCTCCAATATCACCGGCTTAGCTTTCAGCATGGAGTCTTTAAAAGCATGACGCGCCGCCGTCTGGAAAGCGATGTCCTTTGAATCGACCGGATGGGTCTTACCGTCATATACGATAGCCTTTACATCCACCACGGGATACCCTGCCAAGACGCCTGACTGCAAAGCGATCTTTATACCCTTTTCACAACTTACGATAAACGGCCTTGGAATGGCGCCCCCGACCACCTCATCGACAAACTCAAAACCCGACCCGCGCGAAAGCGGCTCTATCTTCATCCATACCTCTGCAAACTGTCCCGCGCCTCCGGTCTGTTTTTTATGCCGGTATTGGGAATCCCCCTTACTGACAATTGTCTCTTTATAAGCGACCTTGGGCGTGCCCATATCGACCTGTACGCCGTAGCGAAGTTTCATCCTGTTTATCATGAGATTTATATGCATGTCCCCCATACCGTGGGCTATCATCTCCTTGGTCTGCTCATCCTGAGTAACCTTGAAAGTGGGGTCTTCCGCGGTCAGTTTATGCAGAGCGCCCGATATCTTGTCCTCATCGGAGCGCGTTTTCGGTTTCAAAGAAAAAGATATGGCCGGTTCCGGGAATTGTATCTCCGGCACCTTGACAGAGCTCTTCTCATCTGACAACGAATCGCCCGTAGAAGTCTCTTTTAATTTTGACACACATGCTATATCCCCTGCCTGAACAGCCTCCATGGGCGTCTGGTTCTTGCCCATAAGCGAAAATATCTGGCCTATCTTCTCCCTTGAGCCCTTGGTGACATTCAAGAAACTGCCGTTCGATTGCAATTTCCCCGAGAATACCTTCATTATAGATATCTGACCGATGAAAGGGTCTGACAATGTCTTGAAGACCAGTGCGGCAAAAGGCGCGTTAGGATTAGTATCGAGAGTTATCTTTTCCCCGGCATCGCCCTTAAGGGCTTCTATGGCGGGCCTGTCTGCAGGCGACGGGAAATAATTTACGACCATATCGACAAGGTCTTTGACTCCTACTTCACGGATAGCGGAACCGCACATGATGGGTATGACGCTACCCTTCGAAGTCGCTTTCTTAAGGGCAATTGCAAGCTCCTCCGGCGCAAGAGCGCCTTTGTCCAGATACTTTTCCAGAAGAGCGTCATCCGATTCGGCGACCACTTCCGCCAGGTCATCCACAAGCACCTTACCCTCATCCCCAAGGGCATCTACGTTTTTCCCGGTGATAAAGTTGGCCACATCTTTCAAAGATGACTGGCTGCCTAAAGGATAAGAGACCGCGACGGCCTGTTTGCCGAATTTCTTTTTAAGGTCATCCAGAGATTTATCGAAATCGGTATTTTCCTTGTCTAGCATATTTACGAATACGAAGCAGGGGACCCCCCGCTCTTTGGCCATTTTGAATGCCCTCTCCGCGCCTATTTCGATCCCGCCGGAAGCGTTCATTACTATAAGGCAGACATCGGCAGCCCTCAATCCCCCTATAATGTCGCCGACAAAGTCAGTGGAACCGGGCAGATCTATCATATTTATCTTCTTGCCACCGGATACAAAACTGATAAGGGAGGCCCCTATGGAGTGCTTGCGCTCCTTTTCGTCTTCATTGTAGTCCGATACCGTATTCTTATCATTGACTGAACCCATACGGGGTATTGCGCCGGCACTATGAAGGATTGCCTCGACCAGAGTGGTCTTGCCGCACCCCGAATGACCTGCGATAACGATATTTCTGACATCACTTGCCGCAAAAGTGGTCATCTCCCTACCCTTTCTGTTAAAAAAAGATAAGTTTATATATGATATTATTATAAGAAGATACTAAGAAAAGTCAATAATATAACACCAGCTCATTCGCTGTATTCCTGGTCTATAAATGAAAAATCCGGCACTATCCGCGAATCTGAGTTTGCCCTTATGAATTCTATCGCATACCTTGCTTTCTTAGCGATAGTGGTAGAAGGGTCTATTTTGTATGCCTTATCAAACGCCTGAAATGCGGATGGCCTATCGTGCTTATACTGGTAATAATATACTCCCAAGTTGTAGTATGATAGCTGGTCCTTCGGGTCCAGCCTCAATACTTCGTCTATCTCGGAACGAAAGAGATCGTATCTCTTCAATAAAAGATACTCGCTGGCAAGCCAATGAAGCGCGCGTAAATAATAATCGAAGGAAGGCGACCCTTTGGCAAGAAACGGCTTCATCTTCTCCTTGAAGATCTTTGTTTGGGCACCGGCTTCGTCGAATTCCTGAGCGTTCAAGTGAACTTTGGCCAGAACAAAGTATGTCTCCGGATAATCGGGATCTATCTTGGCTGATTTTTCAAGAATATCTACCGCCTTCTTGCGGACACCCTTCAGGCGGTAGACCTCTCCCAGCATCGACAAAGCTACGACGTCTTTCTCGTTAGTTATAAGCCTGTCATGCAGAAGATCTTCGGCCTTTTTATAGTCGGCCTCCTCGATCATCTGCTCTATAGCATCATACGGAGACGGCGCCTCTTCGCATAATAACCGGCCCGGGAACAGCCAGCTAAACATTATGAGCGCTGGTAAGATTATATATAACGGGGATCTCTTTGTTTTCATATGGTCTAGTCCAGCAATACTTCTAATTCGGATATTCCGCATTCCGGCATCGACTCTATGATACCGCGCTCGATCTTAAATGTCTTATTACGCCTGTCCGAAAGGATCTTACCACCGATGGTAATCCGCGATATCTTATACCTGCCGTAAGCCTTCTTCTTCGGATTATTAAAAGTGACCGCGAGAGACCTCCCGGCAAAACGCCTGGTAACCGAGATCCGACTTGAATGCTTAAACTGTTCGGAAGAAAATTTAGGGTCAATGAGAAGATCCCCACCATCTCCCTTTAACCCGAAAGCCTCAGTGAGTAATGTCAGGACAAACCAGCTGGCAGAACCCGTAAGGTACGAGTACATTCCTCGGCCTTCACCGTTAAAATATTCCGGGAGACACGGATATATCTTGCTTTTATCGGCTTTCAAAGACATATCGGCTATAGAGCGCAAAACGCTCCAGCCCTCTGCTGCGAACCCCCGCTTATAAAGACCGTAAGCCAGCATAACCACCATGTGGTTAAATACCGCGCCATTTTCCTTTTCGCCATATGCGAACGAAAACGCCCGACCCAGATTATGCGCTTCTTTTTTAAAATCGGTATTAAGCCGGTATCCACCACAACTTTTATCATAAAGATACTTCCTGGCCGAAGTCAAAATTTTCCTTACATGGCCGTCTTTAGCGGTACCACTCATTATTGGGAAGACCTGCGAGGTAAGGGACATGCGTATATCTTTACCGAAACGCCCCTCGACTCGCTCTCTATCGTTATTATAATACCCGTTAAAAAATCCTGCTGCCAGCCACTCACGTTTTCTGATATTTTCCATCATCCATGAGGCCTTGCCCCTTAAGTCATCCGCAAGCCTTGAGGCAGCCACTTCGATCGCCTCTCCCGAAATGCCGTGATTTGTCGCGTGAAAATATTTATTCAATATCTCATGCTTGGAACCTATATGGTCATAATCGCATTTACTCAATAATATGCCGATCTCTTCGGCGATATTTACCTTGGCATTTCCTACCTTCCCGATAAGTCCGGCAAGAGATTCGAGATTGCGGGCATACATAGCAGTGAAGGCCACGCTTTCGCCGTTCTGTTTTGCCATATCAAGCCCGTCGTTCCAGTCGGCACCCTCAAGCCTTATATAATTGTGGCTTCCGACATTGAAGAACTGCACCAGATTTTCTACAAGGGCATGTTCGAATATCGTGCCCAGATAGATCTCACCCGAAGAGGTCTTAAGATTCCGCCCATCCCCTTCCTTCCATTCCCGGTCTATCACTCTGGAACGGGAGCGTTCATGGTTCTGAAAGTAAGGGACCTTTTCGAACAGTATCCCGCTGTCTCCTGTCTCGTTTATATATAGCTCAAGCGTCAAAAGCGGCCAGACACCGTGGTCCATCCACACCCGACTTACATTGTTTCGGTCCGAGATAAACTCTCCACTAGCTTTACCAATTATGGTAGCATTTGAGCCATCTATGCGAACACCCGAGAAATTGTTTAATAGAAGCTCCCGGACTTGCTCGGGGCTACTCAATATCAGCCCCAGGCAGTCCTGCCAAAGATCGCGCCAACCCCTGCCCCCCTTACCGTAATCAAAATCCGGCAGGAAAGAGCAGCCGAAAATCCTGCGCAATGTAGGCTGTATGCTGACCCATTTAAACCAGTTGTCGAAATCACTGTCAGATGTCCGCAGACTATAATCATCCGCCTTTTGCCTCCAGTAGGTTTGATTAGCGGAAAAGGCTTCTTCTATCTTGGCCGGTGTGTCAAACCTGGCCGATATCTCGTGCGCCTCGGCTGAATCACTGACTATTCCGGCTATTACGATATATTTACACGATTGGCCTGGCTTTAGGGTCGACTTTTTGAACGTTAACCCGCCAAAGGCCTCCTTCCCCTGTATATTACCCGAAACCGGCGGCTTGTCTTCAATGATCGCCTCCGGCGCTTCAAGATCCCCGCCGTCGCCGCAAAACATCTCCTGAGTAGGATATATATATTCAGGGGGATTTAAATGCTCATCATAACCCATAACAAAATAAGTATTTTTGTTCTGAAGGTGCCCGGATTCCGAGAATAATAATGTGGGTTTTACTATCACACCCGACGGAGCGAGCGCGATCCTGTTAAGTAGCGATGTGACATGTCTGTGGTCCCTTATATTCTCTGCGCTACGCGCGTATATGGGGATAGCCGCCGTGGCTACAAATGAGATCGGCTTTGAAGATGTGTTCGTAATAGTAATGCTTGTCACTTCAGCCGGTTCGCCGGTGGAAGGGATAAACGTAAGCATATCCGCTTTGAGTCCTACTCCCTTATTTTCACGCGCTACCCTGTGCCAGAGGAGGCCTGCGCTAAGATGGGTCTTGTCGCA
>JAGOLR010000010.1 GCA_017993955.1 Candidatus Omnitrophota bacterium
AAGGTAATACCCCCACCGCGTCGGCGAGGTTATCTGAAAAGACTTTAACAAATCCTAACGAACGCAGCCTATATAACGCATTCTTGTAATGCGAAAGCCTTATTATACAGCTCTTATTCGTTATCATTGTATTGCTCCTTTTTTCACAATAAAGTGTAACCAATATAACATATTTGCAAAATTTGTCAATTTATTTGTTACTTTTTTCACAATAAATAAAGCGTGAAACTCCGGCACAAAACAAATAACCATAGTCAACTTAATGACTATGGTTATTATGGTAATGTCTTCCCGCTATACTGCCTAACTATACATTATCGCATCTTATCATACTGACTAATAGGTAGATTCGCAAACAACTATCACCTATCCTGTAATACAAACAGGCATATTTACTTTAAAAAAAGTCGTTCACCAAGCTTGCCCATCCCAAAGTTAAAACAGGAGCGGTTTCAAAAATAACCCGTACCCGAGCAGAACAACTGCAACACTGCCAAATACAAGACCGATAATCCACAGGTATTTTCTTTTAAGTAACGCGCTCACCGAAGAGAGCATAATAGCTATCTGAAAAAAAACGACTGAAGCCGAAAAAAAGTTACCCTTCCTTGCCAACTTCTTGTTCTGTACCCCGGTATCTTCCGCCTCATTGCGTATCTGGGTCTTTTCCCCATCGTAACGGGAAACCTCCTGCGAAACAACCGTGATCTTGTCTTCCAGTATCGTCTTCTGCTCGGTATTGGCAGCGCCGACGGTTATGGCCTCGAGCATACTCCTTTGCAATTCAGCCAGATTCTGCTTGATGCTCTTCGCCTGATAATACGCCCACTTACTATTCTCAGCAGCTGTCAGAAGCTGCCCTTTAGCGCCGCATGCCGCGCCTCGTGCGGCGGCGATCGCAGTCATAACCGCCAGGCACGTCGTGGTGATCGCGACTCCCTTCATCCACTTCTCTGCTAATATCTCTGCCATACACCCTCTTCTTTATTTGTCACACTACTTGGCTTCATGAACCACTATCTTGTCGCTTGTAATCTTTGCATTCGGCAATATGATTTTTTTATTATCAGAGTGCAAAATCGTATTAAATATCTGTATTTCTTCAACAACACCGGTCGCGCCGCAGGACTCTATTGTATTGCCTGCTTTGAATGGCTCGAACATTACTATCATCACACCCGCCGCGAAGTTCGCCAGGGACCCTTGGAGCGCCAGGCCGACGGCGAGACCCGCGGCACCGATCAGCGCAACGAACGAATTGGTCTGCACGCCAACCTTGCTGAGAGCGGCGATGATAACGAAGATCAGGATCGCATAATAGACCATATTCTTCGCGAAAGACGCGAGGGTCTTCTCGATCTTTGACCTCGCCATGGCGGATTCTATAAGCCTGGCAACCAGGCGGGCAACCCACTTTCCTACGAGAAAGATTACTATTGCGGATAAAAAACTTATACCATACTGGATCACGTATGGATATATTTTTGCCAGATACTCCTGCATACAACCCCCTTTTTTAAATACATCCACCCTGCATCACGATGATATCGGATAGGGTAATCATTGTCAAGCGCAAACGAATGACCGAACTCGCCGCGTTCGCTTGCAAAGCGCATGCTTTTTTGCTACCATTTGACTATGGATGCGCTTAGTTTTATCGGAGTCCTCTTAGGCAGTTCCTGGACCTCGGGTGTCAATCTCTACATGACCGTTGCCCTGCTCGGTATAGCCGACAAGGCGCACTGGATAACCCTCCCCGGCGACATGAAGGTCCTGTCTAATCCTCTGATCATAGTAGTCGCGGTAGCGCTGTATGCCGTGGAATTCGTCGCGGATAAGATTCCCTTTGTCGATTCCGTCTGGGATACCGTGCATACCTTTATCCGGCCGATAGGAGGGGCTGCTCTCGGTTATATGGCGGCCGCGAACGTCAGCCCGGCCATCCAGATCTCCGTCACGCTTATCGCGGGGACGATCGCCATGGATTCGCATCTCACCAAGGCCACGACGCGCGTCGCGATCAACGCAACAGCCCCCGGGACCAATACCATCGCAAGTGTTTCAGAAGACGCGCTGGTTTTTTGCGTGCTCTATCTGGCCGTCAAACATCCCGTTATTACCGGGGTCGTCGTTATCGCCCTGATAGCGTTCTCGATCTGGTTCCTCAGCGTCATGTTCAAATTCCTTAAGAGCGTCCTGTGCTTTATCTTTGCCCCGCGAAATCCCGTTCCACAATCAAGGTCTGTACATTCCTGATTATTTTTCCTTTCCGAGCACAATCGAGGTCACAGAGAAACGAAGCCGTAGTCACCGGAAAACGTGCCCTTTTCGTCCACCATAACTAGTATTAGGCAGGACAAGCTCATCGGACTTTTCTGTATAACACACCATTAACTTGTAAACTGTCTAGTTTAGTGGGATAGAGTCGAGCATCGCTAACTATCAAATATATCTGAATAAACTCCGGATATCCCCCGAAATACAACTAAACTAAAAATATCCAAAAGCAGTATAGCCACGCAACGACCATACTGCGAAACCCCGCCCGTCCGCCGATGGCGGCCTCCTAGCCAGCCAAATTTCTGTCGGCCATAGGCCTTTCCCTCCTATTCGTCGGCGAAATTTGGCTTCGAGTCCCGACAACTCACCCAAAGGAAAAGCCCATCCGCAGATTAATTACAGATGGGCTTTACAATTGGTGAGGGGTTGCAAACTATCTACTAAACCCCTATCTTTTTTGCTCTGCTTCGCCAATCAACCCGTATTATACAGGTATGGCTTCGCAGAAGCATTCTGCCTCCAAAATTTCTGCGAAGCCCTAACTCTGTCAGACTGTTGAAGGGCGAAGCAGAATGGTGAGCCGCGCAGGACTCGAACCTATCTACTAACCTCTATATCTTAATAAGCTAGTCTTCACTGATCTTATAATAGGCGCCACGGCCTTTGCCGATAATCTCTATTATCTTTGCCTCTATAAGCTTGTTTATCTCTTTAAGTATGGCCTGTCTTGAAACAGAAAACATACCCCTTAACTCTTTATTGGTAATCTTGCCCTTTTCTCTTATCTTTTCAAGGATTCTTATCTGTCTGGTGCTTAATTCTATCTTCTCGCCCTCTTCGATCTTATAGCCAACACCTATCTTTAATATCGTCTCTTTGACCTTAGCTATAGAATTAAGAACGCCATTCGTAAAATACTCCAGCCAGCGCGTTATATCGCCCTTATCTTCTTGAACGGCTTTAAGGGCTGCATAGTATGCACTTCTGTCTTCATCGTAATGATCATCGAGCGCAAAGAACCGCCTGTGGTCAAACCCGCTCTTATAGAGGATAAGGGCGGCAAGAAGCCTGGCGGTTCTGCCGTTTCCATCTACAAATGGATGGATGCGCGCTATTTCGTAATGCGCCACACCTGCCAATAATACCGGGTTGATCTTCTTTGCCTCTGTCGAACTCAGCCACTCAAGAAATTCTTCGACAAGGCGCGGGACATCTTTTGTTTGGGGAGGCATATACTCTACTACCTCCTTAAACCCGGTCCCGTCAAATACTCTCTTGCCAACAAAGACCTGTCTATCCCTGAAATCGCCACTATGCTTTTTTTCTTTGAGCGTATCCTTGGTGATCAATTTATGGATTTGCAATAATAACGGCGTGTCAATCTTATTCTTTGCGGCATAATTCGGGATTTTGTCCAGCGCTTTCAGATAGTTGATAACCTCGTTCTTATCTTTATCGGACGCAATGACATCCTTATGCTCTGAGAGGGCCTTAACCTGGTCGAGGGTGAGTCTATTACCCTCAATACTCGTGGATGAATGCGCATTATGAACACGGGCTTCCTTCTTGAGTTTCATCTCCCATTTTGGGATAAGACGTGAATGCTCAATAAACTCCCGCCCCTCAACTATCCGGGAGATATTGCTTAAAATCGTGTTTGTAATGGTATATTTTGGTTTAAACGGCATGGGCATAGTATACCAAATGACAACCTAAATGACAACCTAAATGACAACCTAAATGACAACTATCCAGCATAGCCATGATTCCTCTTACCAAACAATTCGCTCACATTTAAATTCGATGTTTAGTAACATTTATCTGAATAAACCCTCGAATATCCCCAAAAATCTCGCTAAACCACAAATATCCTAAACCAGATAGTAAGATAGCCTAATTGGACTAAAAGCGGGCCTATGCGGGCCTAGAGGCGCTAAAATGGCAGGTTCTTGTGACAACTATTCATTCCGAATAATTCGTGGGAAATACTCAAATTCCTCTTTGGGGAATCATAGAAAAAGCCCTCGTCAGTTACCTCTAACGAGGGCTTCAGTGTTATCTACCTATCTGTTTCCCGGTAGATTAAGTGGTGAGGGGTTGCAAACTATCTACTAAACCCCTATCTTTTTTGCTCTGCTTCGCCAATCAACCCGTATTATACAGGTATGGCTTCGCAGAAGCATTCTGCCTCCAAAATTTCTGCGAAGCCCTAACTCTGTCAGACTGTTGAAGGGCGAAGCAGAATGGTGAGCCGCGCAGGACTCGGTTACTACGGCCGCATAGCGGCCTGCGTAACCTCACCCTCGCTCGCTGTCGGGCATAGCCCTTTTCCTCCCTTCGGTCGGCGCTCGCTCGGTTCGAGTCTACCGTTATAGCATAAAAATAACCCATCCAAAAATTTGGATGGGTTATTTTTATGGTGAGCGATGGCGATATATCTGTAACGGGTATATCTTAATTTTTTTGGCCAATACGCTCATTGATATTATGTCAATAAACGGGCTTTTATGCAACTGTAGAATTCGAACCCGTATCTAATAACCGGCAGCCGCTTGTGTGCTTAAAATTTGTCCAATTTGTCCGGGAATTTATTAGATATATTTCCGTAACTCATTTAACTACAAACAGATATAAAATGTCCGGCATCGAATAGCGGACATCAAAGAACGGACTCAAGTCGAAGACGCTATCGCTCCAATAGTTATGAATGTAATCTGTCATTTAACCGAATTTACTACTCCTACAAGGATCTCTTCCACTTTCTTAGCCAGAGCATTCAGCTTATCATCTTCTAAAAGGGCTATGGCTTCGCTTGGCCGCATCAGAGCGACTCTTGTTGTTCCGCTGTCATCATAAACCGAGATTTTACAGGGAAGAAGTGCGCCTACTTTAAGGTTTGTATCCAAAGCTTCTTTTGCAAACTTTGGGTTACAAACCGAAAGAATCTGATATTCGCTAAATTCTATGCCCTTTGATTTAAAGATCTCTTTGAGATTATAGATATGAAGTACGCCAAAGTTATTTTCCTTTAATTTGGCCTGCAATTTATCCACTACTGCCTGAACATTGTCTTTTGTTTCAACGGTATAATCAAGCATTTGCGCTCCCTCCTTCTTAAAGAAAACTCACAGGGGAATCTTTAGCAGATCATCAACCATAAGGGCGATACTTTATCTTTTACCCTCTTCGTGTATTAATGACACATTTTTGCATGAATCGCATTCAAGCTGCAGTGTCACGTGTGTAATGGCATATTTTGTTTTAAGGAGCTGTTCTATTTTATCCTTCAGTAGACAGCTTTCGCTTAATCGTATATCGTCTGTAGCGTTTATATGTGCCTCAAAGTAGATGTCATCTTCTGTGACGCTCCAAAGATGCGCATGATGGATATCTTTGATACCTTCTATTTGCTCGATATCGCTCTGGATACTTTTAATGGAAATTCCCTTAGGAACATGCTGCATAAGGATGCGCACTGCCTGCATGACAATTGCATACCCTTCCTTAAGGACGTAGACGCCGATTAACACCGTAAGCAGCGGGTCAACCCAGTTAATCCCAAAAAGCCAAATAAAAATACCCCCAAGCACTACGGCAACCGAAGAAAGCGTATCTGTAAAAAGATGCAGATATGCGGTACGGATATTCATATTCCCGTGCGCATCTTTTCTTAAGAGCAATACTGCTATCGCGTTTGCTATCAACCCTATTAATGCAACAGTTATCATCACGTTTGTATTTACGTTAACCGGATGGGCAAACCGCACAAAAGCTTCTTTAAAAAGAAAGAACGACACAATTACAAGGATAGAGGCATTTAAGAGCGCCGCAAGAACCTCTGCTCTTTTATAGCCAAAGGTGCGTGTCTCGGTATGCGCGTGTTTTTGCAGCTCAATGGCAATCAGACTTATAATAAGTGCGAAGACATCAGTGAAGTTATGCAGGGCATCCGAAATAAGCGCAAGGCTTCCTGAGACAATTCCCCCTATTATCTCAACCACTGTAATAAGCGCATTGAGCAGGATCGAAATAATTAAACGTGAGCTTTTTTTCTTATGCGAATGCGTCATTCTTGCCCTATATAGATCACTTTGAAAGCTGCAATATTCTATACGAACCTCTGGCAACCACTGCGAATATCATTAAACCTATTATCAAGTCAGGATAACGAGAGTGAGTAAAATAAACCAGAATACCCGCAATTATTACCCCGATGTTGGCGAGGACATCATTTGAAGTAAAAATCCAGCTTGCCTTCATGTGGGCTTCCTGACTTTTAGACCGCTGTAAAATTAGCAGGGAAGCGTAATTCCCAATCAAAGCAAATACCGAAATAAAAATCATCGTTTGGAAAACAGGTGTTTCGCCAAATCCCAAAAACCGTCTGGTTACTTCCAGCAATCCAAAAATCGCTAATGTCAATTGAAAATAACCGCTGATTTTTGCGATCTTCTTTTTATACATCATCGCTCTTCCTACGGCATATAAAGACAGGCCATATACAATAGCATCCGCCAACATATCCAGGCCATCGGCTACTAACCCCATAGATTGAGCGATAAAACCAGTTACTGCCTCAAGCAGAAAAAAGCCGAAGTTAATAGCTAATACCGACTGTAGCAACTTCTTTTCATGGTCTTCATCGTGGGTTGCTACAGGAACCGATACATCTTCCGTCTTTAGCAGTGTTGAGCCTAACTGAAGGCTTGATAATGTTTGCGTAACCGTGTCAACATCTCCTTCATGATAGACAGAAACGACCCTGCCCGATAAATCAAATTCAAGTTGCTTAACGCTTCCTAGCGGCTGCAGCTTCAGTCGGATCATCCGCTCTTCGCTCGGGCAATCCATTTTAATAACCTTAAAAGTACTTTTTCGCATTTATGTGATTTTTATAAAATTCCTCGCTCACTATACTGTAAATATCAGCATCTATTTAACGATCAAGCGCGCATGCCTACGGCCACCCCACAATCCGCGATGAGCGCTGCAAAAAGAGTCGAAGACGCCTTTTTTATCCGGAGTAAACTCGATGCTCTCCGTTTTTCCCGGCTGTACTGCCAAATTAACATTAAACTCCCGTATAGTCAAGCCATGCGCAGCATCTGTGCTCGCAACTACTAGGCGCACCTTTTCTCCGCGATTCACTACAATAGTATCGGGCTCAAAAGCATATTGCGACGCTTTGATCTCCACGATCCTTACGCCGCTCTCAACCCTCCCGGATAATGCCTGCGCCTCGTCCTTGGCTTTTTGTGCCGATGCGGCATCGCGTAACGTTTTCGCTCGGTCTTGTGAACGGTAGCGCCCGCCGCCGCGGGCTAACATCAGATTATCTGCGTTGGCCTGCGAGATCATAGACACTAACAGAAAAAACGTTGCGCAAAGAATAAAATATTTTTTCATTTTACACCTCTTGGCTTATGGTGAACATATTTTATGCGGCCTCTTTGTGCCGATAGACTTAATTTCTGTTTACCGCTAGATCGCTTCCTCTCCTTGTTTCCCGGAAAGAATGCTTACGGCTTCAACAACGTCGTAAACAAATATCTTCCCATCGCCCCTTCTGCCGGTATGCGCCGCCTTGCGAAGCGTCTCAACGATATTGTCACAAGCGGCATCGGAACATATGATCTCTATCTTTGTTTTTGGCGTGAACTCTACGGCATAGTCCGCCGCATGATGCGGGTAACTTTCGTCTTTTTCCCGGCCAAAACCTTTTGCATCGATTACCGTCATTCCGTGGATATGGATCAAACGCAATGCCTCTTTTGCCTTATGCAACATAAACGGTTGAATATACGCTTCTATCTTTTTCATTTTACCCCCTCCTTTTTTGCTGTGGGTACGTAAATTCCAAATAATCTATGCGTGTTCCTCTATAAATACTGACAAATGCGGAAAATTGTGTCACGCCGCTCAGTTTCATCCTGCCTTCAAGACAACCCGGGCCCTTGCTAGTAAAGGACAGCTTCGCATTCCTCAGGTCCAGCTCCTTTTGAGTGCCATCGGGTAAAACCAGCCGTAAGCGGCCGCTGCCGGCGATAGATTTTTGCTGCATTCCACTGTCATAAATATAAATTTGAAAAACCCATTCCGGGCTGCCAGGGGTAGCCACAAACTCAATATAGCTCGGCATTCTCTGATCTATATAGGTCAAAGACCCTCCGTGGGGACCTTTATTGTCCTGCGGGATTATCGAATAACGGCACATAGAAATACCGCCTAAAAGCAACGCTCCGAAAAACAGCACGGCAACAATCACTGTCATTAAAACACCATTGCCTCTCGCCCTTGCCATCACCGCCTCCCTTAATATGTTAAAATTCGACTTCTTCTTTTTCGAACCAGCCATACAGAACCGGCAATACTATTAAGGTAAGGACCAGTGATGAGACAAGCCCGCCCATCACGACCGCGGCAAGCGGCTTCTGTATCTCGGCACCCGGGCCGCTTGCGAAGAGCACGGGAACGAGCCCAAGCACTGACGTCAAGCTTGTAAGCAACAGAGGGCGTAGCCGTATGTCGCATCCTTTAATAACAGCTTCGTGAAGGCTCAAGCCTTCCTTACGCAGCTGGATAAAGTATGACACGAGAACGGTCCCGTTCTCTACTGCTATCCCGAAGAGGGTTATGAACCCTACAACCGCGGAAACGCTGAGCGTGATATGAAAGATCAGCACCGTCAGGATGCCACCTACCCACGCGAACGGCAGATTTAATATGACAAGAAAGGCCGGCCTGAAAGAGCCGAAGGTCGAGAAGAGCAGGATAAATATGATGAATACCACTATCGGGACGACGACCGACAATGTCTTCATGGCGCGCTCCTGGTTCTCGAATTGCCCACCCCATGATATGAAATACCCGCTCGGAAGCGACTTTTCAATAGGCGCGATCTTCTTCCTGGCCTCGGCAACAAAACTGCCGATATCATTACCGCGCACATTGCACTCGATGACGATCCTGCGCATGCCATTCTCGCGGCTTATCTGGTTCGGTGCCTCGACGAGTTTTATCTTCGCAAGCTGTCCCAGCGGGATCCTCTGCCCGGCAGGCGTCGGAATAAGGATATTGGCGATCCCCTCTTCGCTATTCCGCCTGTTCTCGGGAAAGCGGATACTCAGACTGTAACGCCGGTCCTCTTCATATATGGTGCCGACCGCTTTGCCGCCTATCGCCATCTCGATGATATCATTGACATCGCCGGCATTGATGCCATAGCGCGCTATCGAGGCGCGGTCAATATCTATATCGAGCTGCAGAAATCCGGAGACCTGTTCGACCTTCACGTCGCTGGCGCCCTTTATCTTCGAGAGTATGTGCTCGGCTTCCTCGGCTTTCTCACCGAGGATATCGAGGTCATAGCCGAATATCTTCACCGCGACGTCGGATTTTATCCCTGAGATGAGCTCGTTGACCCTGAGGGCTATCGGCTGTGAGAAATTAAGCTTTAGCCCCGGGATCATGCCCAGCTTTTTATCCATGGCGGCTATAAGCTCCATCTTCGAGCGCGCTTTCCAGGATTTTTTCGGCTTCAGCATGATGAAGAGGTCGTTCTGCTCGGGCCCCATCGGGTCCTCGGCTATCGCGGCCCTGCCCGTCTTCGTGACTACCGTACTCACTTCGGGAAACTCAAGCAAAAGCTTCTCGATCTTCTCACCTATCTTCACCGACGCATCGATCGACACGGTCGGATACTTCACCACATTCAGGGCGATCGAACCCTCATCGAGATACGGCAGGAACTCGGTCCCGACGAATCTGAAGAGTGTGATGGAGATAATCAAAACTGCGGTGGAGGCAAAGATCGTCGCTTTTTTATGCTTTATTGCGGCTGCGAGAGCCGGACGGTAGAATCTCTTGACCCACCTGACGAACGGGCCATCCTCATCCTTAGCGGCGCCTTTGATAAAATATGAACTTATGACCGGTATGATCGTCAGTGAAATGAGAAGCGACCCCGCCATGGCGAATATCAGGGTCCAGGCAAGAGGCTTGAACATCTTGCCTTCCACTGATTGCAAGGCAAAGAGCGGGACTTTGGTAATAACGGTGATGATTATCGCGAAAAATATTGGCCTTGCGACCTCTTGCACAGCATTAAGACACACCGCGACCTTCTCCTTTATCGCCGCGGCCCTATTCTCGGTCAGATGCCTGAATATATTCTCAGCGACGACGATACTCGCGTCCACGATCATACCCATGGCAATGACGAGGCCGCCGAGGGACATCAGGTTCGCCGATAGGCCCATCCATCTCATCGATATGAAGGTGATAAGCGCCGATAATGGCAATGAAAGGCAGACGACCGCCGCGGTGCGCAGATCGCCGAGAAGCAGGAAGAGGACGATGATGACGAGGATGCCTCCTTCGAGAAGCGCTTGTGTCACCGTATGGATGCACGCCTCTATCAGCTCGGTCCTGTCATAGAACGAATTGATGCGGACGCCCTCAGGCAACCGCTCCTGCATCTTTTTGATCTCTGTTTTCAAGCGATCGACGACGGTCTTTGAATTGGCATCCTTCAACATGATGACCATGCCGCATACGGTCTCGCCCTTCGCGTCCCTTGTGGAGGCTCCCCAGCGGACCTCATGCCCGATCTGGACCTCGGCAATATCACGCACATATATCGGTGTTCCGCGCTTCGTCGCGAGAACGATATTCTCGATATCGTAAAGATCCCGGATAAGGCCGGTGCCTCGAACAATGATCTGCTCCTGTCCCTGGACGATATAATTTGCCGGAGCCGTCGAATTATTGCGCTTGAGTGCTTCAGACACTTCCGCAAGCGTCAGGTTGTATTTTACCAGCTGGTCAGGATTGACGATCACCTGATATTGTTTCACAAGTCCGCCGAAGGAGTTGATATCGGTGATACCCGGTATTGTGCGGAGCTGCGGCCGTATGACCCAGTCCTGGATGCTCCTTAACTCCATTGGGTCTTTATTCTTACTCTCGAGCGTATACTGGTAAATCTCGCCGAGGCCGGTCGAGATCGGCCCCATCTCGGGCTCAATCCCTTCCGGCAGCTTTTCCTTGGCACGCTGTATCCTCTCGAAGACAACCTGCCTGGCAAAATAGATATCGACATTGTCCTTAAACACAACGACGACCAGTGACAGGCCGGCCTTTGACAATGAGCGAACGAACTGGATGCCGGGCAGGCCATTCATTTCGCGCTCGATCGGCGAACTTATAAGACGCTCCACTTCGCCTGCGGCAAGGCCGGGCGACGGCGTCAGGATCATGACCTGGACGTTCGTCACGTCGGGAAAGGCGTCGAGCGGGATATTCTTCCAGGCTACGATGCCGCCGACAATGATAACGAGCGTAAAAAATATGACGAGCATCCTCTGTTTCATTACAAATGACAGGAATCTATCCATATATTACCTCTTTCATCTAGGTTATCCTAAATTTTGCGTTATTCAGCGCAGCCGGCACCCATCTTAGACTTCAGGAGCTCGGATTTAAGAAGGAAGCTGTTTTCCGTGACGACCTGATCCCCTTCCCCCACCCCTGTCGAGAGGGCCACTTGGCCACCCGACCGCTCTTTTACAGTGACTTCGCGGGCTTCGAATTTTTCTTCACCTGTCTTGACAAAGACCATCTTCTTTCCGTCTGATGAATGCACAGCCTCAAGCGGAACGACCACATATTGTTCAGACGTCGGAACGCTTATCTCTGCCGTAACGAACATTCCCAGCTTGAGAAGATACTCCGGATTGCTGATAGAGGCGCGCACTTTTATCGTATTGGTATCCCTGTCGACGCGAGGCGATATAAATATTATCTCCCCGTAGAAACATACATCAGGATACGCGACCGAACGGACGCATATTCTCTGCCCCATCTTCACATCCTTTACATCTTTCTCGTGAACATCGAAGGTCGCCTGCAATGCGGAGATATCCGCTATGGTGTGGAGCGATGAAACGGTATCAACCTTATCGCCGGTCTTGGCAGAACTGCCTACAACTACGCCGGA
Source organism: Candidatus Omnitrophota bacterium (assembly GCA_017993955.1). GTDB lineage: Bacteria > Omnitrophota > Gorgyraeia > 2-01-FULL-45-10 > 2-01-FULL-45-10 > JAGOLR01. The sequence goes on from JAGOLR010000010.1 coordinate 12,278, forward strand.
GACGGGTGACTTAATCTCAATCGGAGAAGACGCGTTAGCGAGGGTAACTATGCAAAGAACGTCGTCTTTCTTGACAATAGAGCCTACGGCGGCCCTGCAGTCGGTGACCGTGCCGCTTCCGGGAGGCGGGACATTGACGGTGTTCTCGGCGTCCTGGGCGATCTGCCCGACAACGGATATCTTCTTCTCGAATGGCGTGAGCCTGGCTTCTGTGGTCTTCACCGCGATAAGTTCCTGAGAGCCCTTACTTACCGCAACCTCATTATGTTCGCCATGCTCCCCATGCTCAGCATGCTCACCCTTGCACTTATCCTCTTCGGCGCAAGCGATGTCTCCAAAGCCCAAAAAAAGAACAGCCAGTATTATTATCGGATATTTGACTCGTTTCATTGTAGATATCCTTCCTTTCGCAGTGACGAATACATGACCTTTTCAAGCTGACTTATGGCAGTGCTCAGGCCAAAGAGGCCTTCGTAATACCGTATCCTCGTCTCGGTCGCCGTCTTCACTTGGTCGAGAAAATTTATAAAATCTATCCCTCCCTCGCTGTAGCTGAGATCGGCTATGCGGAGAAGCTCATTCGCCTCTTCAAGCGATTTCTTTAAAAGCTCCAGTTGCTTCTGGCTCAGCTCGACATCGAGATACGCCTGATAGACATTGAATGCGACCATTCTCTTCGCCGCATCAAGCCTCGTGCTTTGAGCCTCTTTCTGCGCCCTGGCCTTCTGCACCTGCCCCTGGTTCAGGTCCCACAGAGGTACGGTCGCGCCTATAATGAGGTTGTAATCCTTATCATAGGACTCGTTCACATTCTTGAATCCTATATACGGCGATGGCAGCCTGCTCAATTGCTCCTTCGTCAGATTCCTCGCCTCAGAATCGAGACGTATTTTTTCAGCCTTTATATCCGGGCTCATCGATGAAGCGATACCGGTAGCCTCTGAAAGGCTGATCTTGAGCGCCTCTTCCTTAAGCTCCTCATCGATAGAAAAAACGTAGTCCATCGTTCTCCCTAAAAGGAGATTGAGCGCCGCCTTGTCGGCCTTTACCTCTTTCTCCGCGATATTATAAGCATTCTCGCTCCTGAGCAGCTCTATCTTGGAGCGCTGAAGCTCATTCTTCAATGCCTTACCCGACTGATAACGCAGCTCTACCTGGCTATAGAACCGCCTGTAGACTTCAAGGTTACCGGTAGCGAGCTCCAACCTCTTCTTGTCGAGGATTATCCTGGTATAGGTCTCTCTCACCTCGGCATAAACAGTAGCCCATACCGATTTAAGAGATTCTCCTCGCGCCGACACTTCATTCTTGGCTATCCTGGTCTTGAGGCCATAGGTTCCCAATGGTTCGAAACCCTGTATGATCTCAAAGCTGCCAAGCCTCACATCGCGCTCTCCTTCTTCATTCTCCCTGAGCCCGGCTATTTCAAACTCCGCCTCAGGGTTTGGAAGCGCTCGCGCGGTGATCAGCTCGCCCTTGGATGCGTCTATCATCTTACACGCTTCAAGCACCCTGGGGTTGTTGGTGCGTGCGATCGAAAGGGCCTTCTCAAGCGTCAAGACCTCTTCTGCCTCAGCAGAAAAGGATACGCCTGATATGAGAACAATAACCGCGAACAGGGCAATGCCTGTTTTTTTTACCATATGGGAACTCCTTGTTTTATCGACACTACTGGATACACCGATACTGCTTGTGCTGCTTGAAATTAATACGGAGATACTAGACGAGTGTTTTTGGCGGATACTTGATACTGCGGACTACGAGCATGCGGTAAAAGGTTTGTGATGAGGCAAAAAATGGTGACACTACAAGAGATGGGGCTGTTACGAGAACATTATTTTGCGTCAGCATCTTACAGCATGGGGAATTGCAGAAAGCGACACAAGTGCAGTGGTTGGTGTCATGGCACGTTCCGCCGAAAGTCTCTTCACAAAGCCCTGTAGCGGCAAAGAGAAAAACAGCGACGGTCAGGATCGCTATTAAGCACGTATATCGCATAGGGGTAAGTGTATCATACATATAAACCAAAGTCAAGTTGTGCCTTGCTGCGGCGAGCACATGAAGGCCTCTCTCGAGGTTAACTCGTAAAAGGCCTTACACAGTGGTGAGCGATGACAGCTACCTTAGAGGATGCCTATCTATTATTCACGCTATCAATAGGTACAGCGTCACTGTTTTTCTGTCATGAAATAAACCAGAATGATAGCTATTCTTGCATCATTCCTGAATAGCAGATATCCTTTAATTCCGAAGAAATATCTTTATTAAAGAAGACGCGATTAGCATTAATCCGAAAGCGCAGACGATGCTTGCTCCTGTAGGCAGATCCATACAATAAGATGCTACAAGCCCCAATACGCTTGCCAAAAATCCGATGACCCAGCCCCACATCAACCTTGTCTTTATAGTGTTAGAAAAAAGCATCGCGCAGGCAGCTGGTACGATCAGAAACGTGAATATAAGAAGCACTCCCGCTATTCTTACCGAACTCGTAACGACAAGGCCAAGGGAAACATAAAATAGAAAATCGAATAATTTAATGTTGATCCCTTTTCTGGATGCCGCCTCCGGATTCTGCGAGATCATGAGAAATTTGTTCCTGTAAAGAAAATGAAATATCCCGACCGCTGATGAAATAATAAGTACACGCCACGCTTCGTTTGGGGCAATGAGCAGTATATTGCCCACAAGCGCCTGTTTGATATGTTCATCGCCTTCGCCTGAACGGCTCAAAACAAGTATGAGAAGAGCCGCGGAAACGGCATAGGTAATACCTATAATGGCTTCCTGGGGGATACGCTGTATTCTGAGCCGCGTAAGAGAGAATATGGCGGCGCCGATGACCGCAAAGCCAAGCGAGATCCAATAAGAACATCCGCTGTCAATGCTCACCCCTATCATCAAAGCGATACTAGCTCCCAATGCGGCTATTTGGGCAAGCGCCAGATCTACGAAAATTACTTCGCGCTCTATAACGTGCAGTCCTAAATAGGTGTAGATCCCTGCCAGGATCAAACACGTTAAAAATGGTAATGTCATTACATGCACAAATCCGGCCATAAAACTCGCCTCCAAATTCTTTAGTGTCTATTTCAATGCATCGCTTATTTGTTTGAAATTATAGTCAAAAAAGCTGATCACATTATCTGTCCCGGGGATCTCTCCTACATTCTGGCAGATAGTCACGACTTTCGCGCCCACACGCGCGGCAAGCTTGTCAGCAGCATCCTTTGGATAGTAAGTCGGCATAACTATTGCTTTTACATTATGCGCTTTTACATACTCTTCGAGAAATTCAAGATGCTTTGGTGTAGGCGGAATTCCCGGCTTTACCTCTATATACTGATCCGCCTTGAGTCCCGTGAAATCCGCAAAGTATATAATATCCTTATGATACGAGATGACCTCCTGGCCCTTGCAAGGCTCGCAGAGCTTTTTCCATTCGACAATCTTGTTTTCTAAACGAGAAACAAACGCTTTTTCGTTCTCTTCATAATATGCCGCATTCGCCGGATCGATAGTTTTTAGTTTTTCAAGAATGTTCCCGGCCATAACCACGACATTCTCCGGGTTCATGGTATAGTGTGGATTGCCGTATAAATGGATATCGCCTTCCGCACGCGACAGTTGATGGTCCGGCACGTCCAGAAGCCTCACGCCTCTCGACATGTCAACGTTCTTTTCGCGCCCCCTGAAGAGCTCTGCCTTACCGGCAGCTTCAAGGAGAGGATCCGACCATGCCTCTAGATCAAGCCCGGCATTGACATAGAGATCTGCTTTCGCCACATTTCGCACATCGCTCGGTTTGGGCTGAATAAAATGGACATTAAATTTCGGCTGAGCGACATATTTTACATCCACCTTATCTTTGCCTATCTCTTTAACTATATCCGCATATATCGTCTGGGTAGCAACGATCTTTAGCGTATCCTCTTTCGCAAGACATGGACCGCTATTGGCAAGACAACTAAAAAGCAACGTAATAATACCGGTTTTTGAGATTAAGCCTATCGATCTGCGCATCGTTATGCTCCTTGTTATTGAAGTTTATGTTTATGTTCGCCTATGGCGAAGGTTCCCTGGAGAAATACCCGGTCATCGATAGCGCCGGTAGTGAGAATGGTGTGGGAGACTTGAGCCCGTAACCTCGCAAATTCGCTCTGATAAAACGTCAGATATCCGGTATAGCCTACCTCGGCTTTATTTGGATCGTCTCCGTTCGTCAGCCTGTCAACAGGCTGCACATAATCAAGCCGGAAACCTGCCCCCCATGATTGCGAGAGGCGGAAATCGAAGAGTCCATATCCGCCCCAGAAATCGCTGCCGGGATTGTACGAAGTGTACGTATTACCCGCATCATCGGTGGCAAAAATAGCCTCTTCACGACGGCTCATAAAGAATGTTTCACCCTGGAGTTTGACTTCCTGATGTGGGCTGATAATATGGCGAAGCGTTCCATCGAGCCCCAGCACATTCACCTTAAAACTCGCGTTATCATCGTTAGATCCGAGCATATCCGATACTCCAAGCTCGAGATTTGTAACATCGGTAATATCGAGGTAGTTCTTAATGTGTCCATAAAGCGTCGGTCGTTTTCTCTCGGGGCCGAATGCCGTACCTCCCTCCCCATTCCCGCCTTGAAGCACGCCTACGGTTACCTGATGCACTGACGGTAGAGGAAGGTCCAGCATCTTTGTCAAATCGACGCCAGTTTTGAAAAGACCTTCTGACCCGAAATAACGCTGTATTACCAGAGGCTCATCTACGGTATCAAGGCTGTCTCTATGCACCGGTATTGTTTTCCCGATCTTCGGCATAAATCTGCCGATTCTTGCGGTCACGTCAAATGGCAGACCAAAGCGCGTTAAGTATGCCTCCTCAAGATCGACACCTTCATCCTCATTGAAGGCTATGGTTGCATCGAGCCGGGAATAAGGATCGACGTTGCTGCCGAGCACGAGCTCCAGCTCTCTGACATAAACCTGATTAATAAAGTCCTCGTTGACCTTTGAGCTGTCCAGGGGCGCAACTATATCAGCAACCGCGCCTATCTCAGGAATAAGTTTGGATGGAACAACTGCAGGTGGCGGCGCAGGTTGCGGAGCAGGGGCTTGATACCGTATTTCGTAAGTCTTCTTTAAGTCAGAGATCTCTCTTTGCTGCACGTCTACCGTGGTCTTCAGATCTTTGACCATCTGGGCCAGATCTCTTACCTGGGCTTCCAGCGCTGCCATGTCCTGCGCAAAGGCTTCTTGTGGCAGTATAAGCACAATAAATAGGATTAAAAATAGAGCAATCCTCATGACACTTCCTCCAAGTATTTTTTAATTAAACTGAATCGGGGAACTACTACGAAATACTAGAGAAGGGCCGGAGGCGCTCTTGCTGATACTCTTTGATAGGAACTTGCAGCGCAGGGGAAAATTATGTTGAACAGGAAATGCAGAACAAACAACGAAACTATTATTGCGCTAAAATCTGTAATCGTTGCGGAAAACCCTTGAATACTGAATTGGCAAATCGGGCAGGATTCGGTTTTTGAATGGTCAGAATCTTTACTGTGTGTATGCTCGATGGAGGCAAGGGCTCCCGCTACGCTCAAACATACAAAGGCAGCTATGACGAGAATGGATAACACTTTTCTCATAGGTGTCATCATAGCACCGAGGAAAACCACTGTCAATAATAAGCGCCGCGGCTTACCACCGCGGCGCTTATAGTGCTATATTGCAGGTCTAGTAGTCCCTCCTGTGCCAGCCATACCAGCCATATGGAACGAGGCCTTCGGGCGTCGGATAGATCGGAGAGTCTGGCTTGGGGCGATCGCCAGGCCCCGCCCCTACCCAGAAGTCGAAATCGTTACCGTCCGACAGCCTCACCGCCATCTCCAGTGCGTCCAGACCGTCATCGTGCCTGCCCTTCGGAAAATACCGCGCCTCTTCCAGGAGCTGCCGATGCCTCTTACTGAACTGCAGCATACCGCTTAAAATACGCGGTCGTAGTGTCTGAATCCTGGAGATCTTGTTATCCTTATTGATGATGGCCTCAATATTGGGGTATATGCGCGCCTCTTCCCCCTTCTTTTTGACCATATCGATAAGGACCCTCTGATACTGGTTCGCCTCGATACCGATCTTTGTAATCTTATACTTGATCTGGTAGGCGAGAATGGCATCTACGATCTCTTCCGGCGGCCTGCGCTTTATATCGGCATCGACGATATACAGCCTGCCCGTCTTTTCATCCTTGGCCACAACAACGATAGCCGAAGGATCAGCCTTTACTGAATCGAGGCCGAGGCTCGGATCGCAGGCGAGATAAAACTTCACAGAACCTTCGAGCAACCTCAGAAGGTCTTCGGTAGACCTGCCATCCTGGTCATAATAGACGATGCTGTCTACGTTGAGCAGACAATCAGCGGGATTGCGAGGCATATTCTGCATCTCGCTCATGAAGCTGAGCTCATTATCAGCCCACATCGACATGATGTCGTAGAGTTTATACCGCGACGCCCACAGGAGCTTGGCTTCCTCATCCATGCGAGCCTTGTTCTGCTCATAGTACACCGCAGCTGCTTTTGGGCCGCTTGAGCCCTGGAACTCATTCCTGCCCCGATAAATGGCGCTCCACACCTCCCACAGGTCCATGTTCTTGGGCCACGTTATGATTGTGGAATAGATGCGTTTCGTCCATGAGGGGTTATCCTCCTTTGAAACGAACTCGGCCAGCAGGCTGTGAGGATGGTAGAGATTACCGAGAAAGGTATGATTGGTATTCTCTGCACCGACCCTCAAGACCGACTTATCGTACCAGTCCCTTCTCTTATCGAGTAAATCCAGAGAGAAGGTGTTCTCCGAATCTTCCATGTCATCGGCAATAACATCTGTGGGGCGGGTAGTGCCGAATCGCCTTCCACGGATCTGCTGGCCTGTGCCGAGTGCCATGATTTTAACACCATTACGCGTGATAATATCGGACTCTCTCCAACGCAGGCACTTGGATATTCCCTTGGATTCGAATACCTCCGGGAAATCCATCCTAATAAGCTCATTTTCCATCAGCTCTTTCTTAATATTATCGAGCATCTGCGTCGCCTGTGACGCCGTATTGGAGATGATCACAATATAGGCGCCGGGTGAGTGGCATATAAGGCGAAGAACATGTATGAGCGTGATGAGCGTCGATTTCCCGAAGAAACGCGGGGCAGCGATCGCTATTTTCTGCCCGCGCTTAACCATCGCCTCATCCAGGAGGCGATATATCTCCAGATGAGCCTCCGATGGCTCATACTGCATGTGGTGCTTCATATATAACCGCGAGAAGGCAAGGAGCGATTTCGCGCTCTCGGCTCGCCGCAGCTTTGATAAATCGGTTAAAATATCACGTTTCATTGAGGATCCTCCTTATTGGTTGTTGATGCATCACTTTTCTTGGCAAGTTTCGTCACTTCATGACTGATCTCGGCCTCCTCGATCTTCTGCCGTAAGAGCTTGATCTTCTCTTCGGTCGCCGGATCGATCGTACCTGATTCTCTTGATGCCCGTTCGATATCGAGCAACATGTTTTTGGATTCCGCGATGCCCTGTTCTTTATCATCGTCCGTCACATGATGAAAGATATCCTCTATAATCTCCTGGGGCTTTAAGGGGAGATACCCGAGCGTCTGCATCTTCTCCACCACCTCCTTCAGTACCTTCCATGCCAGAAACTCAGACTGCGCCTTCTCACTGTGAGAAGCGTCAGGGCTTCTGGCCAGGCGCATCAGATATTTGTGATGCGCCATAGCCTTCTGAAACATATCTCCTACGATCTGCTTTGCAAGCTCGACGTTTGGAGTAAGGGCATTTCGTGCGCGCAGATCCACGAGATCGCGGCTTACGGTCTTTTCGCTGCGTGCGAGAATTTGGGCTGTCTGTGCCTCGGTATATCCCTCACCTATTAAAAACTCCACGCAGCGCTGCCTATCCTCCTTCGCGAGCGTCTTCGGATTAACGGTTCCGTCCTTGATCTCCTGAATGATCGAAAGGATGGATTCCCCCTCTTTGGAATGCAGAGTCTCGTCATTATGCATGCGCTGCCTCCGTCATATATTTTTCCCGCAGAGCCTGCGGCACCTTAGTAGCGCCTACGAAATTTATGTAGCGCTGGATGACCGCATCGCAGTATCGTGGATCGATCTCCATACCGTAGCAGCGCCGGCCAAGGCTCTCAGCCGCAATAAGCGTCGAGCCTGATCCCAGAAAGAGATCGAGTACAATGTCGCCGCGCACTGAGCTATTGCGTATAGCACGCTGGGCCAGCGCGACAGGCTTCTGGGTTGGATGAACGTACTCCCGCGACGGATCGCGCTTAACCTCCCAGAGCGTAGACTCGGTAACGGGCCCATACCATTTATGGGCGCCGTTATCCTTGCGCCAGCCGTAAAGGCAGAACTCGACCTGCTCATGGTAATCTGAATATGACATGCCGAAGTTTGGCTTTGCCCATACAATCACCGATGCCACATGAAACCCAAGCCCTTCCAGCATCGAATGCATGGAACCGAAGTTCTTGTGTCCGTTCCAGATATACGCCGCGGCGCCGGGCGCCAGAACTCCTGCCATATTAGTAAAAACCTCCTTAAGCAATGTCTCGTATTCGTCTTGCGGCATATCGTCTGAACGGATCATCTCCCACTGACGAGCTTTCTTCGGATTTTTATTCTGGTTTGGCCGAGCACTACCTGTATATGCAACGTTATACGGAGGATCGGTGTGCACCAAATGAGCCTTTCCGCCGGCCATGAGGCACCCCAGATCCTCAGTACTCGAGGAATTCCCGCACATAATCCTGTGTTTACCCAGCTCGGTTACGTCGCCTTGTTTAGTGATCGTCTTAACGATAGTCCCAGCAACCGCATCTGCGTTAAAATCATCTTCTCTGCCTTGCTGATACCTATCCAGGAGCTTGCTTACTTCGGGGAAGTCAAAGCCGATGTCGCCTATATTGAAGGTAGGCGACTTCGTAAACTCACCCAGTAGGATGGCGAGCTTACGATCATCCCACATGCCCTGAACTTTATTGAGCACGATATTGAGCGTTTTTTCATCTTCCGGGTCAAGATTAACAACGCTCACATCGACTTCCTCACATCCATTCTGAATCAGAACCTTCAACCTCTGATGACCACTAACAAGGTTTCCGCTACGTTCGTTCCATACGAGCAACTCAACAAGACCGTATTTATTGAGACTTCCTTCGATCTGCCTGTACTCCACATCGTCCGGCTTCAGATCCTTTCTCGGATTATAAGGAGCCGGGTTGATCTCCTTCATCTTGATCTTCCTTTTATTTACAGACGCGTCTATGCGCCCCTTCTTGTCCATGATCCACCTCCTGTGTTTTGGACAATAAAAAAAGGCAGCCACCTTATAGCAGTGTCTGGACACTTGCTATAAAGTAGCTGCCTTGAACTAAAATCGAGCCGTCTTCGCTAGCTACACCCGCGAATTGGGTCTTTTCCTACGAATCGCGCGGTTTTGTCTAATGCTCGCCTGTTACTTCAAAAGAACGATTATTCAAACAATCCCTTTTCTATAATACCGTGTTTCTCTAAAAGTCGCATTGCCCACATCTGCGGCTTAAAACAGCCTTGCTCCCAACGAATTATCTGAAGACGGTTAACCTGCAACTTGGTAGCCAGCTGTTCCTGCGTTAATCTATGTTTCGCTCGGTAAAGTCGTAACCTCTGAGCAATGATGTATTTTATTTTAGCTGTATCAGTTGATTTTGCAAGATCCTCATACTTACTGATCGCTTCAACTATCTTCTTGTGGAGCTTATTCAGATCCTGCATTTTATAAATATATCATATGATATATCAAAATGCAAGAAATATTTTATATTTGTTCCTTTCTCCTGGTTAATATATCTGCCGCGATGACTTGCTATATCCGAAAACCTATGGCTATATATGACATGACGGGAGGTGGTTATCATGATTGATACCAAGGTGTTATCCGAAATTCTGGCGCTCAAAAACGCGCCTCTTGCGGAGCTGCAGGCCAAATACGCGGAGCTTTACGGCGGCAAAAATGCCCCTAACATCAACCGTATAGAGCTCTGGAAGAAGATCGCCTATAAGCTGCAGGAGCGGGAATATGGCGCCCTATCGGCTGAAGCGGACACCGCGCGGGATAGCTTAATCAACGAATATGACCCGATAAACCAGAGGGCGCTGCGCTCCGAAACTGCCAGAGCCCGTGATAAGAGGCTCCCTATTCCCGGCACAGTAATCACTAAGACATATAAGGGCAAACAATTACAGGTGAAGGTTCTTGAAAAAGGCTTCGAATATAACGGAAGAGTATATAGATCGATAGGTGCCGTAGCGAAAGCGATAACAGGCATCCATTGGAGCGGGTATCTATTCTTTAACCTATAGGTATTAATTATGAAGCCGAAAATCTACTGCGCCATATACACCCGAAAATCCACAAGCGAAGGGCTCGACACCGACTTCACCTCCCTCGACAACCAGCGCGAGTCTTCCGAGAGCTACATCCAAAGCCAAAAAAGCGAAGGCTGGATAGCGCTACCCGACCGGTATGACGATGGCGGCTATACCGGCGGTAACACCGAGCGCCCTGCCCTACAAAGGCTTATTACCGATATCAAAGAAGGTAAGGTCAACTGCGTTGTCGTCTATAAAGTGGATAGGCTGTCGAGATCGCTTCTCGATTTCGTGCAGATATTGGAGCTATTTGAAAAGAATGGCGTCACGTTTGTGTCGGTCACACAGCATTTCAATACCAATAACTCAATGGGACGTCTTACTCTCAACATACTTTTATCTTTCGCGCAGTTCGAGCGCGAGATCATCAGCGAAAGGGTCAAAGATAAGATGGGTGCCGCGCGCAAGAAAGGTAAATGGGTCGGCGGGGCTCCTATCCTGGGCTATGACATCGACAAAGTAAACCATAAGCTCGTCGTTAATAAGACCGAGGCGGAACTTGTCCGTAAGATGTTCGATATATATCTGGAAAAGAAGTCATGTCTTAAAACGGCTATGACGCTTAACGATGAAGGATATAAAACGAAAGAGTTTATTTCGAAAACCGGTAATAAGCATGGTGGTTTCCAATTCAAGCATACAAACATCCAGCAGATGCTTAAGAATCCTCTCTACGTCGGGAAGGTTCATCACGACGGAGCCTTGTATCCCGGACTACAGGAAGCGATAATTTCTGAGGCGATATTCCAAAGGGCTCAAGATCTTTTAAAAAGTAACCGTGTTGAGCGCTTTAGACGCAAAAACGTGCCGTTCCGAGGCCTCCTCAACCATATCTTGCGTTGCAAGGCATGCGACAGCATAATGTTTCATACCTACACAAAGAAGAAACACCGCGGCTACCGTTACTATGTCTGCATGAACGCCCAAAAACGCGGTTATCAGAACTGCCCCACACGGTCGGTGAACGCTCAATCAATCGAGGACGCTGTCATAGAGTCGTTAAGAACCAGCGGAAAAGATGATCAGGCGCTTGATAACGCGCTAATCGTTAACTCGCCTATATGGGAGGCACTCTTCCCGCAGGAAAAGCACCACGCGCTGCGCCTTATGCTTAAAAGCGCTTACTATGACGGTAAAAACGAAAAGCTTGGGCTCGCGTTTAATCCAAGCGGGATCGCACTATTAAACAGAATGCAGGAAGGGCTGCCAGACGATGGACACGATAGATCGTGAGTTTGACATAAAGCTCAAAAAAGTGTTTCATGCCCCGGATACGCGGACCGACATGAGGTTCGCGAGACTCCCGCGCATTAGAAGGTATCTTCTTTTAGCTTTCCAGATCGACCGGTTGATCGAAAACGATCCTGATTTATCGCTATACAAGATAGCGGACTGGCTGGGTTGGTCATATACTCACGTAAAACAGATCGCCAATCTCATCTATCTCTGCCCGAAGATCCAGAAAGAACTGTTACTCGGTGATACAGATAAGATAAGCCGCTTTAGCGAGTCCTCATTGCGCCCTGTTACGAAGGAAGTAAACTGGCAAAATCAGCTATCTCTTTGGCAAGACCTGCTAAATAAACCCCCTCAAATACCCGCAAATTCCACTAAACTAGCGACATCCTAAATTTGATAGTTTGATATACATTTCTGGCCGGAAATCGGCCTATAAAGGCCGGCTAGCGTTAAAATGGCGGGCTCTTGCGGTAGCGATCAATTTCGAATAATTCGCGGGAAATACTCAAATTCCTCGTCGGGAAATCATAGAAAAAGCCCTCGTCAGTAGAACCTAACGAGGGCTTCAATGTTATCTACCTATCTGTTTCTTGGTAGATTAAGTGGTGAGCCGCGCAGGACTCGAACCTGCCACAACCACATTAAAAGTGTGGTGCTCTGCCTGATGAGCTAGCGGCCCGCTTAGTTCCCAGTTCCTAGTTTTAGTTCCTAGTAAAAAATGGTTTTTCGATTTTACCTGACAACCAAGAACTAATAACTAAGAACTAATTTCTTTCTCCTTCGCCGCCAAAGCGGTGTCGATCTCTTTTATGAATTTGTCGGTCAATTTCTGTATATCTTCTTGCGCCTTGAAGCGTTCATCCTCAGTGATGTGTTTGTCCTTCTCCTCTTTCCGGGTGTGCTCCATAGCGGAATGCCTGCAGGTCCGTATCGATATTCTCCCGTCCTCGGCGATCTTTTTTAAAACTTTGTCCAACTCGGCCCGGCGCTCCTGCGTCAGAGGCGGCACGGATAATCTGATGACCTTGCCGTCATTGGTAGGGGCAATGCCGATGTCGGATTTAAGTATGGACTTCTCTATATCTGCCAGAGAATTTTTATCCCATGGCTGTATTACTATAAGTCTTGCATCCGCCGCCGAGATCTGGGCAAGCTGTTTTAACGGCGTTGGAGTGCCGTAATAATCTACGCGCAGCCCTTCCACAATCGCGGTAGATGCCCGCCCGGTCCTGATAGTGGAAAATTCTCTGACGGTAGCTTCCACCGTCTTCTTCATCTTCATCTCAGTATCGTGGACGATCTCTTTAGTTGTCATAGTCTATCCCTTTACGATTGTACCTATCTTTTCGCCCATAATCACCCTCTTAATATTGCCTTCTTTGGTGAGGTTAAAAACGATTATCGGCAGTTTATTATCCATGCAAAGGCTTGTGGCCGTGGCATCCATGACCTTAAGACCTTTTTTAAGCACATCCAGGTATTTGAGTGTATCATACTTTCTTGCGCGTTTGTTCTTTACGGGATCTGAGGAATATACACCATCCACTTTAGTCCCTTTTATGATCACATCAGCTCCGATCTCTATCGCCCGAAGCGCCGCGGTGGTATCGGTGGTAAAATAAGGGTTGCCTGTGCCGCCCACGAATATGACTACCCGGCCTTTTTCAAGATGACGTATGGCGCGGCGCCTTATAAAAGGTTCGGCGAGCTGCTGCATCTGTATGGCGGTCTGCACTCTGGTAAATACGCCGTGTTTTTCAAGCGCGTCCTGGAGCGCCAGGCCGTTTATGACCGTGGCAAGCATACCCATATAGTCGGCGCTTACGCGGTCTATACCTTTTTTAGTGCCGGAGACGCCTCGGAATATATTGCCGCCACCTATCACTATAGCTATCTCTACGCCGAGCTTACGTATCTCGCCGAGTTGCTTCGCTATAGACTCCATTACATCGCAATCGATGCCGTAGCCGAGCCGCCCCTGAAGAGCTTCCCCGCTTAATTTCAATACGACGCGTTTGAATGCTGGTTTAATAGACATATCCGCAGCTTTTAGCGGATAGCGTTTAGCGGGTAGCGTTTAGAAAATCAATTTTTCCTGTACGCTATACGCTCTACGCTAAACGCTATAACTCTTCTCCGACTTGATAACGAACGAACCGCCTCACGATGATATTCTCGCCTATCTTGGCGATCATCGAGGTCACTATATCCTTTACCTTCATATTCTGATCTTTTATGAAAGGCTGCTCCAAAAGGCATGCGTCATCGTAAAATTTGGTCAGCTTACCCTGAATTATCTTCTCCATCGCAGCGGCAGGCTTACCTTCCAGCTGGGCCTTTATTATCTCAGTCTCTTTCTTAACGGCCTCTTCCGACACATCCTCTTTTCTAACATATATAGGGTTAGAAGCCGCCACCTGCATAGCTATATCCTTTACGAAGTTTTTAAAGTCATCGTTCCTGGCCACAAAGTCAGATTCGCAGCTTACTTCTACAAGGACGCCGATCTTGCCTCCCAGATGTATATAGCTTTCGATACGACCCTCTTTGGCCTGGCGGCCGGCCTTTTTACTGGCAAGCGCTACCCCCTGCTTTCTCAAAACCTCTATGGCCTTCTCCACATCTCCGTTAGATTCGCGAAGGGCCTTCTGGCAATCGACTACACCTGCGTTTGTCTTTTCTCTTAATCTCTTTATGGCATCTAGCATGATTTCCGTCCTTATATTTGATTTTTTAAACTTTTAGTGTCAATAGTGCCGAATATTTTAAATCCTAAATTCGAAGTACGAATATCGAAACAAACTTTAATTTCGAATTTCGAAATTGTTTCGTATTTCAATATTCGGATTTCGGATTTGACTCAGCTCCTACTTTATAGGCTTCTTTAATTTGCGTTTAATCGGAACGTCTTTGGGAAGGGCTTCGTCTTCTTTAAGCTTAAGGTCGCCTTCTACCAGTTCCTCGACCTCTTCATCTATGACTTTAATGCCTTCTTTGTCTTCCATAGCTGCCGCCGCATCTTCGCGAGCTTTCACTTCGCCCGCGGCAAATGCCTCCCTACCCGCCAGCACAGCATCTGCGATAAGACTTGTGACGAGTTTTATGGAACGGATCGCGTCGTCATTACCCGGTATCACATAGTCTATTATGTCCGGGTCTGAGTTGGTATCCACAAGGGCAACCACAGGGACTCCGAGCTTTCTGGCCTCTTTTACGGCAATATCTTCCTTTTTGGCGTCTATCACAAATACGGCCTTAGGAAGCTTATCCATGCCGCGAATACCTTCCAGGTTCTTGTTAAGTTTGTACATCTCTTTGTTGAGTTTGGAGGCTTCTTTCTTTGATAACTTAGCCATGGTGCCGTCCTCTTTTATCCTCTCCAGCTCCTCAAGGCGCTTTATGCTCTTTTTGAGAGTTTGGTAATTGGTAAGCATGCCGCCAAGCCATCGCTGGTTGACAAAGAACATCCCGCTCCGCAATGACTCTTCCTTGATTATGTCCTGTGCCTGTTTCTTTGTCCCAACAGCCAGTATGTGGCCTCCTGAACTTGCCATATTCCTTAAGAATGCGCAGGCTTTTGCAATAGCAGACTGGGTCTTCGACAGATCTATTATGTATATACCGTTCTTATCGCCGAATATATACTTCTTCATCTTGGGATTCCAGCGCTTGGTCTCATGACCAAAATGTACTCCTGCCTCTAATAGATTTTTCATTAGCGATGATTCTACCATAGAGTTACTGATTAGCCTCCTTTTGTGTAATACACTAGTGATTTTAGCGGTTTTCTAGCCGACTTTTTAGAGAAAAAAGTAAAGGTATTGTACCTTTTTTGAATATATTTTTCAACTATTATTTTAATATATTATCTTTGAACTGCATATCGTACAAACGCTTATATAAACCGCTTCTACGGATAAGTTCTTCATGAGAACCAGACTCTACCACGGAACCTTTTTCAAGTACGTATATGCGGGTAGCGTGTTTTATGGTGCTTAAACGGTGGGCTATGACAAATACTGTCCTTCCCCTCATCATCCTGTCTATGGCTTCCTGCACAAGGACCTCGGATTCGGTATCCAATTGTGAAGTAGCCTCATCCAGGATAAGTATAGGAGGGTCTTTGAATACCGCCCTGGCTATAGCAAGCCTCTGCTTCTCGCCTCCGGACATCCTGAATCCACGCTCGCCTATTATGGTGTCATATCCTTTGGGCATACGCATAATGAAATCATGAGCGTTCGCTATCTTGGCAGCTTTAGTTATGCCTTCTACGTCCTGGGACCGGGCCCCGTAAGCTATATTCGAAGCAACGGTATCGTTAAAAAGGATCGTCTCCTGAGTTACTATGCCTATCTGCCCCATAAGAGACTGAAGAGTGCAATCCCTTACATCTACGCCATCTATCTTCACTGAACCTTTAGTAACATCGTAAAAACGGGGTATTAAATTAACCAGAGTAGTCTTGCCTGCGCCGCTAGGTCCCACAAATGCCGCTATCTGACCTGCCTTTACCTCTACATTCACATCCTTCAATATCTCTTTCTCGCCGTAATTAAAACACGCCCCCTCCAGAATAATTCCATCCTTTATGCGGGGCAATACAACGGCATCCTTCTTCTCCATTACAGAGGGTTTGGTGTCTAATAGCTCGAATATCCTGTCGGCGGCGGCCATGGCTTGCTGATTTATGGTATATACGTTCGTAAGACGCTTCATAGGATGCATGATAGAAAGGAGAGCGGCGAGAAATGTCGCAAAGGCGCCGGCCGAAAGCGCGCCGGATATTATCTCCTTACCGGCGATCCAGAGTATTATAGCTACACAAAACATCCCCGCGAATTCCGTTATAGGGCTTACCACAGACATGCGCTTTATAGACTTCATGGCAAGACGGTAAAAATTGTAATTCTGATCTTTAAACTTCTTTGCCTCGTAATCTTCCATGGAAAAGGCCTTAACGACACGAATACCCGATATGGTCTCATGCAGGGTCATGGTAAGTTCGCCCATCTTTTCCTGGGATTGCCGGGAGATGCTTTTGAGGCGCTTTCCTATGCGGACAACCGGGTAAACCACCATGAGAAAGAGGCAGGCGCTGATGCCTATTAGAGCCCACGATATGGAAAAATATACTTTGATCGTAAACAATATACCGATATATATAACAAGCTGAATCGGAGAATATATCAGATCTGTAAGTCCCGTAGATATCGAGTCCCTTATTACCACGGCATCGTATGTTATACGCGACATAAGCTTGCCGGTAGCGTTCTTGGCATAAAAATCCATAGACAGGGTCAGCAATTTCCTGTAAATAGCGTTCTTTACGTCATTAACGACTCTTTGGGATACATCATTCATCAGATACGTTTGGAAAAAAACGAATATATTTTTTAAAAGCCACAATAGCATCACTATCATGGTCATGCTGCTCAAAAGTTGCAGCGGCGGGACGGCATTTACCTTGTCTACTATGCCCTGTATAAAATCGGGGACGGCTATGCCTGCCGGCAATACGATCTTTTTACCAGCGATTATCTTATCCACCATCGGTATTATCATGGTAAAAGATATACCGCCAAAGCTGGACCCGACCACCATGCATAGCACGGCAAGAGCCAGGACCCAGGCGTGAGGTATAACGAATTTTACAAGCCTGAAATATTTATTCATATGAGGTAATATATGCTACCATAGCCGGTTACTTTTGTCGAGCGACAGTAACCCGCCCCCCGCTTAACACAGCTCGCTGGTATTTAACGCTAACAAGCATTACATTCTCATACCCCCCAGAAGGACTGGTATTTCCGCGGGACGCAAAATTCCCGCATGGAATTTTGTCTTCGTAAATTCAAATTTTGCGTTGTCAAAATTTGAATTTAAGACCCGCTACAATACCAGTCCTTCTGGGGTATGATTACGCCAAGGCAAGAATTTACCAGCTCCACCTCTCTAAGAAATTTTTCAATTCCTGCCTTAGGGGTCCCCCGACGGGTCAGTATTGACGGAGGTCTTAAAACCCGAATTTTACAAAGAAAATTCGGGTTTTACGAAGCCGGATTTCCACTGGAAAGCCGGCGTCCTCCGGAGATACTGACCCGGAGAGGGGCCCAAAAGGAAATTGAAAAATTTCTTATTACATCCCCGTCTTCTAAGGAGGTGTCTTGCGGAAAGGCATGGGAAGTGTTATAATCAACTTTAACTTTGAGGGATGATTTATGGCAGGTTCTGAAAAATTGAGGTTTGGCGTAATAGGCACAGGGCGCCTTGGCGAATTCCACACCAAGGTATATTCCAGGCTAGACAGCATCAAGCTTGTCGGAGTATGCGATTGTAATATCGAAAGAGCTCTGGAAGTAGGCAAAAAGTACCACACCGCAAGCTTCGCCGATTACGAAGAGCTTTTCGATAAGGTGGATGCCGTATCGATCGCGGTGCCGACGAGTTTACACTACAATATAGCCAAAGATTTTTTAAGTAACAACATCCACGTCCTTATAGAAAAACCTATGACAAAAACTCTCTCCGAAGCCGATGAGCTTATCGAGATAGCCAAAGAAAATAAGCTCATACTTCAAGTCGGACATATAGAGCGTTTCAACTCTGCTGTCCTGGCCATAGAGCCGTATCTCCAAAAACCCAAGTTTATAGAGTGCCAAAGGCTCGGCCCTTTCCACAAAAGGGTCAAAGACGTCGGTGTAGTTTTGGACCTCATGATACACGATATCGATATAGTCCTAGGTCTGATGAAACAGGATGTTGTGAAGATAGAGGCGGTCGGCCTTTCCACTGTATCTGATTACGAAGACGTCGCAAATGTCCGGTTAACATTCGAGGACGGGACCATCGCCGATATCACGGCAAGCCGAATCACGAAGGACGTGGTCCGTAAAATGCGAATATTCCAGGAAGATTCTTACATATCCCTGGATTACGTCAACCAGGATACAGCGATATTCCGTAAGACCGGGGATAGGATAGAAAAAGAGAAGATACGTGTCGTTAAAAAAGAACCTCTTAAAAAAGAACTTAAATCCTTCATCGATTGCGTCAAAAGCGGCAGGAAACCTGTGGTATCCGGCGTTGAAGGCCGCAGAGCTCTCCAGGTCGCGCTCGAAATCATAGCAAAGATAAATCCGTCTAAATAGCATATAGCGTAAAGCTATCTAAAAAATAAATAGAGATCCTCATGGCCCGAAAAAAGATCCTCATAGTAGCGGGAGAACCGTCCGGTGATCTCCACGCCTCAAATCTTGCAAAAAACCTACTATCGATAGATCCGGATCTCGTATTTTACGGGCTCGGAGGCGAGCGCTCCAAAAAGGCCGGCGTAGAGGTCATATTCGACATATCCGGCCTGGCCCTAGTCGGCGTGATAGAGGTCGTGAAGAACATATTTACCGTCGGGAAGGCCTTCCGCGCGGTGTTATCCCGAATAGACCTGGAACGCCCCGATCTTGCGGTACTTGTCGATTACCCGGGATTCAACCTGAGACTGGCAAAGGCGCTTAAAAAACGATCTATACCCGTAGTGTATTATATAAGCCCTCAGGTATGGGTCTGGGGGGCAGACCGCATAGGTATAATAAAAGATTGCGTAAAAAAGATACTGGTATTTTTTAAATTCGAGGAAGACCTTTATAAAAAGCACGGCGTAAACGCGGAGTTCATAGGCCACCCGTTGGTCGAAAGCGTTCATATGGGACTTTCCCGGAATGAGGCGGCGCGCAAATTCGGATTATCAGCCGGAAAGCGTACTATAGCCTTACTGCCCGGGTCGAGACGCATGGAGGTTGAAAACCTGCTGCCGATAATGGCAAAAGCCTGCCGTAAGATGTCTGAAGACGGACTCGATGCCCAATACCTGGTGGCAAAACATCCGGAACTGGATATCGAGCTTTATCAAAGGGCTCTTGCCAAGACTTCTATAGACGCGCGTATAGTAGACGGTGATACCTATAACATTATAGGGGTATCCGATTTTGCCATAGTAGCTTCGGGCACAGCTACGCTTGAAACTGCTATAATAGGTACGCCTCTTGTCGTGATATATAAGACCAACCCTCTCACTGCCATGATAGCAAGGCTGGTAGCTAATGTAAAAATCCTGGGCCTTGTAAATATATTGGCCGGTCGCGAGATTGCCCCGGAATTCCTGCAAGAAAACGCCACTCCCGAAAAGATAGCCGCAGGCGTAAAAGAACTGCTATCTGACGACATAAAGCTTGCCAGGATGAGAGAAGAACTGGCCCGCGTAAAAGATTCACTTGGCGGACCCGGGGCAAGTGCGCGGGGAGCCAGTGCTGTATATGAAGTCCTGAAGAACCCAAAATAACCCCAAAACCATCCCCCTTTTGACAATTATTACCTTATATGATACACTAAATCCATTGCCTAATTTTTAGGCAAATATTGTGCATAAATATCACACAAAGGAGATCCTGATGGCAAAGGCCAAAAGAGGAAATAATAAAGAGAATATACTTAGGATAGTGAACAACAACAAGATAAATACGATACAACTATGGTTTGTCGACATTTTAGGTATACTTAAAAGCATATCGATCACCAGAAGAGATCTTGAGGAGGCATTGTTACACGGGAAGGGTTTTGATGGATCTTCAGTCACGGGTTTCGCCGAAGCCCAGGAATCCGATATAATCGCCATGCCTGATGATTCGACTTTCCAGATACTGCCGTGGGAGGGTACTTCCGCCCCGGTCGCCAGACTTTTTTGCGACATCCTGAACCCGGACCGCACACCGTACCTCGGCGATTCCCGTTATGCCCTGAAAAGAAATTTGGAACGGGCAGAAAAACTGGGGCTTACATATTTTGTCGGGCCTGAGCTTGAATATTTTTATTTTAAATCAGACAAGAGCGCGGAGATCCTGGATGAGGGCACATATTTCGAGCTCATACCTAATGACCTGGCCGACGTCCTGCGCAATAAGACCGTAGATATACTTGAAGAGATGGGCATACCTATGGAAGCCAGCCACCATGAGGTCGCGCCTTCACAGCACGAGATAGACCTTAAATACAACAAGGCGCTGATAATGGCGGATAATATAATAACCGCAAGGTACTGCATCAAAGAGGTCGCTAAATCAAACGGCGTATACGCGACATTTATGCCTAAACCCATATTCGGAGTGAACGGAAGCGGTATGCACGTGCATCAGTCCTTATTCCGTGGAACAAAGAACGCCTTTTTTGATTCAAACGATAAGAACCACTTGTCGAATACCGCAAAGCAATTTATAGCCGGTCAGCTGAAGCACGCTCGTGAGATATGCGCGCTGACAGCCCAATGGGTAAATTCATATAAGAGATTAGTCGCCGGATATGAAGCCCCGGTCTATGCATCCTGGGCGCAGAGGAACAGGACCGCCCTTATCAGGGTCCCTCTATACAGGCCAGGGAACGAGAAAGCCACGCGGGCGGAATTAAGATGCCCGGATCCATCCTGTAACCCGTATCTTGCCTTCGCGGTCATGCTGGCGGCCGGGTTGGAAGGGATAGAAAAGAAATACAAATGCCCCGACGCTGTAGAGCCGAACATCTATAAGATGGAAATGTCCGAAAGGGAGTCCAGGGGACTCGTGGCCCTGCCAGGTAATCTCTTCCAGGCCACTTCTGAGGCAGAAAAGAGCGCCCTGGTCAAAGAGGCGCTTGGGGAACATATATATACGCGTTTCCTGATAAATAAAAAGAAGGAATGGGAAGATTACCGCATCAGGATAACAAGCCACGAGATCAAGAAATATCTTCCGATATTGTAAGTGAAAAGCGCAAAGAGAAAAGTGAAAAGATAAAAAGTTTCTACAAAACCTTCTTTACACTTTTCTCTTTAAACTTTTCACTTTTTACATGATTGTTATCGCAATATCGTTCTGATCTGCCAGGGCGACGACTTCTTCCCTGTCTGTAAGGAAGGTTTTGTTACCTTCGAGTCCGAGAGCTGTAGCGCGTGATTCGGCCATAAGCCGTATGGTATCCGGTCCGACGGCTGGGACATCAAATCTCATATCCTGGTCCGGACGCGCGACCTTCACCACGACGAAACCTCCGCCCGCAAGGCTTCCCGCGCGCTTTATCATGTCGTTTGTACCCTCCACAGCCTCCGCAGCTATTATCGTCTTATCCTTCACCGCAACGGCCTGACCTATATCGTATCCCGCCATTACTTTCGCAATATCCGTGCCGTATTTTATATCGGCCCATTCCTTATCGCTCGGCTGGCGTTTTGTGAGTGCCCCGGCCTTTGGAACAAGGTCTTCGAGATAAGGCGTAGGGTCTATTATCTTTATACCCACCTTACTCAAGATACCCTCCACTCCTTTTAAGATGGCATAGTCCTGCTTGCTGCCCATCCCGGACAATATCTTTTTCGCATCTTCATCAAGATCGTCGTTACCGGTAAATGTCACGGCCTTCTTGATCTTGCCGAGAAGCACTATCTGCCGTATGCCTTCCATCATCACCAGAAGCATGGCCTTTTTCAAATTGCCCCATTCGACCCAGTGCATCTTGTCAACATGGTTTGCCAGCTCTTCATCGGTAACGCCTTTAAGCCCTAAGGCGATGACGGTATCGCCCTTCGCTTTGGCGTTGCGCGCGAAAGTCACGGGTATTTTACCCCATCCTGCGACGAGACCTATCTTTGGCATAAAGTCCTTATTTCTGCTCGGACGGCGTTACAAATGCGAACATGAGATCCGCCTCCGTAACGACTTCGTCGTTAACTTTGGCGACAGCGTGAGCCTGCATTATATCGCGCTTGGCTTTCATGAGGACTGATTCTATTCTTAGCGTATCCCCGGGCACTACAGGCTTGCGGAATTTCGCATTATTTATAGTCAGAAAGTACGCGAGTTTTCCCAGATTACCCGGTATATTCAGCGCTCCCACTCCGGCAACCTGCGCCATAGCTTCCAGTATGAGGACCCCGGGCATTATAGGATGGCCCGGAAAATGGCCCTGGAAAAACGGTTCGTTTATCGTGACATTCTTTATACCTACGATATTCTTCTCTCCCACCTCTATTATCCTGTCCACTAGAAGAAACGGATACCGATGCGGAAGTATCTTCATTATCGTATTTATGTCAACGGTCTTACCTTTCAGATCCAGCGTTTCAGTTCCCATAAGTCAGCCACCCTCCATGATTAGCATTTAGCGTCTATTAACTTCTTAACCAGTTCCATATTCAACGCATGGCCGCTCTTTGCGGCAATTATATGAGCCGATATGGGCATGCCTGTTACATACATATCCCCTATCAAGTCCATGACTTTATGCCTGACAGGTTCGTTTTGAAATCTTAATTTATTTTTCACCGGGCCATTTTCGTTCATCACAAGGGTATTGTCATAATTGGCGCCTTTCCCCAGGCCCATTTTGACAAGGGCCATCGCCTCTTCTTCCATACAGAAGGTCCTGGCGGGGGCCAGCTCCTTTTCAAACGAACTCTCGTTGACGACTACATCGATATACTGGGTACCTATGCCTGACGACCGGTAGTCAAGCGTATAAGATATCCTTAGAACTTCCGAAGGAAAGGCCGCCAATAAGGCGCCGTTCTTTCCCTCACATAATATCGGATCGACAACGCGGATCACTTTTTGCGGGTAGTCTTGTTCGACTATACCTGCCTTCTTTAAAGCGTCGAAATATCCCCAAGCGCTGCCATCCAGTCCGGGAAGTTCAAGACCGTCTATTTCGATAACGATATTGGTTACAGCCAGCGCAGAAAGAGCCGAGAGCATATGTTCCACCGTCTGTACCTGTAATTCCGCATTCCCTATAGT
>JAGOLR010000075.1 GCA_017993955.1 Candidatus Omnitrophota bacterium
TAATATAGCCGACGAGACTATAGCTACCGATGCCGCGGGCCTTTTGGAGTTTTTGCAAAAAGTAGACCACCCGGCGCTGTTGATGGACTCATTAATGTAGTTAAGAGTAATTTTTAAATTCGAATTGCTAAATACGAAATTCGAAACAAATTCGAATTTCGAAATTATTTCGTATTTCAATATTCGGATTTCGGATTTATCGGAAGGATACTATGGCGCTTTCAGGACTCGACATTTATAAGTTGCTGCCAAAGACGAACTGCAAGGACTGCGGTTATTCTACGTGTCTGGCTTTTGCCATGGCTCTTGCGCAAAAGAAGACTTCGCTGGAGAAGTGTCCTCACGTCACTGCAGGGTCAAAAGAAGCGCTTGAAAGCGCTTCCCAGCCTCCCATAAAACTTGTAACTATAGGAAAAGGCGATAAAAAGATAGAGGTCGGTAACGAGACCGTGATGCACCGCCATGAGCAAAAATTTCACCATCCCACCGCGATAGGTTTTCTGGTGGAAGACACTCTTGATGACGAATATCTCAGTTCTATCCTGAAGAGTATAGGCGCATTGAAGTTCGAACGCGCAGGGCAGAATATGGGAGCAGATATCGTCTGCATAAAGAATTCTTCCAAATACCTTAACAAATTTCTTAACGCGATAAAGAAGACTGTGTCCGTGACCGGACTTAATCTGGCTCTTCTCGGGAGCGACCCTGAGGTTATGTCCGAGGCTCTCAATATATGCCGCGAAGCAAGGCCGCTTCTTATATGTTACGACAGGACTTGTTTGAACGAATTCATAAAGCTCGCAAAGGAAAACAACGTACCGCTGGCTATCCCGTGTAAGGATGTCGGAGAAGCCGCTGACTTGACAGCTGTCGCCAGGTCTCAAGGCGTAGATGAGCTGGTGATCAACCTTAAGACGGGGTCTTTGGCCGCGAAGATACAGGATTATACTTTTATAAGACGTTCGGCCCTAAAAAAGAATTTGAGGGTCCTCGGATATCCTATGATATCCTTTACGGAATCATCCGACATGTTTGAGGAACTTGCCGAAGCCGTTACCTTTGTCGCTAAGTATTCCGGTATAGTGATAGCGAAGAATACCGCGAAAGAGTTCGCATACCCGCTTCTTGTGGCGCGGCAGGATATATATACAGATCCGCAAAAGCCGGTTCAGGTTGAACCGCGCATTTACGAGATCGGGAAGGTCAACCAAGATTCCCCCGTTATTGTTACTACGAACTTTTCTATAACATATTTCACTGTAGCCGGCGAGATCGAAGCCAGTAAGGTACCGGCCTATGTTATATGCTGTGACGCCGAAGGGATGTCTGTGCTAACGGCCTGGGCCGCGGAAAAATTTACAGCCGAACGGATAGCCGGTGTCCTTAAAAATTCCGGTATCGAAAAGATGGTGGATCACCGTTCTGTGATAATACCCGGATATGTATCTGTCTTAAGCGGGAAGCTGGAAGATGCTTCCGGCTGGAAAGTAGTGGTTGGCCCCAGGGAAGCCTCCGGTATCCCGTCTTTTCTCAGGAGTTATAAGTAGATGCAGGAATTTAACGTAAGGTTTATGCCTCAGAACAGGTCTGTCCGGGTCCCGCGGGGCACAGATGTATTGAGCGCCGCTATAAAATGCGGGATAATGCTGAATGCTTCTTGCGGCGGCGCCGGCCTGTGCGGTAAATGCAAGGTTGTCATAGAGCGGGGCGTGATGTGCGCAGAGCCGTCTCCTCTTATACAGGAACGCGACAGGAAACGCGGCTATGTGCTGGCTTGCGATGCCATAGTCGAGAGCGATCTTGAGATAAAGATACCTAAAGAATCTCTTGAGGTCCATGCCAAGCTGCGACACGATACCGAGGAGTTCACTAAAGGGTCAGCCGCCAGGCGAGAGAGCAAATTCAAGCTCTCCCCGTTAGTGAAGAAGGTATTTTTGGAGCTTCCGCCGCCTACGGCCGATGATAACGAAGGGGATCTGGAGCGCATAGAGAGGAAACTCCGTGAAAAAATCGGCTGCGAAGTGCGGGAGACTAAGATAGCCGCCCTGAAACACCTTTCCGCCTTGATGCGCGAATCCGATTTTAAGGTAACCGTAACATTTGGAAATAAAGATGGGCAGGCGGAGATATTATCTATTGAGCCTGGAGATACTACTAAAGATATATACGGCCTGGCTTTTGATATAGGTACCACAACTATCGTCGGGCAGCTTGTGGACCTTTCAAGCGGGAATATACTCGGTACCAGGATATCGTTCAACAGGCAGTCAAGCTACGGGGGCGATATAATAACTCGCATAGTTTATGCTTCCGAACCTTCCGGTCTAAGAAAATTGAACGACACCGTGCTTGCCAATATAAATGAGATGATAGAAGATCTGACCGGGTCGTTATCGATAAACATCGGTTCTATATATGCTACTATATGCGCGGGGAACACCACTATGATGCATCTTCTGCTGAACGTCGACCCCTCCAGTATACGGAGGGCTCCTTATGTTCCTACCACGACATTATTCCCGACCGTATATACCGCCGAAGCTAAGATAGAGGCAAACCCAAAAGGCCTTGTAGGTTTCATTCCCGGCGTAGGGGCATACGTAGGAGGCGATATCGTCGCCGGTCTTCTGGCTTGCGGACTGGCTGAATCTGATAGTTTATCTTTGTTGGTGGATATAGGTACGAATGGGGAGATAGTTTTGGGTAACAGGGAATGGATGATAGGTGCCGCGGCAAGTGCTGGGCCCGCATTTGAGGGTAGTGGCCTATCTTGCGGGATGAAGGCAACCAGCGGAGCGATACAGAAGGTTGTGATAGATGCAGATCTTGCCGTAAGAGTGACCACAATAGATTCAACTAAGCCTAAAGGTATATGCGGTTCCGGATATATAGACCTCTTGTGTCAGATGCTTAAAAGGGGGATCATCGCTAAGAACGGGAAGATAAATCAAGATCTCAGGTCCAAGCGTATCAGGAAAGCAGGCGATATATACGAGTTCGTCGTAGCCTTTAAAGACGAAACAGTTTCCGGGAAAGACGTGGTAATACAGGATGACGATATAGAAAATCTTAAGAGATCTAAAGGGGCCATATACAGCGCTATCATATCGCTTTTGAACAAAGTCGGGAAGTCTCTGTCCGATCTTGGTAGATTATATATAGCCGGTGGCTTTGGCAATTATCTAAATATAGAAAATGCCATTTTTATAGGGCTATTACCGGATATATCCCGCGATCTCTACGAGTTTATCGGAAATTCTTCTCTTGCGGGGGCAAGGATGTCGCTTTTATCGCAGGATGCGCTTGCCGAGACCCACCGTCTTTATAAGAATGTGACTTATATAGATCTCGGCTCTGAGCCGGATTATATGGATGAATATGTAGCGTCTCTATTTTTTCCGCATACGGATAAAGGAAGGTTCCCATCGGTACAATTATAGCCGTAAACGGCAAAGGCGGTACGGGCAAGACTACCGTTGCATCACTTATAATAAAAGGTTTGACCAGGCGCGGGAAGGCTTCGGTTTTAGCCATAGACGCAGATCCGAATTCGTGCCTTGCAGAATCGTTAGGCGTAGATGCCGTATCCAGCATAGTGGGTGTGTGTGAAGAAATCTCTAAGAACATGGATACTATACCCCGCGGCATGACCAAAGACCGGTACATAGAGATGAAGGTCCAGGAGAGCCTGATAGAGACCGAGGATTTTGATCTTCTGCTTATGGGCAGACCCGAAGGTCCAGGATGCTACTGCTATGTAAACAATCTTCTTAGGGATATCATAGGCGACATAACTAAAAGTTATGATTTTATAGTTATAGATAATGCCGCAGGTATGGAGCACATTTCGCGCCGGACCACGATGGAGATAACAAAGCTTGTTTTGGTAAGTGACTATTCTTCCATAGGCGTTAGATCGGCCAGGCGTATATACGATCTAGCAGGAGAGATAGGTGTGAAAATGTCGGGAGCCTATCTTGTGATAAATAAGATGTCCGGCCCTCTTTCGGCTATAAAACCCGATATTGAAAAAGCCGATATCGAAGTAGCTGGAGAGATACCTTATAGCAGCAAGGTATCTGACTGGGCGGTTTCCAATAAGCCCATATCTTATCTCGCCGATGCCCAGATAACGCAAAGCGTAGAAGAGATACTGGATAAAATATTAAAAGGAGTCCGTTAATATCTATGGCTATAGAATTGGCTAGGGAAAAATTTGCCGGGACTATAAATACCGTGGAGATAGGCAGGAAGAACCAGGTGAAAATAGGCGGCGAGACGACGCTTCCTTTTCTATTTGCAGAAGGCTCTATGCCTAATCCGCCTTTAGTGGCGATTGAGATATTCGATTGCGAGCCCAAGGATTGTCCGGATGAGGTTACCGCGCCTTTTGGCGATTCTGTTAAGGATCCCGTTGAATGGGCCAAGAGATGCGTTAACGACTTCGGCGCGAAGATGATATGCGTGAGATTGCAGGGCATCCACCCGGATTGGTGGAATTCTCCCGCGACCAGGTCGGTAGAGACCTTGAAGGCTATCAAAGAGAATGTAGGGGTGCCTCTGGCGGTTATAGGATGCGGTGACGATGAGAGGGATAGCGATGTTCTGCCAAAGGTCAGTCAAGCCCTTAAAGGCGAGAATTGTCTTATAGGCATAGCGTCTCAGACCAACTACAAGACTATAACGGCCATATGCCTGGCGGACGGCCATTCTCTGATAGCCGAATCGCCGATAGATATCAATATAGCCAAGCAGGTCAATATACTTATAAGTGATATGGGTTTCGACCCGAAGAAGATAGTAATGCATCCTACCACGACTGCGATGGGTTATGGCATGGAATACGTATACTCTATCATGGAGAGGTCGAGGCTGGCGGCTTTCATCGGCGACAAGATGCTTTCGATGCCGTTTGTAGTGTTTACGGGGCAGGAGGTTTGGAAGACCAAAGAAGCTAAGGAATCGGGCGAGATTCAGGGCATAAACTGGGAGATAGCCACTGCGGTATCTATGATACAGTCGGGGGCGGATCTCGTGGTAATGCGCCACCCTATAGCGGCCCAGGCTGTAATGAAATATATAGATAAATTAATGAAGGGTTGATCGTTTAAGGATTATGCGAACGACCCTCATTATGTTATGAATTCGGAGGTATTGTGATAGTAATAGGCGAATTGATCAACGGTATGTACGGGAAGGTTTCGAAGGCTATCGAAACTAAGGACTGCGTTGTGATTGAAAACCTTGCTATTGAACAGGCACGGAAAGGCGCTTCATTTCTCGATGTGAATGTCGGGCCGTATTCTAAAGATCCGGTGGAAGATACAAAATGGCTTGTCAGCACAATACAAAAAGTTTGCGATATGTCGCTTTCCATTGATTCTACGAATGTTACGGCGATAGAGGCGGGGTTAAAGCTCGCGAAGAAACGTTCTATAATCAATTCCACAAGCGCCGATCCGGGAAAGATGGATATTATTTTTGATTTGGCTAAGAGATATAATGCCCAGGTAATAGGCCTGGCTATGGATAAGAGCGGCGTGCCCAACTCGAAAGAGAGGCGTTTGGAATTAGCGGCTGTCATAGTTGCTAAGGCTATCGATTATGGCATTGCCGTTGAGGATATATATCTGGATCCTATAGTACTTCCGGTCAATGTCGCTCAGGACCAGGGCCCTGAAGTTATAGAGTCGATAAGGGAGTTCCGCCATCTTTCGGATCCCGCGCCCAACACCGTTATCGGTCTTTCCAATATTTCGCAGGGGACCAAATCCAGAAAGCTTATGAACAGAACATTTCTCATAATGGCAATGGCCAATGGTTTGACATCGGCCATACTGGATCCGTTGGACAAGGATCTTATGGACGCCATGATAACAGCCGGGTGTCTTTTAAATAAACAGATATATTGCGATTCCTTTTTGGATGCTTACAGAAAGAAGTAGGATATGGTTAAGATATCCAGCCTTAAAGAAAAGAAACGATCGGGCGTCAAGATAACTATGCTTACGGCATATGATTATTCTACTGCTCGGATAGTTGATGAGGCCGGGATAGATATCATTCTTGTAGGCGATTCTTTGGGTATGGTAGTCCTGGGCTACGATTCTACGGTTCCCGTTACCATGGAGGATATGATCCATCACGCAAAGGCCGTGAGGCGAGGCACTAAGAATGCTCTGCTTGTGGGTGATATGCCATTCAAGTCATACCATACAAAATCCGACGCTCTTCGGAATGCTAATCGTTTTGTCAAAGAGGCGGGGTGTGATGCCGTCAAGCTCGAGGGCGGAACCGAAGTGCTTCAGGTAACGTCCGAAATAGTCAGGGCGGGCATACCCGTCATGGGACATCTAGGACTTACCCCCCAGAGCGCGACAGAATTCAAAGTCCAAGGAAAAGACGCGGCTTCCGCGAATAAGATATGCACGGAAGCCATTGAGCTTGAAAAGGCCGGGTGTTTTTCTGTAGTGCTGGAATGCATACCCGATGCTGTAGCTAAGATTATAACCGATCGGCTAACGATACCTACCATAGGTATCGGGGCAGGGCCAAGTTGTGATGGCCAGGTCCTTGTGATAAACGACTTGGTCGGTTTATTTGATAAGTTTGTGCCTAAATTCGTAAAACAGTATGCCAAGATATCGGTATCGATGTCAGAGGCCGTGAAGAAATATAAGGAAGAGGTTGAGAAGGGTATTTTTCCAGACGAGCAACACTCTTTTACCATAAAGAGCGAAGAGCTGAAGAAGTTAAAGACATCGGGAGATGCATTATGAAGATCGTCGTTGTCGGTTCCGGCGCCCTGGGTTCGCTGGTATCAGGACTTTTAAGGGCCCGTACAAAAGAAGAGGTGTGGCTTCTTGATAAAAGCGATGAAAAGGCAAAAAAGTGGAACGAAGCTGGTATCAGGATAGAGGGTTTGAGTGGTCCTCTCCTTGCCAGATTGAACGTAACGGCCAATCCTAAGGATATAGGTAATCCCGATATCGTATTTTTATGCGTTAAGAGCTATTCTACAGACGAGGCTTGCAGGAATATCAAAGATATAGTGACTGAAAAGACCCGCATAGTCTCTTTGCAGAATGGTCTTGGCAATGTCCAGATAATGAACGATCATTTTGGGAAAGACCGCGTTGTTGCTGGGATTATCAACCACGGATCGACGCTAGTGAGCTTAGGGGTGGCGCGTCATGCCGTTAAAGGCGAAACCGTGATCGGCAATGCCGCGGGCAGGGTTCTGGGAGAGATAAGGACCGTGGCTACGATACTTTCAAAGGCCGGATTTGATACCAAGATATCCAAAGATATAGACTCGGTGATTTGGAGTAAGCTTATAGTAAATGTGGGTATAAATGCGCTAAGCGCCATAACCAGGCTGCCTAAC
>JAGOLR010000076.1 GCA_017993955.1 Candidatus Omnitrophota bacterium
GGCCAGGTTGGAAAAAGAGGAGTCAAAGATAGAGCTCGCGATGCAATCGCTTGCCGCGAGGCTTAGAGACAAGAACTTCTTATCCAAGGCCCCGGAGGATGTTGTGGAGAAGCAGAAGGCGCAGAAAGAGGAGTACCAGGCGCAATTAAAGAAGATAAAAGAAAATCTGAAGGAGTTGAAGCATTCAAAGTAACTATCCGGAGGATGTGATGAGAAAAACGATGTTGTCGTTGATGATCAGTTTGTTGGTTATAGCTGTGCCGGTTTTGGCTGAAGATGCGCAGGATAAAGGCGCGACTGCTGGAGCAGTTGTCGTAGAGCAAGCCGATAAACCCGGGGTGATGCATCACATAGATACCGATACGCCTGAGGGTGGCGGCGAGACCACTGACCGTTCTGAGGACTACGAGGGGCAGGAGCTGCCGTCGTACGAGTCGTACGACCCTAATACGGGCCTTACTGACGAGACTCAGAGCGACGCAGCCGGGAATCTGAATTAGATTTTTTCGCCTGCGACAATAGTTAACGATTTTCAGAAAGGCGAGTATAAAAAGTTTGTCTCATGTTGTAAGGGGCCCCCGACGGGTCGGCATCGAAGGGGGTCTTAAATGCAAATTTTGATGAAACAAAATTTGCATTTACGAAGTGAAATTTCCTGTGGAAATTTCAAGTCCCCCGGAGATACCGACCCGGAGAGGGGGGGGGCTTGTGAAAGCAAAAATTTTGATCGAGGATTATGAAATTAGATAAAGATCGGGTTCTTCCTATAATCAAGTCGGCGCTGAAGGAAGATATTGGTAAGGGGGATATCACTACCGCCGCCCTGGTCGACAAGCTATTAAGTTCCGATGCCGTGCTTACCACTTCGGAGGATTGCGTTGTGTGCGGCATCGATATCGCGGAGTGGACGATGTCCCAGATCGATTACAGCGTAAGGTTCAGGCCGGATTGCAAGGACGGGGCGTTTGTAGGCGCCGGCAAAGAGCTCGCTTTCATAGAGGGACATGCCTCATCTATATTAAGAGCTGAGCGTACGATGATAAATTTTCTATCTTTCCTTAGCGGCATAGCTACCAGGACCAAACAGTACGTTGATAAGGTGAGGCCGTACGGTGTCAAGATAATGGATACCAGAAAAACTATCCCGCTTTTACGTTATCTGGAAAAGTATGCAGTCTATACCGGAGGCGGCACAAACCATCGTATGGGGCTTTATGACCAGGTCCTCATAAAAGACAATCATATAAGCTTCCAGCTTTCAACTTCACATCTTCAGCAAAAAAAAGGTGAGCGCACAGTAAAAGAGATAGTGGAATTTTGCAGGAAAAAAGTTCTAAGAGGAACGGTCCTAGAGGTCGAGGTCGAGACTTTAAAGGATTTTGAGTTGGCTCTTGCGGCAAAACCGGATATCATAATGCTTGATAATATGCGGCCGTCAGATATTAAGGCATGTGTCGAGATACGCAAGCTCGCCAAAGTGAAACCATCCCTGGAGGCATCCGGCGGTATAACGCTCGATAATATAGAAGAGTATGCCAGGACGGGGATCGACATGATATCCGTAGGATCGCTCACTTCTTCTGTCAAGTCCATAGATATGTCATTGGCAATAGTCCGATAATGGCAGATTTCAAGCTCGTAAGCAAATTCAAACCGCAAGGCGACCAGCCCGAGGCCATAAAAAAGCTGACTGCCAATCTCTTAAACGGCGGCAAGTTCCAGACCCTCCTTGGCGTTACCGGTTCCGGTAAGACATTCACTATGGCAAATGTGATAGCCAAGATAGGAAGACCGACTTTAATCATCTCCCATAACAAGACCCTGGCGGCCCAGCTCTACAGCGAGTTTAAAGATTTTTTCCCGGAAAACGCCGTTGAGTATTTCGTCAGTTATTATGATTACTACCAACCCGAAGCATATATCCCGCATACAGACATATATATAGAAAAGGATTCTTCCATAAATGAGGATATCGATCGCCTGCGTCTATCTGCTACAAGTTCTCTGATGTCACGGGATGATTGCATAATAGTGGCGAGCGTCTCCTGTATATACGGCTTAGGTTCGCCGGCAGAGTATGGGCAGATGCTGGTATTTCTTAAAAAGGGTGAGGAGGCGTCCCGGGACGAGATCCTTAAGCGTCTGATATCGATACATTATGAGCGTAACGATTACGACCTTAAAAGATCCAGTTTCAGGGTAAGGGGAGATACCGTTGAGATATGCCCTGCCTATACCCAGACCGCATACAGATTAGATCTTTTCGGAGATACTATAGAACATATCTATGAGATAAACCCCGTCTCCGGGCAAACAATAACGGAGCTTAACAAGATCGGAATATACCCCGCAAAGCATTTTGTCACTACCCCTGCCACTATCGAGACGGCCATAAAATCCATAGAAGAGGAACTTTCCGGGCGTTTGGCAGAGCTCAGGAGCGCCAATAAACTCGTCGAGGCCCAGAGGCTTGAGTCCAGGACCCATTACGACATAGAGATGATGCGCGAGATAGGTTATTGCAACGGCATAGAAAATTATTCCCGCCATCTCTCGGGCAGGCCCCCCGGGTCCAGGCCTTATTGCCTATTGGATTATTTCCCGAAAGATTTTCTTTTATTTATAGACGAGTCGCATGTCACCATACCGCAGATAGGCGGGATGTATAACGGTGACAGGGCCAGAAAAGAGACCCTTGTGGATTATGGTTTCAGACTGCCGTCCGCGCTGGACAACAGGCCCCTCAAATTCGATGAATTCATGTCCATGACGCCTGAAACGATATTTGTATCCGCCACTCCGTCGGACTTCGAACTGGAGCGGTCGCGCGGCATGGTGGTAGAACAGATCATAAGGCCTACAGGGCTGATAGACCCCCCTATAGAAGTAAGACCGGTCAAAGCGCAGGTAGACGATCATATAAAAGAGATACGCGAGCGCGCGGACAGGAAAGAAAGGGTTCTTGTTACCACCCTGACCAAACGCCTTGCCGAAGATCTTACCAAATATCTTAAGGACTTCTCTCTCAAGGTTAAATACCTCCATTCAGAGATAGATGCTATAGAGCGCGTAGAGATCCTGCGCGATCTAAGGATGAATAAATTTGACTGCCTGATAGGCATAAACCTCCTTCGCGAGGGGCTTGATCTCCCGGAGGTTTCTCTGGTGGCTATACTGGATGCCGATAAGGAGGGTTTTCTGAGAAGCTCCACGTCGCTCATACAGGTTGCCGGTAGAGCTGCAAGGCATGTCAACGGTCAGGTCATCATGTATGCCGATACGGTTACAAAGTCTATGAGAAAGGCCATAGATGAGTCCAACAGGCGCCGCAAGATGCAGATGGCTTTTAACGAGGAAAATGGCATAACCCCTCGTTCTGTAGAGAAGGCCGTGCGGGAGGGGATAGAGTCGTATAAGAAAGCGCGCGAGGTAATAGCCGGCGTAGTGGAGGAGAACGAAGAACAATACGATATAACGGCCCTCATAGGAGAGCTTCAGCATGATATGGAAGTTGCGGCAAGAAATCTGCAATTCGAACGAGCGGCTATATTAAGGGACCAGATCAAAGAGCTAAAAGATAGGTTGCAGAATAAGACATAATTCACAGTTGTCGGCTCAGTCTGTGACAGGAGAGGAAGATGCTGGACGAAAAGATACTTAACGTATTGAGGACGCACCGCGATTCGTATATACCCGGCGAGGAGTTATGTAAATCTGCCGATATATCGCGTTCCGCAATATGGAAGAGGATAGAAAGTCTCCGTCAGGAAGGATATGAGATAGAGGCCCTTCCGCATCTTGGATATCGCCTTATCGGCATCCCGGACAGCCTTCTGCCCATGGAGATAAAATGGAAACTCCATACAAAAGTTTTGGGTCGTGAGATAATATCCTACAAGAAGCTGGACTCCACAAACGATTCGGCATACGAACTTGCAGAAAAAGGCATGAAAGAAGGTACCGTTATAATAGCGGAAGAGCAGGCCAGGGGTAAGGGCAGGCACGGGAGGGCTTGGGCGTCGCCCGCAAAAGGAGGCATCTATATGTCGTGTATCCTCCGGCCCGGTATGCCGCCTAACGAGATATCCAGGATAACGCTGATCGCCGCTGTGAGCGTAGCCAAAGCGATAAGGGATGCGACGGGTCTTACGGCGACGATCAAATGGCCTAACGACATACTGGTTCACGGTAAAAAGGTATGCGGGATACTTACCGAGATGAAGGCCGAGCAGGATATGGTCGATTTCATAATACTCGGCATGGGCATTAATGTTAACACGCCTTTACGGCATCTGCCTAAAGGAGGTTCATCATTACGTGAGGAGTTAAGGTATGAGGGTAGCGATCCGCATATATCAAGGATAGAGCTTGTTAAAAGAGTATTGGAAGAGCTTGAAAGAGATTATTTTATTTTGCAGAGCACCGGCTCCAGGCCTATAATAGAGGAGTGGAAGCATCTTTCCGATATGCTTGGAGGCAGGGTCAGGGTCAGTTTGCAGAACGGGAGTTTCGAAGGTCTAGCCCATGACATAGACCCGGACGGGGCTTTGGTGGTGCGGTTGGAGTCAGGGATACTGCGGAAGGTGTCGTCGGGCGATGTGGTCATGTTAAGGTGACGCATAATATAGAGTGCAAAATGAAAAGTGTAAAGTTAAAAGAGAGAGAAAAAGATTTGAAGGTCACATATATATTGGCTATAGATATAGGGAATACCAATATCACCGCAGGGATTTTTGTAGGAAACCGTCTTGTCCACAAGGCGAAGATAGCTACGCATAAGCCGGCCTTGTATCTTGGTTTATTGAAAAGATTTCTGGGAAAAGTTTTTATAAGGCCTGACGAGCTTGACGGCGTAATCGTTGCCAGCGTAGTCCCGAATGCATCTTCGGCATTGCTGAAAGCCCTTAAAGCCATGGGCGTCAAAAATGTCCTAGTGACCGGCAGGGATGTCAGGATACCAGTCAAAAACCTTTATCGTAAAAGATCTGAGGTTGGTCAGGATCGCCTTGTTAACGCCTATGCCGCCAGGAAGCTTTACGGCTCGCCTGCCGTGGTGGTGGATTTCGGGACGGCCGTTACTTTCGACATAGTTTCGAAGAAGGGGGAGTATATGGGCGGGCTCATCATGCCGGGGGTCGGTATCTCTCTGGAGACCCTTTATGAACGAACGGCACTCCTTCCCAAAGTGGAACTCAAAGACGCTCCCTCTATTATAGCAAAGGATACGGTTAGCAGTATGAGGGGCGGCATACTATTCGGATTCGGCGCTATGTGCGATGGTCTTATCGCGCGTTACCGGAAGATCCTGGGAAGTAATTTAACAGTTATCGCCACCGGCGGTAATTGCCACCTCATAAAGAAGTACGCCTCGTCGATATCCATCGTCGACGAAGACCTCACCCTCAAAGGCTTGTACCACCTCGTTTAGTCCATTCACAAATTTTTTCCCCACTAACATTGGCGGCTACTTTTCGGCCGCCTATCGAGTGGTTATTGACAAATAATATAAAATTTTGGGTGACACTACCGAGGCTTTTGTCGCATAGGGGCTCTACGGCGCTGGAGGGGACACGACCGGATCGGTAGTCCTAATATAGTGTTGATATACGCCTCGAGGCCGTCGAAAGCCCCTATGCGACAAAAGACGCGGTAGTGGCAGGACCCGAAATTTTAGCGCTAGGATACTGATGCTCATAGGTGTAAAATTTCATGCAAAAAATTTTCGCAAAAATTTATTGACAAGTTTCGGGAGTTTTGTATAATAGCAATTGTTAGCACTCAACAATGTCGAGTGCTAACAAAAAAGAAAATGTCGCTGTCGAGTGACAGCTGAAAGTTAAAGAAGCGCAAGACCTTTCGCCGCATACGATGCTTTTATTAGTAGCATTGTTTGACGGTGCAGAAGGTCAAGCTTGCTTCGCAAACTTGAAGGAGGTAGGTTACTATGAAGATCCATCCGCTGGCAGACAGGGTTGTGGTTAAGGTCCTGGAAGCCAAAGAAGTGACGAAGGGAGGTATCGTTCTGCCTGATACCGCTAAAGAGAAACCGCAGGAGGCAGAGGTAATAGCAGTGGGTAAAGGCAAAGTCTCGAATGAGGGAAAGGCCATAACCCCGGAAGTCAAAGTAGGTGACAAAGTTTTATTCGGTAAGTATAGCGGAACCGAGATCAGCGTGGACGGCAAGGAATATCTGATCCTAAAAGAAGAAGATATATTGGCAATCGTAAAATAGCGGATAGCGTTTAGCGTATAGGAAAACAAAGAATCCAGGTTTTACTAAACGTTATACGCTCTACGCTTAACACTAGACAAACAGAAGGAGCAGGAAAATGGCAAAGCAACTACTATATAGCGAAGAAGCGCGCAGGGCCATTTTAAAAGGCGTCGAACAGCTCGCGCGAGCTGTTAAAGTGACCCTTGGCCCGAAAGGAAGGAATGTAGTATTGGACAAGAAGTTCGGTGCGCCTACCATAACCAAAGACGGCGTTACCGTGGCAAAAGAGATCGAGCTTAAGGACCCATACGAGAATATGGGCGCTGAGCTTGTAAAAGAAGTAGCTTCTAAGACATCGGATGTGGCCGGCGACGGCACGACTACGGCGACGGTCCTTGCCGAAGTCATATTCAGGGAAGGTATGAAGAATGTTACTGCCGGAGCAAACCCTATGGCCCTGAAGCGCGGCATAGAAAAGTCCGTTGAGAAAGTAATAGATGAGCTTAAGAGGCTCTCCAAGCCCATCAATTCAAAAGATAAGAAGGAAGTTTCTCAGGTAGCCTCGATCGCGGCAAACAACGATCACGAGATAGGTGACCTTATTGCCGATGCCATGACAAAAGTCGGCAAAGACGGAGTAATCACCGTAGAAGAGGGTAAGGCGTCCAAGACCGAGCTAGATCTCGTAGACGGTATGGAATTCGACCAGGGGTACCTTTCCCCTTATTTCGTTACCGATGCCGAGAAGATGACTTGCTCGCTAGAAGATCCGTATATCTTGATACATGAGAAGAAGATATCCAGCATGAAGGATATCCTGCCGTTGCTTGAAAAAGTTGCACGCGCCGGGAAGCCCCTCTTCATTATATCGGAAGAGACCGAAGGTGAAGTGCTGGCTACGCTTGTCGTTAACAAGATACGCGGGACTCTCTCTTGCTGCGCAGTCAAGGCGCCCGGTTACGGCGACAGGCGCAAGGCCATGCTGGAAGATATCGCAGTTCTTACCGGTGGCAGGGCAATCACAGAAGACCTCGGTATAAAACTGGAGAATGTGAAGCTTGAAGATCTGGGCCGCGCAAAGATCGTAAGAGTGGACAAAGACAATACCACTATAGTTTCAGGCGCGGGCAAAGATGCCGATATAC
>JAGOLR010000077.1 GCA_017993955.1 Candidatus Omnitrophota bacterium
GCTATAGAGAGGGCGGGCGATCTTATCGGTATATTGACAAATCTGGCGGACGGAGATGTTCTCTTTATAGACGAGATACACAGGCTTTCCAAGACCGTGGAGGAGTTCATATATCCTGCCATGGAGAACTGCGAGATCGATTTTATTATCGATAAGGGCCCATATGCCAAAACGATCAAGTTCAAGCTCAAGCGCTTCACTCTTATAGGCGCGACGACGCGCGCCGGTCTTCTCACGGCTCCGCTACGAAGCCGGTTTGGCATATTCCACCATCTTGATTTTTACGAGATAGGTGATCTCGTGGATATCCTTACCAGATCCTCGAAGATATTGAATATACAAATAGATAAGAATGCCGCCGAAGAGATAGCCCGGCGATCGCGCGGTTCCCCGAGGGTCGCCAACAGGCTACTGCGCCGCGTCAGGGATTGGTCGCAGGTCAAAAAGGACGGCAGGATAAACCTGGAGGCTACTGAGGAGGCGCTGAAGAGTCACGGCATAGACAGCATGGGGCTTGATAATGTTGACCGGAAGGTCATATCCGTTATACATGAGTCTTTCGGCGGCGGGCCTGTAGGTATAGAATCTATAGCGGCTACTTTAAACGAGGAGCCCGATACTATAGTCGATATAGTAGAACCGTTTCTATTAAAAATAGGTTTTTTGAAGAGAACCCCGCGCGGCCGTGAGCTTACAAAGTCCGCATACGAGCATATGGGCTTTGGCCGGCGTAAAGAAAGCCAGAAAGAGCTTTTTTGAGGTTCGTTTATCGTTCATCGTATATCGTGTATCGTAAACGATTAACGATTGACGATAAACGATAAACGAAGATGAATATATTACTCCACATATGCTGTGCCCCATGTGCGATAGGGCCTATAGACTTACTCAGAAAAGATGGGCATCTCCTGGCCGGTTTTTTCTATAACCCCAACATCCACCCTTATTCGGAATACCTTAAGCGTAAGGCAGAGGCAGATCGTTACGGTAAGGAAGTCGGGCTGCGCATAAACGAGTCCGGATATAATATCGATGATTATTTTGAGCACATCGTTTATAATGAGGGTTCCCGGGAAAGGTGCCCGTCGTGCTGGTGGCTTAGGGCGCTGAGGGCTGCGAAATTCGCAAAAGAGAACGGTTTTGATTCATTCACCACCACGCTACTTGCCAGCCCTTATCAGGACCACGAAGTGCTGAAGTCGATATGCGAGGACGTGGGAAAAAACTGCGGCATTGAATTTTATTATAAAGATTTTCGGCCTTTCTTTAAAGAGTCGCAGGCCAAGGCGCGCGAAAAGGGCATATATATGCAGAACTATTGCGGGTGCCTGTACTCGGAGATGGAGAAGATAGACGGTAAGGGGCAGAAGAAAGTGAAAAGTTTAAAGTGAAAAGTGTAAAAAGGATTTATTGTGTTTTATCTTTTCACTTTTCATTTTACACTTTACACTACTAATTAACTATGCTTGATATGCAATCGCTTGGTAAGATGCTTGTGGTATTCGGAGGCGTCCTTTTTGTCATGGGGCTGATATTTATGTTCGGCGGCAAGATATCGTGGCTTGGGCGCCTGCCGGGCGACATCATAATTAGAAGAGAAGGTTTCCAGTTTTATTTCCCCGTAACCACTTCCATCCTCGTCTCCTTAATCATATCGGCTCTCCTTTATATTATCGGTCGAAAATGATCAGAAAAAATATAATATTTATGTTAGGATTGTCTTTATTTTTTACTGCCTCTCCGGCCGTAAAGCCTATAATGGCCCAGGACAATTCGCGCGAACCGGTAATGCGCGTACTTGTGATAGACGATAAGTATTCCATATACATAATGCTGGATGACAAATACACCATATCCGAATATGGCACAGGCAAGCTTTTGATGAAGGGTGTGGAGCTTAAGA
Source organism: Candidatus Omnitrophota bacterium (assembly GCA_017993955.1). Lineage (GTDB taxonomy): Bacteria > Omnitrophota > Gorgyraeia > 2-01-FULL-45-10 > 2-01-FULL-45-10 > JAGOLR01. The sequence goes on from JAGOLR010000077.1 coordinate 1,904, forward strand.
CGCGCCTTAAGACTTCAAAGAACGGTTTCAGGATAGGGTCTAAGGAGCTGGACTGCGCGGACATAATGGTGCGCATAGCCCCGGGCTACGATATATACATCGACGGTAGGAGATTCAGGGGCGATGTCGAGATAGTCAAAAAAGATAACGGCAAGCTCATGGTAATAAATTTTGTAGGCATGGAGGATTATTTAAAAGGCGTTTTGTATCACGAGGTTTCCCATAAATGGCCCATGGAATGCCTGAAAGTCCAGGCCGTCGCCGCGAGGACCTTCGCGCTGTACCAGGCGCGCATGAATAAGATGCAGCCCTATGATCTGAGAAGCGATATATATTCGCAGGTTTACGGGGGTAAAAATTCCGAGAAATGGTCGACGAACATCGCTGTCGACTCTACCAAAGGAAAAGTCCTTACATATAAAGGCGACATATTCCCGGCGTATTTTCACGCTACCTGCGCGGGTTATACAGAGGACGCTACTAATCTTTGGAATATAGATATACCTCCTCTTGACGGAGGTTATTGTGATTTCTGCCGGGAAGCTAAATATTACAGCTGGACCAAGATGGTGCCCCTGGAGGACCTGGAAGAGACCCTGCGGCAGAACGGTTACAAGATAGGCTCTATACGGACCGTAAACGTGCTTTCGAAAAATATCTCCGGAAGGGTGGATAAACTGGAATTTAAAGACGACCAGGGCGTTACCGTAGTTTTGACCGGTAAGATATTCCGCGGCCTGATGGGCCCCAATGTCGTGCGAAGCACAAAGTTTAACGCATACGTAAGGCTGGATCAGCTTGTGTTGAACGGTTACGGCTGGGGCCACGGCGTAGGCATGTGCCAGTGGGGGGCTTACGGCATGGCTGGCCAAGGCAGAAAGGCCGAGCAGATACTGAAATACTATTACCCCGGATCCGAGATCACGACTATTGATAAGATACCGGCCAAGCCTTAATTATGCTACTCTCCGAATTCGATTACCATCTACCCAAAGAACTCATCGCGCAGTATCCGCTTCCGGAACGTGAGAAGTGCCGGCTTATGGTGCTGGAGCGCGCTGGGCGCACGATCGCCGATAAACACTTTGAAGACATTGTCGGATATTTTGGCAAAGGCGATCTGATGATCCTTAATGACACAAAGGTGATGCCTGCGCGTCTTTTTGGGAAAAAAAGATCCGGAGGCAAGGTCGAGATATTCCTTATAGAGAAAAAGGATCCTGTCAGCGAAGCGCTTGTCAGGCCTTCGGCCAGGTTAAAAGACGGAGAGAGGATAACTCTCGAATCCGGGGATGAGGTGGAAGTGTTGGGGCGCGGCGAAGTCGGACGGTTTGTGAAATTTGCCAGGCCCGTGGAAGAGGTGCTTAAAGATGCCGGGCACATACCGCTTCCGCCGTATATAGCTCGCAGGGATGAATTGTCCGACCGCGACACGTATCAGACGATTTACGGCGTGAAGGAGGGGGCTACCGCGAGCCCGACAGCAGGGCTTCATTTCACGCGGGAAATATTAGCGCGGTTAGCGGTTAACGGTGTTCGGTTGGCGTATGTGACGTTGCATACCAACTACGGGACGTTTGCGCCTGTGAAGACGGCAGAAGTCGAAGACCATAAGATGCATCGGGAGTTTTTTGAGCTCCCCGTAGATACTATCGCGGCGATCCGAGAAACTAAAAAGTCGGGAGGCAAAGTCTTCGCCGTAGGGACCACCTCGACGCGCGTCCTTGAATCATGCGCTGAAGCTATACGAACTACGAGTGACGGACGACGAACGACGAATATTTCCGGCTATACCGATATGTATATTTACCCGGGCTACAAATTTAAAGTCGTAGACCATCTTATTACCAACTTCCACATGCCGAAGTCGACGCTTATGATCCTGATAAGCGCTTTCGCCGGCCTGGATTTTATCAAAGAAGCATATGCGCGCGCCATTGCAGAGAAGTACAGATTCTTCAGCTATGGCGACGCGATGCTCATATTGTAGTGTTTAGTGTGTAGTGGTTGGAGTATGGTGAAAAGATTGTCATTGCGAGCGAACGTAGTGAGCGAAGCAATCTAACAAATAGATTGCTTCGTCGGAAAAAAGTTTGGCGCCATCCTCCTCGCAATGACCGAATTTTTATAAATATGCGCTAAAAATAAAGGCTCTGCTGATGTTCAAGCTACTGCATAAAGATCCGCATACTAGGGCAAGGGCAGGAGTCCTCGATACGGCGCACGGACCGATAGAGACGCCTGTGTTCATGCCGGTGGGGACGCAAGGCACGGTGAAGTCTCTGTCTGTAGAGGAATTGAAGTCTTGCAGTGCGCAGGTAATACTGGGGAATGCCTACCATCTCTATCTGAGGCCCGGGCTCGATATAATAGAGAAGTGCGGGGGCTTACATAAATTCATCGGATGGGACAGGCCTATACTAACCGACAGCGGGGGATATCAGGTATTTAGTCTTGCCAAACTTCGGAAGCTTTCGGATGAAGGGGCCGAATTCTCATCCCACATCGACGGCGCAAAGCATTTTCTAACGCCTGAAAAGGTCATAGATATACAACGCATGCTGGGTAGCGACATAATGATGATGTTTGACGAGTGCGTGCACTACCCGGCCGCGCGAGATTACGTAGAGCAGTCGCTTGCGCTTACCACGCGCTGGGCAAAGCGATCGAGAGATTATTTTAACAAAACCACCTTCATTGCGATGGCCGAAGGCCAGAAGCAATCTAAAAAAGAGATTGCTTCGTCGCTCACCGCGTTCGCTCCCCGCAATGACAAACGACAGCTACTGTTTGGAATCGTCCAAGGCAGCACATATCTCGATTTGCGGAAACGCGCGGTTGAGGAGTTGGTCGGCATAGGTTTCGACGGTTACGCGATAGGCGGTGTAAGCGTGGGTGAGCCTGAACAGCTTATATACGAAATAGCTGAATATACGGCTGGCCTTTTACCCGAGGATAAAGCCCGCTACCTTATGGGGGTGGGCATGCCTCCCGATATGCTGGAAGCGATATCGCGCGGTATAGATATGTTCGATTGCGTGGTCCCTACCCGCAACGGCCGTAACGGCCAGGCCTTCACCTGGGATGGCGAACTTCAGCTTAGAAATGCCGTTTTTAAAGAAGATGCGCGCCCTATTGACGAGAATTGCGGGTGTTTTGCATGCCGTAATCACACACGAGCATACATAAGGCACTTATTTAATGCGGAGGAGATACTGGGTCTAAGGTTAGTTTCATTGCATAATATTTACTTTTATGTTAGACTAATACAAATGTCGCGCGAGGCGATATTGGAAAACCGTTTTGAGAAGTTCAAAAAAGAGTTTCTCGATAAATATAACAAAGGCGAGGAGGATCGATGAATGCCCAGGTAAACCCCATAATGAATTTATTGCCTATTATTTTGATATTTATAGTCTTCTATTTTCTTTTGATACGTCCTCAGAAAAAGGCCCAGGACGAACACAAAAAGATGATAGCCGCACTTAAAAAGAACGACGAAGTAATAACCTCGGGCGGCATACACGGCACCATAGCCAATGTCAAAGATTCTACCGTTACGCTTAAAGTGGATGACAACGTTAAGATAGAGATACAGAAGAACTGTATTACTGCCATAAAAAGAAAAGCATCGGATTAATAATTTACAAGGAGCTGTAGATAATGGATAAGAATTTGCAATGGAAAGTGCTGGGTATAATAGCGGTAGCCGTGGCTTGCTTATTTTTCATAATGCCTCCTTTTACTATAAAGGATAAAGACGGTAAGGTCCTGCAAAAAGGCAAGATTAACCTTGGGCTGGATCTACAGGGCGGTATGCATGTGGTATTGAAGGTTGATATCAGTAAACTCGATACCGATGCCAGAAAAGATGCTGTCGACAGGGCGATGGAGATAATACGCAACAGGGTAGATCAGTTCGGCGTAGGTGAAATGGCCATACAGCGGCAGGGTAAAGAGAATATAATCGTGCAGCTTCCCGGCGTTACCGACCGTGAGCGCGCGCTTGAGATAATAGGTAAAACTGCGCACCTCGAATTCAAGCTTGTCTCCGACAATGTCGAAGCGCTGAAAAAAGCTCTAAGCGTTGCGGCTGGTAAGACAGATGCCCAGCCCGCGCAAAAAGAAGATGTTAAGGCTGAGCCTGCGCCCGCGGTTACGGAACCTATTTCTCCAGTTAGCGCAGAAAGCGCGGCAAGCGCGGAATCTTCAGCCGCTCCCGCGGATGTCGTGACCCCTATAAATAAAGAAACTATAGAGGCTAAGGCACTCGCGACGGCTAAAGAATCCGAAAAAACAAAAGAGAACGCCGCAGCCATTAAGGAAACGCTTGAGAATTATGAGCTAAAGTACCAGGAGAGTGATAGGGGCCGGGAGCCGTTATTGGTGGAGAAGAAGGCATCTTTAGCCGGTGATACTATAGTAAATGCCAAAACGGAGTTCAGTACGCGTGGTTTTGGTGAACCTTATGTCTCGCTTACACTCAATCCCAAAGGCGCCCAGATATTTGCCGATCTTACCGCAACGAATGTTGGCAAGAGACTTGCCATCGTTCTTGACGGTAAGGTAGTCTCCGCTCCTGTGATACGCGAAGCTATCCCGTCGGGTCAGGCCCAGATAAGCGGTAATTTTACCGCGGCAGAGTCTAACGATCTGGCCGTAATACTTAGAGCCGGCGCGCTTCCCGCGCCTGTCATAGTGGAGGAAGAGAGGACGGTAGGGCCGCTACTCGGAGCGGATTCCATAAAGAGCGGTATTAACGCCACGCTCATAGGCGGCCTTCTTGTATTTATCTTTATGCTCGTATATTACCGACTGGCCGGGGTTATAGCGGATGTGGCCCTTATGTTGAACACCCTTATAATCTTAGGGTGTCTTGCCATGTTCAAAGGCACTTTGACACTACCGGGTATCGCGGGTTTGATATTGACTATAGGTATGGCTGTAGACGCGAACGTTCTTATATATGAACGTATGCGCGAAGAGATGCAACTGGGCAAATCTTTGAGAGCATCAATAGCCGCAGGTTTCCACAGAGCTTTTACCGCGATACTGGATTCAAACTTGACTACTATCGTAGCGACGGCCCTTATATTTAAGTTTGGCACCGGGCCTATACGCGGTTTTGCCGTAACGCTTACGATAGGTCTTGTAGCGAACCTCTTTACCGCTGTATTCTGCTCCAGGACATTTTTTGAGCTTATGTGCG
>JAGOLR010000078.1 GCA_017993955.1 Candidatus Omnitrophota bacterium
GACATGGGATGCCTGTCTCTACAAGTCTTTTGCGAGAGTGGCCGGGGGAGCAAACCCGCGCAAACACCTTTATGAGCGCATGCGTAACAGGTTAGATAAAAAATTCTCCTACTTTCCGGAAGTGATGAACTATTTTGCCTGCACCGGCTGCGGCCGTTGTATCGATGCCTGTATCGGCGATATCGATATAAGGGAGGTATTAAAAGGCCTGGCCAGCGGGGAGACATGGAATAAGCCGCCACATGAATGAATCTACCCTGAAGACTGAATGTTCGAAGTCCCGCAACCCATACGCTTATACAGAAGCGGAGATAATCGAAGTCATAAGCGAGACATCGAACATCAAGACATTCAGATTCAAACCAAAGACCGAGATACCGTTTCGCGCCGGCCAGTTCATGGACGTGACCGTGCCGGGGATAGGAGAAGCCCCGTTCACGCCTTCGTCCAATCACTCTCAGACAGAGACCCTGGATTTTACCATCATGGCCGCAGGGCGAGTCACCAAGATACTCCACGGAATGCAGAAAGGCGAGATCGTCGGATTGCGCGGACCTTACGGCACTGAGTACCCTCTGAAAGAGTTCAAAGGTAAAGAGTTATTGATAATCGGAGGCGGAGTGGGGCTGGCGCCTTTACGAGCGCTCCTTTACGCGCTTTTTAACGATGTCAATGATTATAAACGAATAGTCGTAAAATACGGCGCCCGCACCCCTAAGGATATAGTATATAAAACGGAGATCGACACCTGGAGGTCACACGGACCTCATGTAGATATACAAGTCACCACGGATGTCGGTGATAACGAATGGAAAGGTAATGTCGGTCTTGTGACGACGGTCCTGAAAGAGCTTAATATGGATCTGGCGAACGCCGCATCTATAGTTTGCGGTCCGCCGATAATGATGAAGTTCGTCACATTCAAAGTTTTGGACCTGGGGTTCAAGCCCGAACAGATACATCTTTCGATGGAAAAAAATATGTCATGCGGGCTGGGTAAATGCGGCCACTGCAGGATAGGCCCGTATTACGCGTGCAAAGACGGCCCTGTATTTACTTACGACAAAATAAAGGATTTGCCCAATATCTGGGACTGAAAGCGTTTGTTGAGTTTATGGTGTTGATTGGGTTATGGTGTTAACCCAATTAACCCAATAAACTCAATAAACCCAATAAACTAACATGAAGCGATTACTCATAGATTTAGACATATGCTCGAAATGCGATGAATGCGGCATGCTGTGTAGCTATATACAGCATCCCGGTAATGACGGGATAAACTCCCTCAGGGAATTTGCCCATTTCGCCGTAATGTGCAGGCGATGTGACGATGCGCCGTGTGTAGCATCCTGCCCTTGGGAGGCCCTGGAGAGGCAGGATACCGACATGCTGAAGCGGTATATGATGCGTTGCACTTCATGCAAAACGTGCTCCCGTGCTTGCCCTTTCGGTACCATATATCCGGAAACTATACCCTTTGTGATATCCCGTTGCGACTATTGCCTTGGACGCCTTAAAGAAGGACAAGCCCCGGTATGCCTTGAGTCTTGCGGTCATGGCGGGATAAAATACGGCGAGTTCGAGGAGAACAAGGAAGAGGGAGTCTTCAAGGTCTCCGAGCACTTTGTGGTAAAGACGGTTTTGAAATGGGAGCGGCTCGAACCGCCACCCGCGAAAAAGAAGTGAGAAAGGGAATTTTTCAATTTCCATTCGGACCCCTGAGGGGTAACCGGCAGAAATTGATAAATTTTGCAGGGGAGCGGAGCAAGCAAATTTTTGCCTCGTCTCATTAGCCGATGGGTCCGGTATATGACGGGGTCTTAAAACCTGATTTTGCTAAAAACAAAATCAGGTTTTACGAAGCTGGATTTTCCTTTGGAAAATCCACGTCCCCGGAAGATACCGGACACATCGGTAAAGATCGACGGCAAAAGTTTGAAGGTGGAGCGGAGTTTATGACGAAGGTATTTGAATATACATTACAGTTCCTGATATTCCCGGGATTCCTGTTCTCGAGCTTCATCGGGCTCATGGTTGGCTGGGTCGACAGGAAGGTGACCGCGAGGGTCCAGTGGAGGGTCGGTCCGCCCTGGTATCAGAATTTTATCGATGTCGTGAAATTACTGTTTTATAAAGAGACCCTAATACCCGAAGGGGTGTCGCCGGCCTTATTCCTCGGCATGCCTCTTGTGGCGCTTGCGTCGGCAACTTTGGTCTCTACCATGATATTGGTAGTCAATTTTTCCCCTTCACAGGGATTTCTGGGGGACCTTTTGGTTATGGTCTATCTTCTCATAATGCCTCCGGTCGCCCTTATACTGGGAGGATTCGCCTCTAGAAACTCACTGGCTTCGCTGGGCGCTTCGCGCGAGATGAAACTCATGCTTTCGTATGAGCTGCCTTTTATACTTGCCCTTGCCGTTCCGATAATTAAATCGGGATATGCGATAAAGCTTGGTGATATAATATTGAGCCAGGGTGTTAACGGCATAGTAATAGGCAGCGTGTCGGGATTTTTGTCGTTTATTGTGATGCTCTTTTGTATACAGGCGAAGCTGGGATTCGTGCCTTTCGATATGCCGGAGGCGGAGACAGAGATAATGGCCGGGACATACATAGAGTATTCGGGAAAGGCCCTGGGCATATTCAAGCTTGCCAAACATATACTGGCCTTCATAATCCCAATGCTGATGGTGACATTGTATTTCGGCGGTATCCGACCCGGCCTGTCCGGGTCTTTGAAAACTATAGGTGCTTTTTTATCGGTGCTGGTCTTGATGATAGTCATAAAGAATACAAACCCCAGGGTCAGGATAGACCAGGCCGTTAAATTTTTCTGGGGGAAGGTCACTTTCGTAGCGGTCTTATCGGTGGTATTGGCCTATCTGGGATTTTAAGGTGATGCGTGGGGCTTAAAGAACAAATACTTTCAAGGTCTATATACGTCTTTCATCTGTCGAGCGGCAGTTGTAACAATTGCGACATCGAGATACTCGATTGTCTGACTCCCCGTTACGACCTGGAGCGCTTCGGCGTAGTCCTGGTTGGATCGATAAAACATGCCGATGCCATATTATGCACCGGTTCGGCAAATCGCATGACTATACCCAGGATAAAAAAGTTATATGAACAGATGCCGAAGCCGGGATTTGTCATAGCCTGGGGCGCTTGCGGCTCGTCCAGAGGGTTATTCAAGGACAGCTACAATACCGGGGTGCCTATAGACGAGATAATACCGGTAGACGCTTACATACCGGGTTGTCCGCCCAAGCCGGAAGCGGTCATCGCGGCGATAACGAAACTTGTGGCCAAGATAAGGGCTAAGAAGAAGTAGCGGTATGTAAATCAGTCATTGCGAGGGCGAAGCCCGAAGCAATCTCGCTTTTGAAGCGATTGCTTCGTCGGGCTAAAGCCCTCCTCGCAATGACAAATTCTAACGAGGCGATATGATGATAGATGAATTATTGAACAAGATACAGGGAAGGTTCGGTCAGGATATCCTTAATCTGTACAAGAAGAACGACAAGAGGGCGTATATAGACATATACCCTAAAGATATAGTAGCTATGACGAGGTATCTTTTTAAAGACTTGGGACTTCGGTTTAATATAGCCAGCGCTGTGGATGATTTTGACGGATTGGAAGTCCTTTACCATTTTTCGCTGGACAGGTCGGGGGTAGTGGTCTCGGTCAGGGTCATATTGAAGGATAAGCTCAACCCCGCCATAGATACCATAACCAAAGTTACGCGCTCGGCGTGGTGGATAGAGCGCGAGATGCACGAATTGTTCGGTATAAATTTTAACGATAACGAAGACCTTAGGCCGCTTTTACTATCCGACGACTGGCCTAAGGGAGTTTATCCGATGCGTAAGGACTTCATAGCGCAGAAGCGCGATTCGAGGAAGGTATGAGTAATAAGGCCACAATACCGGTAGGGCCGTATCATCCGCTTCAGGAGGAACCGGAATTCTGGAAGCTGGTGGTGGACGGCGAAAAGGTCGTAGATGTCGACGTTAGGATCGGGTATAACCACAGAGGAATCGAGAAGATATCGGAATCCAAGAGCTTTGACCAGTCGATATTCATCGTAGAGAGGATATGCGGGATCTGCTCTTCGAGCCATCCTATAGCATGCGTTCAGGCCGTAGAGGACCTTGCCGGTATACCGGTCCCGGAGAGGGCGCTATATATAAGATCGATAAACCAGGAACTCGAGAGGATACATTCCCACATGCTGTGGCTTGGCCTGGCGGGGCATTTCATAGGTTATAATACGGTATTTATGTGGGCCTGGAAGTACAGGGAAGATATATGCGATATAATGGAGACGGTTACCGGCAACCGCCAGAACTACGCCATGCTTAAGGTGGGGGGCGTAAGAAGAGACATAGAGCCGGAGCATGTCAAATACATAAAGATACGCCTGGACCGTTTTCATAAACATCTCGATATGCTGAAAGGCGCGGTCCTCGACGATCCGGTTATACACGCCCGTCTTAAAGGGGTGGGGGTCTTGTCAAAAGAGGCCGCCATTGACTATTCGGCGCTTGGTCCGACCGCCCGGGCGTCAGGCTATGATATAGACGTAAGGAGAGACTTTCCATACGCCGCGTATGACAGGGTCAAATGGAATGTGATCACCTGTACCGAGGGTGATGTATTCGCAAAAGCGGTTGTCCGCATACTCGAGATGTACGAATCCATCAGCATCATACGCCAATGCCTGGACAAAATGCCGCAGGGACCCATAGAATCAAACCCTAAAGAGATACCGCCGGGAGAAGGAATAGGACAGGTCGAAGCTCCAAGGGGCGAATGCTTTCACTATATAAAATCCGACGGCACCAACTCTCCCGTAAGGCACAAGATACGCGCTCCTACATATATGAATTTTCCGACTTTTCGCGAAACGGTCATAGGGCAGACCGTATCCGACGCCACCATAATAATGGCCGCGATAGATCCGTGTTATTGCTGTACGGAGAGGATGATCGTAGTGGACGGCGGGCACAAAAAGACTCTGGACGCTAACGACCTTATAAGATTGTCGCAGGAGAAGACCAGGTCTATAGCCTCGAAGATGGGATTGAAAATTTAAGGCTCTTATAATATGAACGGTAGCCCCATGATATTCTTGATCGTATTTCCGATAACGCTTGGGATAGTTATGTTATTCATCCCTGACCGTGTTCGGATGGTCATAAAGTCACTGTCTTGTCTGGCAAGCGTATTCACTCTGATAGCCGCGGTATCGGTCTTTAGGAATAAGCCCTTATCGTGGCAGGGCGGAGGGGCGAATATTTTGGCGGCAGACAATCTTTCGGGTTTTATAGGACTTGCCGTCGCTTTATTCGGTCTTCTCGCGGCGGTCTATTCCTGCGGGTATGTGGAGGAAAGATTATCCAGGTACTTCGCGTATTTCTTCATGACCCTCGGGGCCTCGTTCGGCGTCGTATATGCGAACAATCTTTTAGTCCTCGTATCTTTCTGGGGGTTTTTACCTCTTGCGCTATTTTTAATGACAAACCTTCAGAATACAGACGGAGCCGGCGCCGCGGCCAAAAAGGCGCTTGTTATAATAGGCAGCACCGATGCGCTCATGATATTCGGTATCGGACTTGTGTGGATGCTTTCCGGGACATTTTCCATGAATAGCGTGCACCTGAAGCTTTCCGGTCCGCTTCAATACTCGGCCTATCTTATGCTCGCTATCGCGGCCTTCGCAAAGGCAGGGGCCATGCCTTTTCATGCGTGGTTACCGGATGTGGCCGAGGAAGCCCCGACTCCGGTTTCGGCGTATCTTCCGGCTTCTTTAGATAAACTCCTGGGCATATATCTCCTCGCCAGGGCATCGCTCGATCTGTTTGTCATGACGCCTGCCTCAAATCTTCTCTTACTCGTTGTCGGGTCTTTTACTATAGTAGTAGCCGTGATGATGGCTCTGGTTCAGCACAATATGAAGAGACTTCTCGGTTACCATGCTGTATCGCAGGTAGGTTACATGGTACTTGGCATCGGCACCGGGAGCGCCATAGGTATAGCGGGGAGCCTTTTTCACATGCTGAATAACGCGATCTATAAATCCTGCCTCTTTATGACAGGCGGGAATGTCGAGAAGAAAGCGGGAACAGCGGATCTGGAAAATATGGGCGGATTATGGCGCTATATGCCAGCATCTTTCCTGGCGTGTCTTGTGGCGTCGCTTTCAATATCGGGCATACCGCCGTTTAACGGTTTCATGTCTAAGTGGATGATATACCAGGGAATCATAGAAACGGCAACCGGCCGTAATCCTCTATGGCTGGTATGGCTTGTCGCCGCCATGTTCGGGAGCGCCCTTACGGTAGCCAGTTTTATGAAACTCCTTCATGCCGTATTCCTCGGCAGGCCCTCTTCAGAATGGAAGGGGGTTAAGGATGCGGGTTTTGCGATGACAGCTCCTGCGGTTATTCTGGCATTATTATGCATAGTATTCGGGATATTTGCTGTGGTTATACCGATAAAGATATTTATAAAACCTGTGATACCGACGGCGCTGGAGTATATAGGCACGTGGAGCCCTTTGGCCGCGACAGGGCTTTTGCTGATCGGCGTTGCGGCGGGGTTTCTCGTCTATGCTTTATTCAGGCCGGGAGGTTTCAGGACCACCGATACTTTCGTAGGAGGAGAAGACCCGGACAGCCTTGGGAGAGTTTCGGGCGCAGAGTTTTACAATACGATAAACGACGTTGCCCCGGTAGCCAGAGTATTTAAGAAAGAAGAGTCCGGCGGTTTTGACGTATATGCGGTGGGAAACAGGGTGGTTTCTTACGCGACATATGTATTCAAGAGATTGCATAACGGCGTCTTGCCCACATATATAGTCTGGTGCCTTTTGGGCGCGGTCGCGGTATTTGCTGTTTTGATATTCCGATAGGAAATTTTATGTTAGAGATACAAGTTCTTATTGTGTTTATGATACTGGCCGCGTTGATCGCCGTGCAGGCCAAAGACCTGGTTTCGAGCGTAGTGGCTATCGGAGCCGTAGGTATAGGCCTTAGCATGGCCCTCCTGGTGCTTAAAGCCCCGGAT
>JAGOLR010000079.1 GCA_017993955.1 Candidatus Omnitrophota bacterium
ATTTACAATCAACCTTGCAGTGATCGGTCGGTTGTGAACTCGTAATGAAAGAGCAATTTTTAGACTCTAGCGACCGCTAGAGACGAAAAATCCGCCAGAGGCGGATTCTATAGACGACAAAAAAAGACATCTGACGATGCCTTTTTAGAAACATCCCCTAAAAACCTGTAATCCTGTCTTATATCAAGGTGAAGTTATCAATAACCTCCCTTCGAAAGCCTGTCTCCCGCTCCGCGGGATATTTACTACTCCAGACCTTCAGTGTAGCAAGTATAACATTTTCCGAAATTATGTCAAGAGTTTTTTTAATTTTTTTTCAGAATTACACGGGCGAACTTTTTGCCTACCCTGACCTTATATTCCGATCCGGTTTTGAACTCAAGAGCCATATCGGAAACTTTCGCGCCGTTAACTTCCACGGCACCTTCTTGGATCTTGCGCTTCGCCTCTCCCCTGCTCGGCATCACTTTGGCCAGATCGACAAGCAGATCGATTATGCCGACGCTGTCGTTCGGGGTAGTGGCCTCTGCCAGCGGAACGTCACTCGGAAAACCTTTATCCTTGAAAGCCCTGTCAAACTCCTCGGCCTGCTTTGCAGCTTCGCCCTCACCATGATAGTGTGCGACGATAAGTCTTGCGAGATTTAATTTTGCCTGCTTCGGATGGAGCGCTCCGGAGTTTACGCTAGCCTTTATCTTGCCTACATCCTCGTCGGTCAAAAGCTCGTAATACTTCCACATCAGTTCATCCGAGACCGACATTAGTTTGCCGAACATGTCCTTTGCCGACTCGTTTATCCCTACGTAGTTACCCAAAGACTTGGACATCTTATTTATACCGTCAAGCCCCTCAAGAAGAGGCATAGTGATCACTATCTGAGGCGCCTGCGAATATGCGCCCTGGACATCGCGGCCGACAAGCAGGTTGAACTTCTGATCATTTCCTCCCAGCTCAACATCCGCTTTAAGCGCAACCGAATCGTACCCCTGCAGCAAAGGATACAGGAATTCGAGCATAGTTATATTCTTCTGCTGTTTATATCGGTTAGAGAAGTCGTCTCTCTCCAGCAAGCGCTGAACCGAATACCGCGACATGAGCTCGGCGATACCGGCTATGTCCATCTTCGCCAGCCATTCGCTATTGAATCTTATGTCGAGCTTTTCTATATCCAGGACTTTCGAAACTTGGCGCTCATATGTTTTCGCGTTCTCCATAACTTCGTCTTTCGTAAGACGGGGCCTAGTCTTTGATTGCCCGGATGGGTCACCTATCATTGCTGTATGGTCACCGATAAGAAAGACGACTTTGTGCCCCAAATCCTGAAAATGTCGCATCTTTCGCAGTAGCACTGTATGACCAAGATGTATGTCAGGGGCGGTAGGGTCGAACCCGGCTTTAACCACAAGCGGCTTGTTGGTCTTTACGGCATACTCGAGCTTCTTTTTAAGTTCGTCTTGTTGTATTATCTCTACCGTGCCGCGTTTAATTAATTCGAGTTGCCTATTTATATTATTTTCCATATGCAATTTTACAAGCCGGGCCTAAGCCTGGCTCATACCCTCACCAGTAAAGTTTTGCGAATCTCTTTGAATACCGCCTGATCCACTCCTCGGAAGCATCTTTGAAGGCGACCTCGCGCCCTAACTGGACCGATCGTAAGGCGCGGTATTCGTCTATAAGGTAGATCTGCTCTATAAGCTTTACTTTGAACGCATCCGAAAAGCTATAAAAAGCTATACCGACATTATATAATTTAGGATTATCTTCGTCGGGTGTAATGTGTACCACCTTACCCTTTATCTTAAACAATTTATCTTTAAGAGGCATTTTTAGAATGATCGTTTTCCCGAGCGGGAGGCTGTGCTTGGTTACAAATAACAGGCCGCCTTTACTTACATTTATGGTAGATGTCCGCTCCTTTGTCTTGGTGGAAGCATATTCGAATTCGAGGGGGTAGCATATAGGATGCCGTATAAAACGTCTTCTTTCATCATGTTGGAGCATAAACTAACCTTTTAACCATTTATTAGGAACTACATTATTTTTTAAAGCCTGCTTATGTTACAATATGATATACCGGAATAAAGGAGGATGCAATGAAAAAAGCTCTAGAACTGGAAGCGATGGCAGCCTTAAATATCGCGGCCAATATGGCAGCAACGGCAAGGACCGCGCCGAAGACGCGCGGAATGGACAACATAGAAGTGATAGTGATAGATGACATTGCAACTAGGGACAAGTTATGCTCAAGCATGAAAAAGATATCGGAGCGCGATAACCGGCCCAGCCTCTGCCGTGACGCTGATTCGATAGCCTCATCTCCCGTTATAGTAGTTATAGGGGTACGATCAAAACCTGCCGGATTAGACTGCGGTTTTTGCGGATATAAAACGTGCTCCGAACTTTTAAAAACGCCTGGTATTTGTTCCTATAATTCTATAGATCTGGGTATAGCGGTCGATTCTGCAGCTGGCATGGCGGCACAGTTACACGCCGATAACCGCATAATGTATTCAGTTGGGAGAGCGGCCATTGAGCTTGGATTATTTTCTAAAGAAGTGCGCCAAGCGCTGGGGATCCCTTTGAGCATTACGGGAAAGAGCCCGTTTTTTGACAGAAAATAAAGCCACAAAGTCACAACGTCACAAAGTCACAAGCAAAAGCTATTGCGTGTGACCTGGTGACATGGTGACCTTGTGACCTTAGTTTATCCTCTACGCCACTTTCATCGACAACGCTATTTTATGCTGCAGCGTGTCGACCTTCATCACCTTCACAGAAAACTCATCGCCTGCCTTGAACTTGTCCTCGAGCTTCTCCCCCTCGCCCATGCCTATCTCTGACACGTGGACAAGGCCTTCGAGATCCTTATCGATCTCCACAAAAAGGCCGAAGTTCGCGATCTTAACAACTTTGCCCGGCAGGACCTTTTCCGGAGGATATTTAGCCGCTATATCATCCCACGGATCCGGAGTAAGCTGCTTTATACCCAAGGATATCCGGCGATTGGATGGATCGACGGCCAGCACCACCGCCTCTATCTTCTCGCCTTTCTTGTATATATCTTTGGGATGTCCTACCCTTTTTGTCCATGATATGTCCGAGACGTGCACCAGCCCGTCTATGCCGTCATCGAGCTCGATGAACATGCCATAATCGGTAAGGTTTCGTATCTTACCTTTAACCTTTGTACCGACCGGATATTTGGAGTCCACCTCAAGCCATGGATTCGACTCTATCTGCTTCAACCCTAGCGATATCTTCTTGTTTGCCTTGTCGACGTCCAGTACCTGGACTTCTATCCTGTCGCCTATGGCAAGAAGCTCATTAGGATTATTGTATTTCTTGGTCCATGAGAGCTCAGATATGTGGAGCAGACCCTCCACGCCCTTTTCGAGCTCCACGAACGCGCCATATGGTACGAGATTAACCACAGTGCCCTTAATCCTGTTACCTGCGGGGTATTTGGCATCAACGGTCTCCCATGGATTCTGAGTCTTCTGCTTTAGCCCCAGAGATACCTTGCCGCTATCGCGGTCGAAGTCCAACACCATCACTTCTATGTTATCGCCTATAGCAAGGACTTCACTTGGATGCGATACGCGCCCCCAACTCATATCTGTGATATGGAGAAGCCCTATCGTACCCGAACCAAGATCGACAAAGGCGCCGAAGTCGGTGATGTTCCTCACGATACCGGCGATCATCTGACCTTTTTGCAGGGTATCAAAAAGCTTCTTCTTGTCCTCATCCCGCTGCTGGTTTAGGGCATCCTTTCTGGAGACCACAATGTTCTTGCGCGGTTTGTTTATCTTGACGATCTTGAACGAGAAGACCTGCCCTACCATCTGGTTCAGATTACCGTAACTTCTCATGGCCGCAAGGCTTGCAGGCAAGAATGCCTCTACGCCTATATTTACCATAAACCCGCCCTTGACCTTTTTGGTGACCTTACCTTCCACCACATCACCTTCGTTACACTTAGCGATAACCATCTCCCAGCCAACGGCGCGTTCCGCCTTCTGTTTGGAAAGCACCACCATACCGCTTTCATCTTCGGTAGATTCAAGGTATACGTCGATCTCGTCCCCTATCTTTATAGACTCAGGATCGGAGAATTCGGCAATAGGTATAAGCCCTTCGGACTTATATCCGATATCGATCAAGACGTCTTTCGGATTTATCGCTATTATCTTGCCCTTCATTATCTGGCCGGGCTTGACGTTTACAGCTACTATGCTCTGGGCATACAATGCTGCAAAATCCTCAGAGGTGGCCCCTCCCTTCGCTTCTAGATTTTCTGCTACATCCTGGACGCTTTGCTTTTCGTTCGCCATTTCACTTTTACAACCTTCCTTTCTGTTTTATTTTTTTCATTATTTACTTCTACCGCTCTTACTACCTTCTCTATTATACAGTCGGGCGTCGATGCCCCACTGGTGATGCCCATTATCTTTCCCGGCTTAAACCATCCCGGCTTTATATCCGTCTCGGTCTCTATATGATGTGAATCTTTGCATATTTTTTTCGATACCTCGAACAACCGGCGCGTATTGGCGCTATTACGTCCGCCCACTACAAGCATTACGTCTATGCTCCTCGCCAGGCGCCTGGCGGCATCCTGTCTGTCGCCGGCATCCCTGCATATGGTATTGACAACCTTAAATGCCTTAAGCTTCCTACCGGACACGGCTTCGACTGTTTCCAGAAAATTTCCCATCGACTGCGTCGTCTGTGATAATATGCTGACTCTATCGGTTTCTTTAAACTTAAGCCTTTTAGCTTCCCTTTTATCCTTCACCACCACAGAACCAGGGGCAAAATCTACAAGAGCCCTGACCTCGGGATGATTAGCATCTCCTACTATTATAACCTTATACCCCTCGCGATTAAGCCTTCTGGCTATATTCTGCGCCTTCAGGACAAAAGGACACGTGGTGTCCACGATCCTCAATCCGCGCTTTTTTATCTCACGGGCCACCTTAGGGCTAATGCCGTGAGATGATATGACCAGAACCCCTTCGCGTATCCTGCGCGGATGATCTATAACCCTGAGGCCGCGCCGAGCCAGATCTTCGACGACCTGTTTATTGTGGATGATCGATCCAAGCGAATATATCCGGCAGCTCTTCTTGAGTTCGGTCTCTGCCATGGCAACGGCCCTTTTTACACCAAAGCAGAATCCGATTTTTTTAGCTAGCCTTACCTTCATATTCGCTCTTAAGCGATGCTATCCTGTTCATTATCCTATCGCTTATTTCCTGATATACTTCCTTGCCTCTTACGCCGTTTGGTAACCCGTCAAAACGCATAGGAGACCCTATGTATATCTTGACCGGACGTCGCCTAAGGGTCTTGATGTCCTCCGGCATGGCATCGTAAGAGCCTTCTATATATACCGGCACTACAGGGACGTTCAGCTTATTGACTATGAAACCTACGCCGGGCTTACCCGGCTGCAATCTACCGTTCCTGGAACGCGTGCCTTCCGGGAATATCAGGAGCGGCTTCCCGCTCTGCAGTATCTTAAAGGTCTCTTTCATCGCCCTGTAATCGCCGTTACCGCGCCTCACAGGATGCGCATGAAAACTGGTAAATATCCAGCGGCTAAAAGGATGGTTAAAAAGCTCCTCTTTTGCCAAATATTCTACAGGCCGGTAAAATGATGTGCCCAATATAAACGGATCAGCGTTAGATGCATGATTTGCAGCGAGTATAAATGCCCCTTCTTTTGGGACATTGTGCCTTCCGCGCACCTTCACGCCCACGTAAAACCTAGATATAATATACGAAATAAACCAGCCTATCCAGTACATTATTCCGTTTATCGTTTTTCGTTAATCGTTAATCGTCGACCGTTTATTTTTTGCGCTTGGATACGATTGATCAGTGCGTTAACAACGTCGTCGATCGTCATCTTTGATGTATCAATATAGATAGCATCGTCCGCTTTTTTCAGAGCGCCGACATCCCGCTTCATGTCAGAATCGTCACGAATTACGATATCTTCTTTTATGGCTCCGAGGTCGGCTTTATGCCCCATGCTTATGAGTTCCTTGAACCTGCGGTTAGCGCGCTCTTCAACGCTTGCATCAAGATAAAATTTAAAATCCGCATCTGGAAAAACAACTGTTCCGATGTCTCTACCTTCAAGCACAGCGCTCTTTAACTCACCGGCCATTCTCTGTAGTCTCACCATCTCATGCCGGACGCCGGGCACCCTGGCAATAAATTTGACGTTGTTCGTAAGCTCCGGCGTTCTTATTAGCCCCGACACGTCTTCGCCATCTAGATATACTTGCAGCCCACCGCCCTCCTCTTCAAGTTCTATCTTTGCAGAACGAGCCAGTTCGGTTAAACGCTCGGCATCATTCATATCTAGGTGATGGCGCATGGCTTTCAGCGTAAGCGCCCTGTACATAGCGCCTGTATCTATATACAGTATGCCTAAAGCCTTGGCTATCCTTTTGGATACCGTACTCTTGCCGCTCCCGGCAGGCCCGTCTATAGCTATCACCAACCCCTTAGACGGCTTTTGCATATTTGGCATCTCGTTTAAATTTTGCCTGTTTAAGAATACGCACAAGCTTGCGCCTGTCGCCGGACTGCACTGAATTTATAAGTTCTTTAAAAGATTTCAAAAATACATCTCCGGCCCGCTTTGTTTCCCGGGCGTTTGTAAGGAATATATCCGCCCAAAGATCCGGATCGCTCGAAGCTACCCTTGTGGTATCCTTAAAACCTTCTGCCGCGAACTTGAGATCTTTCGGATCCACCGACCCGGCGAGCGCAAAAGCGACCGCATGCGGCAAGTGGCTTATCATGGATACTCTTCTATCGTGCGACTCAGGGTGCATAACGGATACTGATCCCCCCAGCGACTTCCAGAAGCTAGCCACTTTTCGCAAGGCTTTATCATCGGTCCTTCCGGTCTTTACAACTATACAGGAAGCCCCTTCCATAAGATCGTGACGGGCAAAGTCCACGCTGGTATGCTCCGAAC
>JAGOLR010000080.1 GCA_017993955.1 Candidatus Omnitrophota bacterium
AAGAAGGCAATAACTATCATTCGTCAGAATGAGGGCGGGGATTTTTTTTATGCGTTTATACGAAACGATAGAGCATGATTATAAAACCTCTTTGAAAGCTAAAGATGCTCTGAAGGTCTCTGTCCTAAGGATGATTATATCAGCCGTAAAGATGCTTGAAATCCAAAAGAACATAAAATCGGTTGACGATTCCGATGTTTTACTTATTATTCAAAAACAGATCAAGCAGCGAAAAGACTCCATCGATCAGTTCACGAAAGGTAACCGCAAGGATCTCGCGGATAAGGAGAGCGCGGAACTCGCCATCCTTGAAACTTACACGCCCAAACAGATGACCGAGGAAGAGATAAAAGCGTTGGCCATTTCGGTTGCCGATGAACTCGGGGCTAAAACTAAGTCTGAGACCGGCAAGGTCATGAAGGCCGTGATGGAAAAGGTCAGGGGCAGGGCCGACGGAAAGACTGTAAACCAGATAGTCACCGCCATCCTGAACTAGCTTTTTTATTGATGCAAAAGGTTATTTATAGTAACATAAATGAAAGGAAAGGAGGACAAGATGAATAAAAAAATGATAGGCATAGCATTCATAGTTTTAGTCGCGATAATATTCGCCGCAAGTTTCGCGTCGGCAGATAATACACCGCAGGCTAAGACAAAGAACGCTTGGAAGAAGATCGTTGAGTATCCTGCAAATGTTACCAAGGAGTCTGCGGCTGCGGTCAGCAACACCGCCATGAAAGGCACAGAGACCGTAACCAATACAGCTCAAGCGATCGGCGAAGTCGCGACCGGCCAGGTTGAAAAGACCCCGGATATCGTGACCGAGCCTATAAAAGGCACTGCCGAAACCGCAGCTACCGCTGTTTCTGAAACAGCCACTGCACCGGTAAAGGCAGCGCAAGAGTAAACGAAGCGAGATCCAAAAGCTGCAAGAGTGTTACAGAAAAAGCCATATTTTGTTAAATATGGCTTTTTCTGTAATTACCCCAAAAAAAATAGAATTTATATGAATTCGAGATTCATTTTTCTGATATTTGCGCTGGTAACGATAACCTCGCTCGTCACTCTTTGGCTCCATGACGATATCTCGGCAATATTATTTAATATTTCGGAGCCATATTTCAGGGCCCCGGTAAAACCAAAGAACAACCAGATAAAGGTGAGGGCGGACGATTACGGCAACGGCGAATACGGGTCAAAGAGGTCGGGTGGGCGGATACATGAGGGGCTGGATATATTTGCCCCATTGGGCACGCCGGTCCTAGCGGCTAAGAGCGGCCTAGCCTTCCCGGGGAACGTACCCACCGGATACGGGCTCTATGTGATGATATACCACCCCGACGGTTCGCAGACATATTATGCCCATCTTTCAAAGATCATGGCAAGAGCGGGGGAGAAGGTTCGCCGCGGCGAGCTTATCGGGTACACCGGCAACACCGGCAATGCCAAAAATAACGCCATCCAGCCGCACCTGCATTTCGAGATAAGAAAAGACGGCAAAACCCTGGACCCTAAAAAGTATATAAGATAATTTTTACTTATATGATATCGAATATGAATGTCAAAAAAATAGATCTCATAAAAAAGGCTGCCGCCGTACTTGAAAAATGCCTGTCAAGGTGCGCAATATGCCCAAGGAGATGCGGGGTAAACCGCCTATCCGGGAAACTTGGTTATTGCCGCGCAGGCTCCAAGGCAAAGGTCTATAGCTTTATGCAGCATCATGGGGAAGAGCCGCCTATATCCGGCCTCAAAGGATCCGGAACTGTATTTTTCTCTCATTGCAATATGAAATGCGTATACTGCCAAAATTACAAATTCAGCCAACTGGACAAAGGTAGAGAAATGTCCCGGGATGAGCTGGCCTCGGGGATGCTGGATCTAATGAAAAAGGGTTGTCATAATATAAATCTTGTAAGCCCCGTTCAATACCTCCCTCAGATCGTCGCCGCACTGGAAACCGCCTCATCAAAAGGACTCGATATACCTATCGTATATAACACAAGCGGATATGAATTGGCCGAGACTTTAAAACTACTTAACGGTATAGTCGATATATATTTACCGGATATGAGATACTCGGACGACGCTATGGCAAAAAAGTATTCGGATGCGGATGGTTATGTCTCATTCGACAGATCCGCCATAATAGAGATGCATAAACAGGTAGGCGACCTGAATACCGATAAAAACGGTATAGCAACCAGGGGGTTAATAATAAGATTATTGGCGATACCTAATAATGTATCCGGGACAATAAACTCATTAAAGTTCATACGCGACAACCTCTCGCAAAATACGCATTTGAGCATAATGAGCCAGTATTATCCTGCTTTCAAGTCCGACGAATACACAGAACTTTCTACGGGCATCTCTCGTGATGAGTATAAGAATATAGTTGACGAGGCATCTCTTTTGGGATTAAATAAAGGGTGGATACAGGAGATCCCGAAAGAACCTGACGATAGTTTTTTAGGTACCAAAATAAACCCCTTATAGAATATTATGAGCGAACAATCTAAAAAAGAAAAAACACGAAGCGCTTCCTCCCACACAAAACAGCTTGAGGCGATATCCAAAGTCGCAGGAACCATAACCTCCAATCTTTACCTGGAGGATATACTAAAACTTATCGTAACCGTGACTGCAGAGATAATGGACTCCAAGATATGTTCGCTCATGCTTATCGACCCCAAGACGGGCGAATTAACCTTAAAGGCCACCCAGTCGATGAGCGAGGCGTACAACAAAAAGCCGAACCTGAAACTGGGTGAGGGGATAGCCGGCAAAGCCGCTAAGGACAACACCCCCATAGCGATATTCGACCTTGCCAAAGAACCTGAGTATAAATATAAAGCGATAGCATTGAAAGAGAACCTGAAATCGCTACTATCTGTGCCTCTTTCGGTAAAGGGCAGAATAATCGGCGTTCTCAATAGCTACACTTCCTATCCACATAAATTCACGAAGACTGAGATAGAGGTCCTTAAGACCGTCGCGAATCAGGCCGCCATAGTAATAGAGAACGCCGAACTGATGGTCAAAACCAGGGTCATCCAGGAAGAGCTGGAAATGAGGAAGACCGTAGAGAGAGCCAAGGGCATCTTGATGCGGCAGCAGAACATGACCGAAGAAGAGGCGTTCAGGATGATACAAAAACAGAGCATGGACATGCGAAAGTCTATGAGAGAAATAGCCGAGGCCATCATACTTATCGACAAGATGAAGAAGTGAGGTTAGGAATTAAAAAATTTTGCATGCTTTAGTTGACATCGAGCAAGAAAAATGATATGCTTAAATAACAAGACAAAGAGGTCTTCCGGCAAAGTTCGCTGGAAGATTTTATTTTTATAAAGGACTAAGATGTCCGCAATCTTTGAAGATAAGAATGCGGACTTTTTTTATAAATAAAACATCCTTAAGCTGCGAAAAATAGGAGCAATTGAAGGAACCAGCAGGTGCTAAGATGAAAAAAAATATCAGGCTGTCCATAGCTCAAATAAACTGCACAGTCGGTGACTTTGACGGAAATTGCGCAAAGATATGCGATAACATATCGAAAGCTTCGGCGCTCGGATCGGATATTGTGTCATTTCCGGAGCTCACCATAACTGGGTACCCGCCGGAAGACCTTTTGCTGAAAAAAAACTTCGTAGACGAAAACCTGCAAATCCTGCATAAAGTCGCCAAGGCAACGCAAAATATCACGGCAATAGTCGGTTTTGTCGACAGGGATAAGAAAGGTATATACAACGCCGCTGCCGTTATACAAAAAGGGCGGATCAAGGGCGTATACCGCAAGATATTCCTTCCAAATTACGGGGTCTTCGACGAAATAAGATACTTTAACTCCGGGTTAAATCCGTCCGTATTTAAAATAGGGGACGTGATTTTCGGCGTAAACATATGTGAAGATATATGGCATAAAGGAAAGCCCACATCTTTGCAGGCCGCTCTCGGCGCTCATCTAATCATCAATATAAACGCCTCGCCATATCACTACGGAAAGATCGAGCTTCGGGAAGAGGTCATATGCTCGCAGGCGAGACTTAATAAAACGGCGATATCCTACGTAAACCTTGTGGGCGGACAGGATGAGCTAGTCTTCGACGGACAAAGTATGGTTGTAAACGAGATGGGGAGGGTTGTAGCCCGGGGAGCCGCTTTTCAAGAGGATCTCTTTTCGGTAGACCTGCCGATGGATACTGCGAGATCCCGTAACCCAAAGAACGTTATCGTTATAGATAAGGCGTTGGCAGACAAAAAAAGGCCGGCGATCGAAAAAAGACCCTTGAAGAAATTCGGTTCTGCCGAAGAAATTTACAAGGCCCTTCTTTTAGGTCTCGGAGACTATATAAAGAAGAACGGCTTCAAAAAAGCCGTTATAGCGATAAGCGGCGGTATAGATTCAGCCCTTGTATCCGCTATAGCCGTAGATGTTCTTGGAAAAGATAACGTTATAGGCGTTTTTATGCCTTCAAGGTATACTCAGGAACGATCCGAATCCGATGCCCGAAAGCTATCTGAGAACCTTGGTATTAAGTTCATCTCTATTTCCATAGAACCGATATTTAAACTTTCGATGATCTCTTTGGAGAAACATTTTGCCGGTATGGGCCGAGATACCGCAGAGGAAAACCTGCAGGCCAGAATCCGCGGCAACCTTATAATGACACTCTCGAACAAATTCGGATGGCTAGTACTCACTACCGGTAATAAATCCGAGATGAGCACAGGCTATGCTACGCTTTACGGCGATATGGCCGGAGGATTCGCTGTTATAAAAGACGTTCCTAAAATGATGGTCTACAAGTTGGCCGGTTATCGTAATTCGATCGGCAAGGTGATACCAGACTCAATAATTGACCGCGAACCGACAGCTGAACTCAAGGCTGACCAGAGAGACTCTGATACACTACCACCTTAC
This sequence comes from Candidatus Omnitrophota bacterium, assembly GCA_017993955.1. Lineage (GTDB taxonomy): Bacteria > Omnitrophota > Gorgyraeia > 2-01-FULL-45-10 > 2-01-FULL-45-10 > JAGOLR01. Next base: position 4,928 of record JAGOLR010000080.1, read on the forward strand.
GAACTGTTGGATAAGATATTAAAGGCCTACGTCGAAGAGGACAAAGGCTTTGACGAGATAACAAAGTTAGGATTCGATCCGGATACCGTAAAGAGGGTTTTAGATATGGTTGACCGAAGTGAGTACAAAAGACGCCAGGCGCCGCCGGGTATAAAGATAACACCCAAGGCCTTCGGTAAGGATAGAAGGATGCCTATAACAAATAAATACAGGTAGAACCGGCTTCGTCGAAGAAGCTATATAAAATGTAGGGAAGGACAATGATGCCCTTTATGCGCACAGACTGCGCGTAGAGGGCATTTTTAGCTACCAGAGCTTAGCTGTTGGTTCCTAGTAAAAAAGGAAGTAATTGTATGAAATTTACGTTCGAAGAACTCATACAACGGATTTCACCCAAGCTGAATGGCATAACGCATCGCCTGAATGGCCATTTCACGTTCTTTAATGATGAAGACCTTTACCAGGAGGCGATGGAGCATCTGTGGATAGAGTATAGCCTGGGGAAACTATCTGATAAAACCGATAGCTATATACTGCAGGGATGTTTCTTCCACCTTAAGAACCATATCAGAACCGCTATGGACAAGGTAAAGCTTACAAGCATCGACCAAGTCGGGGAAGACGGCTACAACGCGGTGGAGGATATGCTATATATAGAAGACCATTCGGCAGAGCAGGCTACCGATGTCGCTATCATATATGAAAAAATCGAAAAACTTATGCTTACAGCCAGGGAAAAAGAGGTTATGGCGCTTCTTATGGAAGGTCTGACGTTACGGGAGGCCGGATCGAGACTTGGCATATCCCATGTAATGGTATTAAAAATACGCAGGCACCTGGAAAAAAAATGTGCCGGACTGATAAAAATGCGTAAAAACGGTTATTCTGAAACTTCTTCTGAGAAATTTCAGAATTAAAGTCAGTCTGAGATATCCCGGATTTTCCTTTTATGAAAATTCGGGGTTACCAAAATTAGTATTTCTTTACTTGTATATGCGTAGTTTGGTTTAGACACATAGATGTGTTCGGCAACAAAGGCGTTTTCCGGTAACGGAAACGCTTATTTTTTTGACGCAGGCGTCTTTATGGTCCGCGGAGGACCGAAAGGCGCTTTTTTACTAAATCGGAGGATGCTATGAAAAGACGAGTGATTCGGATGATCGGAACGGTTTTTATTGCGATTATCTTAATGGCTGCCGGGACACTCAGCGTTTCCGACGCGGCAACAAGTACCAGTGCAGGCGAAGCGGCCGCAACCCACGCGGTCATCGGAACATGCGGGGCGTGCGCTGCATGTGCGGCATGTACGCCTACGCCGGTTACGACGCCGCAGGGGCTTTTTATGGATATTCTGGACAGCGCTGGTATGGAGACTATTCTCGATAAGACCGGCATCAGATTCTATGGCTACGCGCAGGGCGGATATATGTATGACACAACAGCCCCGCAGCCCTATGCAGGCCCGACGTTCCTTACCTTTAATAACTTGAGGAACACGCCGCTCGTCGACAAGATCAGCCTGAACGCCGAAAGAACGGTCGACCCCGCTAAGAAAGAGTTTGACCTCGGCTTCCGCCTGGAGGGCATCTGGGGATACGACGCCCGTTTCATACACTCCAACGGCCTGGGCGATACGCAGACCGGCAGATACCAATTCGACCCGCTCCAGATGTATGTGGATGTCGCGCTTCCTTATATACCGGCAAAGGTGCGCGCCGGAAAGTGGTTGACCATCTCCGGATTCGAACATTTCAGCGCCAATATATACAACGCTTTCGGAGATCCGGCAAGGGCACTCTATTCGAACAGCTACCAGTTCTTTTACGCGGAGCCGGGCACGCAAACCGGCATACTCGGCACCTATGTGATCAATCCGAAGCTGACCGCCGATCTGGGTTTTACCCGGGGATGGAACCAGTCGACCAGGGACGGGAATTCGCCCTACCTTGATATAGTGGGAAGGCTCACCTACGCGCACGACGATAAGACATCGTTTGTTTTCGTATTTACGGAGGGGCCGGAGTTTCCTATAGGCGTCGGTAGAGGGCTGCCTGAAGGCGACAAGG
>JAGOLR010000081.1 GCA_017993955.1 Candidatus Omnitrophota bacterium
TATCTTCAGGAGAGAGCGTTCCGCGGTGGCCAGGAATATATTGGTGCTGAATACCGTTTCTTTGAGTTTTCTTATAATAATAGGGAGCTGGACGGCATTCGGGCTCATATTTCGTAAGGGAAAGTGAGATTTATTCGCCCTTGCAGATGGCGTTTACTTTTATGGCCGCCTTCCGCTTGTCGTGAATTTCCATTAGGCATGGAAATTCACTGTGATAAAATTTTGATCGGCCAATGAACCTAAGCGCATAGAATTTAAGGGTAGTTTCATTGTCCGATCCATACCGCCATAAGGTATCAAAATTTTATAACAGTCGCTCCAGGCGGCCAAAAAGTAACCGCCTGCGGCATGCAGCGAAAAAATACTAGTGAGATCGAGGAAAATTTGCCTCGTTTTGTGAGTTCCAAAGGGTTGGTATGTACAAATTTAGAAAATTTCGGGTGACACTACCGAGGCTTTTGTCGCATAGGGGCTCTACGGCGCTGGAGGGGACACGACCGGATCGGTAGTCCTAATATAGTGTTGATATACGCCTCGAGGCCGTTGAAAGCCCCTATAGAACAAAAGACTATGGTAGTGGCAGGACCCGAAATTTTAGTGCCAGGATGCCGGCCTATAATAGTGCCTAAAGTGAAGGCAATAATATTTGAGTAAGGTACAATGGAAATCAGGACGATAAATATAGACGCTGCGGAGTATCCGAAGAACCTGAGGAATATACATACGCCGCCAAAAGCGCTGTATGTGAACGGCTCGCTATTACCGCAGGATGAGGTGGCGGTCGCCGTTGTAGGTTCGCGCCGCGCTACTCCTTACGGTATCGAGATGAGCGACAAGATAGGTTTCGAGTTAGCCTTGAGAGGAGTTACGGTAGTAAGCGGTATGGCCAGGGGTGTTGATTCCGCGGCTCATAGAGGCGCGATAAGAGCCAAGGGGCGCACTATAGCGGTGATGGGTTCGGGCCACGGCACGATCTATCCTCCGGAGAACGCTGCCTTATATGAAGAGATAGCCGCCTCCGGCGCTGTCGTGACGGAATACGAAGATGATATGCCGCCTCTACCTAATAACTTTCCTGCCCGAAACCGTATAATAAGCGGTCTATCGCTCGGGATAGTTGTTGTAGAGGCTGCCAGGAATTCGGGGGCGCTTATAACGGCAAATTTCGCGGCCGAGCAAGGGCGGGAGGTCTTTGCGGTGCCGGGCAAGATATCGTCCCAGACAAGCGGCGGCACTAATGACCTGATCAAAGACGGCGCGCGTCTTATATCTTCCGTAGACGATATACTCGAAGAGCTAAAGATCGTAGAATTGGAAGGAGTTCCCGAAGAAGAGCGCAAGGTCATCGATAGCAAGATCGAAAAAACCACCAGGGCTTACATTTATAATTCGCTTACAGAAGATGAGAGGAAGATATATAAGGTCCTGTCAGACGAGCCCATCCATGTAGACGATATTATTAGCTCGTCGGGCCTTGATCAGGCTAACGCGTCAAAAGCCATGCTTAACCTCCAACTTAAGAAGCTGATCAAAGAGATGCCGGGGAAACAATTCGTCCGGACGGAGAACCGAAATTAGTGTAAAGCGTAAAGTACAAAGTGCAAAGTTGCGGTGTCCTTTGGAGCTGGAGTAGATTTAGAGGTTTTAAGTTATAATTTTGAGTTTTGACATTTGAACTTTGAGTTAAAGCCTTAAAAAAGGAGTTATATACATGCCAAAGAATCTTGTAATAGTCGAGTCGCCGGCAAAGGCGAAGACGATAAATAAATTCCTGGGCAAGAATTATCTGGTAACATCGAGCATGGGCCATATCATAGATCTGCCCAAATCGAAGTTAGGCATAGATGTGGAGAATGATTTTAAGCCAGAGTACGTTGTCATGGCCGATAGGAAGAAGAACCTGACTGCGTTGAAAAAGGAAGCCGAAGGCAAAGAGGCCATATATCTATGCGCCGATCCTGACCGTGAGGGAGAAGCTATAAGCTGGCATATAGGGACAGCCCTTTTGGACAAAAAGAAAAAATTTTATAGGGTGACCTTCGACGAAATAACAAAAGACGCGGTGCTCGAGGCATTTAAACACCCCAGAGATATAGATATGCACCTTGTTAATGCCCAGCAGGCCAGGCGCATACTTGACAGGCTCGTCGGATATACATTGAGCCCCCTGTTATGGAAGAAGGTTTCCCGAGGATTGAGCGCCGGCCGTGTCCAGTCCGTGGCTGTAAGGCTTATAGTTGAACGCGAGGAGGAGATAAAGAAGTTCAAGCCCCAGGAATATTGGGAGATAGAGGCCGACCTAAAAAGAAAAGGCTACAAGGCTGAAGACTCTTTCAGATCGAAGCTCGCGTCTTACAAAGGCAAGAAGATAGAGATAGACAGAAAAGATAAGGCCGATAATATAGTCGCCGAACTGTGCCGGCAGCAATTCGTGGTGGGTGAAATAAAAGAAGGTAAGAAGAAAAAGAATCCATACCCTCCGTTTACCACGAGCAAGCTTCAGCAGGAGGCTTTTAATAAATTAAGATTTTCAGGCGCGCGCACCATGCAGATAGCGCAGACTCTTTATGAAGGAGTGGAGATAGAGGGAGAAGGGTCGGTAGGTCTCATCACCTATATGAGGACCGACTCTGTGAGGGTCTCTAAAGACGCCCAGGCCGCAGCCAAGACCTACATACTGGATAGATTCGGAAAGAAATATTATCCGGATGTGCCCAATGCTTATAAATCGCGCAAAAGCGCCCAGGAGGCGCACGAGGCCGTGCGTCCGGCGCTTCCTCTCAGGGATCCGGAATCGATAAAATCATCTTTGACCCCGGATCAATTTAAGTTGTACCAATTGATCTGGAACCGTTTCATGGCCAGCCAGATGACTCCAGCAGTATATTCGCAGACTACGGTCGATATAAAGGCCGGCGATTATATTTTCAAGTCTACGGCGACAAAGATAGTTTTTGACGGGTTCACCGTAGTGTATGAAACCGAGCAGGATAAGGAGGAGGATGAAGACGCCAAGAAGGGGAGGATGCCGGTTCTGTCCGAAGGCGAACCGCTTGACCTTCTTCAGCTGTTGCCAAGCCAGCATTTCACCAAACCGCCTCCCAGGTATTCCGATGCCTCTCTTATAAAAGCCCTGGAAGAGCTAGGCATAGGAAGACCTTCGACATACGCTCCTATAATACAGACCATAACTGCCCGCGATTACGTAATAAGGGAGTCGGGTTATTTTAAACCTACGGAACTGGGCGGCATAGTTACTCAGTTACTGATGAAGCACTTCCCCAAGGTAATCGATGTGGAGTTTACCGCCCACATGGAAGATGAGCTCGACGGTATAGAGGAGGGTGAAATAGATTGGGTGGTGGTGCTTAAGAGCTTCTACTCTCCTTTTATGCATTCTGTAGAAGCGGCGAAGATCGAGATGAAGGATGTTAAAAAAGAGGTCGTGCCTACAAACGAGGTATGCCCTTTGTGCGGTAAGCCTATGGTTATAAAGTGGGGACGGCGCGGAAAGTTCATGAGCTGTTCGGCCTATCCGGCCTGCAAACACGCGAAGTCGATAACCTCCGGAGTCAAGTGCCCCAACGGATGCGGAGGGGAGCTTATACAAAGGCGTTCAAAACGCGGATTGTTCTTCGGGTGTTCAAATTATCCGAAATGCACGTTTGTGTCGCGCAAGCTTCCGGAAAAAGAAGCCGCAGCTTCTCCCGAGGCCAATCCTCAGCCATAAGAACGGTAAATAATGCAAAGGCACCTCGAAACTTTCATCAATTATTTAAAGGTCGAGAAGAATGCCTCGCCGCATACTATAAAGAATTATGTTATAGATCTGAGGTCTTTTGAGGCATTCCTGGCGGGTAAGGATGTTGACTCGGTCGACCATTTTACGCTAAGGCGCTACCTCGCGGAAATGAGGTCCAAGAACTTTTCTAAAAGGACCGTAGCCCGAAAACTTGCCAGCCTTAGAAGCTTCTTCAGGTTCCTTTACCGGGAAGGCTATGTCAAGAATAACCCCGCCACAGTCTTATCCACCCCGAAGCTTGACAAGAAACTTCCTGTATTTTTAGGTATAGAAAATGTGGAGAAGCTGGTCCAATCGCCTCCGGCAGATACCGTAGACGGTTTGCGCGACAGGGCGATACTCGAGACATTATATTCTACCGGAATGCGCGTAAGCGAACTGGTCGGGCTGAACATGAGGAATGTTGATTTTATAAGCGGCGTAGTAAAAGTCTTCGGTAAGGGGTCGAAAGAGCGCCTGGCACCGATAGGGGAACCGGCCGTGGCCGCGATAAAAAGGTATATCGATAACAGGAGCGAGTGGCCTGTCAAAGAGCGGGACGCGGTCTTCCTCAATCGATCCGGCAGGCGGCTTACCGACAGAAGCGTCAGGAGGATAGTGGACAAATACGTGGCGAAGTGCAGTATTACAGAGAAGATATCGCCGCATTCGCTGCGCCATTCGTTCGCGACGCACCTTTTGGACCGCGGTGCGGACTTAAGGAGTGTTCAGGAACTCCTGGGCCATGCGAACCTGTCCACGACCACTATATATACACATGTTACCGCCGAGCGTCTGAAAGCGGTCTATGACAAAGCTCATCCGCGTGCATAGTGTGTGATTTTTTGAAACCGAACGAGCCCCTCTCCGGGTCGGTATCTTCCGGGGACATAGATTTTCCATAGGAAAATCTAATTTCGTAAAACCTGATTTTGTTTCAGCAAAATCAGGTTTTAAGACCCCGTTCGATACCGACCCGTCGGGGGCCCCAATAAGCGTTGCAAAAAATTTACTCGGGTAAACGAAGAGATTTTCCGCCACCGATTGGTGACGAAACCTTTGGGGAAACCCTGGAGCGACTGTTATAAAATTTTGATTCCTATTGGCAATTTAGACCGGCCAATGAAACTAACTCACTGGTCAATTTTAAGTGTCGAGGTTCATTGGCCGATCAAAATTTTATCACAGTAAATTTCCATGCCTAATGGAAATTTACGACAAGCGGAAGGGGTTCCCCAAAGGTTAGTGTCTTCCGGTTAAGGCAAAAATTTGTGAGTGAGTTATGATATATGATTTAGGGTTTGCGGTATTCTCGCTTTTCTACCTCCCTGCGCTTGTTTTCAAAGGTAAGCTGCATAAGGATTTCGGGGAGAGGTTCGGCGAGTATTCTAAAGATAAGCGCGATTCGCTTGCCGCCGCAAAAGATGTTATATGGATACAGGCGGTTAGCGTGGGTGAGGTGGCATTATGCAGGGCCGTTATACCGCTAATTAAAAAGCGTTTTCAGGGCTCTACGATAGTGCTTTCGACCATAACGAAAACCGGCAATGATCTCGCGAAGAAACTTTTTTCAAACGATGCGGTCATAATATATTTTCCGCTCGACTTTGGTTTTATAGTGCGTAAAGTCGCCGGTCTTATAAGGCCTAAAATATATATCATGGTGGAGACCGAGATATGGCCGAATGTTCTCAAGGAGCTTGATAAGCGATCGGTGCCGAGCATAATTATTAATGGCAGAATATCCGATAGGTCATTCGGTAAATATATGTTCGCCAAGCCATTTTTAAGAAAGACTCTGGGGCTTATACGCAAATACTGTATGCAGTCAAAGCTGGACGCGGACAGGATAATAGCTATGGGGGCGCCGGCAGAGAATGTGTCGGTTGCAGGCAACATAAAGTTTGATATATTGCCGTCCGTTCCTAGGAATAACGTAGAGCGGACTCTAGAAACTCTGGAGCTTAAGAGGGGCGACACCCTCTTTGTCGCAGGCAGCACTCATCCGGGCGAAGAGGAGATGGTGATATCCTCCTACGATGAAATACTAAAGCGTTTCCCCGATCTTAAATTACTTATAGCGCCCCGTCACGTGGAACGATCTTCTGCGGTGGATAGGGTGGTAAGGGCCGGGGGTTTTAAGCCTGTCATGGTCTCTAACATATCGGTCTTGGGAATGCCTTTACCGGCAAGAACTGTTTTTATACTCGATAAGATAGGGCAATTGGCCGAATTTTATGCGGCGTCGACGATCGTATTTGTAGGCGGAAGTCTCATTAAGCATGGAGGCCAGAATCCGATAGAGCCTGCTATATTGGAAAAGCCGGTAATGTTCGGTCCTCACATGTTCAATTTCAGATCCATAGTAGCTATATTATTGGAAAGAGAAGGCGCGGTGCAGGTCAAAGACATAGAAGAGCTTACCCGGCAGACAATCGAGTTATTAAGTGATCCGGATAAGCGTTCGTCTCTCGGCCGTAACGCCAGAGCCGCCATATCTGATAACCGTGGCGCAGCGGATAGATGCGTAGAAGATATGGCAACTCTTTTAAAAACATGAGAACGATTATTGGCTTATGAGAAGTTTCGTATATTCACTGATGACAGATAAGATAAAGAGTCCTCTCGCACTTCCTTTGAAATGGGTTCTGCGGTTAGCTTCTGTAATTTACGCGATTGTGATAATTTGCCGAAAGATGTTGTATGGCATCGGCATCTTTCGTTCCGAGAGGGCCCCGCTTAAAGTGATAAGTGTGGGTAATATTACTTTGGGAGGCACCGGGAAAACCCCTTTTACAATAATGCTTTCCGGCCTGATCAAAGAAGAGTTAAAACGGGATCCTGCCGTCCTTATACGGGGGTATGGCTGGGATGAGCAGGCTATGTTGAAGAAGAATCTTCCGGATACTCCTATACTTGTAGGGGAAGACAGGTTCAGGTCCGCAGACCGCGCCGTTAAGTTGTACGGCACGAGCATTGCAATACTTGATGACGGATTCCAGCACTGGGAATTGAGGCGCGACCTCGACATAGTACTTATCGATTCCGGCAACCCTTTCGGTAACGGGCATCTTGTGCCACGCGGAGTTTTAAGAGAGCCCAAAAGCGCTCTCAAGCGCGCCGATATAGTAG
>JAGOLR010000082.1 GCA_017993955.1 Candidatus Omnitrophota bacterium
TATCTGTGGCTACAAGAGCCGCTCCGGCAGAGACAAGTGCGCTTACGGCGGGTATGACAGGAACGACCGTATGCCAAACAGCGCTTATAGTGAATGTAGTTATGAAAAGCCTGGCAAATACGTATACACCTATTTTTACTAGGACTGCCGCGTGAAGCAGTGCCGTTACCGGGGAGGGCGCTACGCCCGCGTCTGGGAGCCAGGTGTGAAAAGGAAGGGTTGCTGATTTTGTAAGGATGCCTATAAGGATCAGGGCTACGACTATATCCGGGATGGGTTGGGACGCGAATGCTTGCTTTATAGCCGACAGGTCGAACGAACCGGCTTTTTGATACAGGTAGACAAAGCCTATAAGCATCATAAACGCCCCGGCTACCGTTACCAGGAATGCCTTATCTGCCTTTTGGACCTGCTCTTTTTCTCTGAAGAACCCTATAAGGCGCCAGCTCGCTATCGCCGTTATCTCCCAGAATAGGTAAAGGAATACCAGGTTTGCCGAAAATACCAGGCCCATCATGGCTCCGAGGAAAAGGACCGCCATAAAATAGTACTCATTCCTATTATCATAATGGCTTATATAATCGAACGAATAGAATATTATGATGGCGCCGATGAAGGACGAAACTACAGCCATGAATAATGCCAGGATATCCGCGGTCAATACGAAATTACATCCGAGCGGTAAATCTATATGGATCGCAGGAACGGCGCCTTTTAAAGCAGACGGTATCATCAGTAGCGATGCCACCAAAGATGCCAATATGCAGCCAAGCGCCGTAAAGTTCCTGATACGTTCGGAGAATCTCCCTATTATAGGTAGTGTGCACGAACCTATAATAGGGATAAACACCGAAGCTATTAATAGATACCGCTCTATCATTGCAGACCCTTGCTTAGTAGGACTCTTTAGGCAGAGTGCCTATTTCATCAAAGTAGCGCTCATTATAAATGATGCGAAGACTATAGAGACCATTGACATGAGTTTTATCAATATGTTAAGACTCGGTCCCGAAGTATCCTTGAACGGATCGCCCACAGTGTCGCCTACCACACCGGCTTTATGCGCGAGCGAACCCTTACCTCCGAAGTTTCCCTCTTCTATATATTTCTTTGCGTTATCCCAGGTGCCGCCCGCGTTAGCCATCATTATTGCCAGGACGAATCCGGTTACAGTAGCGCCGACAAGCATGCCTGTGACGCTGTCCACGCCTGCTACGAGACCTATGGCTATTGGCGATATTATCGCAAGGGCCGATGGGAGTATCATCTCTTTTTGCGCCGCCGCGGTAACTATACTTACGCATCTTGCGTAATCAGGTTTCGTCTCCCCTTTCATGATCCCGACCATCTCTTTAAATTGCCGCCTCACTTCCACCACTACATAACCCGCGGCCTTTCCGACTGAGTTCATGGTAAGAGCGCAGAACGCAAATGGCAGCATGCCGCCTACCATAAGGCCGACCAGGGTCCTGGGGTTCATCATGGAAAGATCGATCGTACCGCCCATTATCATGATTTGGTCGCGATAAGCAGCGATCAATGCAAGGGCAGTCAATGCCGCTGAACCGATGGCAAATCCTTTACCCGTAGCGGCGGTAGTATTCCCCAGGGAGTCAAGTGCATCCGTACGCTGTCTTACTTCCTTCTCTTGATGCGACATCTCGGCGTTGCCACCTGCATTGTCAGCAACAGGGCCGTATGCATCAGTGGCCAGAGTTATACCAAGAGTCGATAGCATCCCAACCGCTGATATGGCTACTCCGTACAACCCAAGATTTGGGTTAGCGCCTCCGCCAGCCAGATAATAGCTTGCCATGATAGCAGCCGCTACAACTATTACGGGTACGGCGGTAGATAACATACCGACAGATATACCGCTTATTATTACGGTAGCGGGGCCTGTGATAGATGATGCGGCAACCGCTTTAGTCGGCTTATATTTACTGGAAGTGAAGAACTCAGTGGAGAGACCTATAAGAACACCCCCTACAAGGCCCGAAAGAACTGCCCAGTATACTCCTATGTATTGGCCTCCAAGATTATATTTAACAACAAAGAAAGATATTATAGCCACTATCAGCGAGCTGGAAAAAACGCCGCGGCGTAAGGCTTTAAGCAGAGCCCCTTGGTCGGCTTTCTCTTCAGTCTTTACAAAGAAGGTCCCTATTATCGATGCTAATACACCAACCGCAGCCATGACCATCGGGATAGTGACCGATTGTAGGCTAAGTCCCAAGCGCCCGAATGCTGCTACTCCCAATGCGGAAGTCGCGACTATGGAACCGACATAAGACTCATACAGGTCGGCGCCCATTCCGGCGACGTCTCCGACATTGTCACCGACATTATCTGCTATAACTGCAGGGTTCCTTGGGTCGTCTTCAGGTATGCCGGCCTCTACTTTACCTACCAGGTCTGCCCCTACATCTGCGGCTTTAGTGAATATACCCCCGCCTACTCGCGCAAATAATGCCTGCGAACTTGCACCCATACCGAAACATAACATCGTAGAAGTTATAGCGCCTAGTTTGTCCATCCCATGCGGGGTGGCATGGCTTGAGTACCACCAGTCGAGCAGATAATACCATATTGAAAGGTCCAAAAGTCCGAGGCCTACTACCACAAGGCCCATGACCGCTCCGGATGAAAAAGCGACATTCAGTCCTGCGTTAAGGCTGGACTTTGCCGCATTCGCGGTCCTTGCGCTGGCCCTGGTGGCGATAGACATGCCAATAAAGCCTGAAAGGCCGGAGAAGAACCCGCCTGTTAGAAATGCGAATGGGACGAATATGGGAAGTTTGCCGTACAATGCGAGCACTATCAATACTACAAACATTGCCGCGAAAAATATAGCTACGCCCGAATATTGTCTCTTTAAATAAGCATAGGCGCCTTCCCTTACGGCTTCCGCTATCTTCACCATATCATCGCTTCCTTCGCTTTTTTTCAATATCTTGAATGCAAGATATCCCGCGAAGGCGAGCGCCAGAATAGACCCCAGTGGGGCAAGAACTAAAAGATCAAAACGCATTTCCAGTCTCCCTTCATTTTTATCTAACCCTATCTCTATGCTAAAAAACGTATATTAGAAAACAAGGCCTCTTGCAGATACCTACGAGAGGCCTTGCGAAACATGATTTATCTTAAAACCATTATATCAGCGCGCAGGGTAAAGTCAACGATTTTTTATGTCTTATCTATACTGTGAATTTGCCTAAAAGGCCCATAGCAAAGGCCATAACGAATAACGCGACAGTCTCTATTATTCCGAGCACTATTATATAATTCCCGAACCCTTTACCCGTCTCTCCCATAGCATCGGAAGCGGCGGCTCCGGCCTTACCTTGCATCCAAGCGGACATTCCCATGGCGAAACCGCAGAATATTCCCACGCCTAACATATAACTGCCTTTATTCACGACATCCATCATTTTATTCATTAATATCATACCATAGATGGTTTGTGTGAGAGGCGCTCCTACAAAGGCTATGAGGATGAAGGAGGCGGTCTTATTCTGCGATAGGGCCTTCTTCCATGCGCCTATAGCAGCCATGCCGGCTTCGCCCGCGCCTAACGCTGAACCTGCCGCGGAAAGCGCCAGAACTGCTCCTACTCCCAGATCTTTCAATTGAATCAACCCTCCTGTGTCCATACGCTACCCTCCTTAACGTTTTTCATTATCTTCAAGTTTAGTTTTTAAAGGACTATATGAAAATCCGCTCCATTTTATATCCGCGTGGCTGCAGAATTCAAGCACATTCAACCTTACCCCATGCACTATTATTGAAAGCGGACCGAGTAGTAAGTTCAGGACATGACCGATTACCAGTATCAAAGACGCTACAAGGCCAGCAATAAGATTACTCCAACCGACTTCGCTGGCCATCTTATTGAAAGAATCGGCGACGGCTACCGTGGCTAGCCCTACGGCAAAAAGCCTGATATAAGAGACTACGTCCGTGAAGCTGTTCATGAAGTTTAGCGCCAGGCTTCCCGCGCCACCCGCGAGAGCCTTGAGGGGGTTCTTGTTGGGACTTGTAAAAAATAGAACGAGAACGGCGCCTGAAATAAAGAGCCACTTCGCAAAAGAAGGAAGAGGTTCGCTTAAGATCAGGAGCTTCGCGAGGTAGAATCCGCCCCACAATATTACGGCCCATCCCACATCGGATAGGGCATCAAGAGACGGCCATTTCAGTACCGCTCTCCACAGGCGGCCTATGGTGAGATGTAGTGCGCCTATAAAAAAGCATATCGATTGCACACTTTTGTCGTTCCGTAATGCCGGGACCAAGGGCTTAACAGATTGCGGCAGCCACTCCTGTCCGAAGTATGTGCCGGAGAGGACGCCCCAAACTATCGCGCAAGAACTAAGTATATAAAGAAGTATGAACGGGGACTTGTCTTTTATTCTGTACCCAAACTTAAACTGCGCTGCGGCTGTTAGCACAAAAAATATAATGCCATATCCGGCGTCGCCTATCAGCATTCCGAAGAATACCGAAAAGAATATCAAAAACCACATGCTTGTATCCAGCTCTCTGTAGCCGGGAACTATCCCTATCATTCGGAATACCGGACTTATTATAGATATCCAACGCGGGTTGCGTATAAGTGTGGGCACCAGGTCGTTTTCGGAAGGTTCGGATATCGTTGCGCCCCATCTTTCCGCTTTGGCCTTCGAAAGGAGTTTGGCCGCGGCGTCGTAAGGTATGTAGCCGACTATGTAAGTGATAGCTCCGGAACGGCCCATGCCTCTTTTTGCCTCATGGAATTCCAGTTCTTTTTCGAAGGCCTCCCTTATTTTCACGAATCTGTCTTTGTATTGCGTGTATTTTCTTATATCCTCTTTTATTGTGTGAATAGCCGAAAGATCTTCCGCTATACGGGCTCGCATCTTTGATAAAGACATCTTTGGCAGGGGGATCTCTTTAAAGGGGAGCTCAGTCTTTTTCCTGGAAACTATAGCGCATTTTACGATACCGGATGAAACAGAACACTTCTTTAATATGACCTCCTCTGGTATTTTGGACATCTCCTTTACGGGTATATCGTAAAGCCGTAGAAAGACACCTTTTTTTTCAAGCGAGGTTACGGACTCGGGGTCAAAATCGCCCCACCTCTCCCATTCGGTCACATCGTTCTTCATCCGGTGCGAATATTCCTGCAGTTGATCGAACCTGGAGTAGAGGTCGGCTATGTGGTGCGCCGCAAGCCGCCAGTCGTCGATATGTTTGGATATTCTGAAGTTCCTGTTTCTGGAAAATTCAGGTATGGATAGTATATCGATTACGCGGGTGATGACCGCGATGTCGTCTTTTAAGGAGGCGATATCCTTGCCCTGGGGCATCTCCTGGTGTTCTATGTGGAGCACTCCGAGCCGGCGCAGCTTGGCTACCGCATCGTCGGTGTCTTTGGCCTGTAATATGATGGCCGCTTTTTTCATGGGGACTATCATAAGCTTGCTCCGGCAGTTTCTGCGTGTAGCGCGGCCTCTATCTTCTTCTTCGCGGCCTTGCTTCTGCCTACCGCATTTGCCATCTGGTCGCCTATATATATTTTTATGAGGCGTATCGTAGCTTCCGCCTCGGGTATCTTTACCTTTTCAAAAAGATTTACGCGTTGGGCGGTAACCCTAAGCTCTGCCTTAAGCCTTTCCAGCCCGTCTTCTATTACGAAAACCTCTTCTCGCGCAGAAAAGAGATCCCTCAAAATATCTATGGCTGAGTCTATCCACTGAGGCGATGTGAAAAGATCGTATTGAGCATGAAGGAATTCCACTTTATTAAATACCGGGATATTGACGCCCGCCACGTTTCTGGACTCCGTTAAGGTGCTCTTTGGCATTACCCATGATCTAAGGTCAATGTTATTATCCGAAAGAAGCGCCGACCACTTTAGGGTGTCAGTTATTTTGGAAGCCTCATCGGCTTTTTTGGCTTCCAGCAGCATGTTTTGACGCAGTATCTCTATCTGTAACTGCTGCTTTTTTAGCTGTAGCGTAGGAAGATACCTGCGGTACTGCTTGAGGGCATCTCGCTGGCGCTTTAATTCACCTTTTGTGAATCTTATCTTTGCCATGGGACTAGAGCCTTGTTAAGCCCGGTTATCAGGCCTACCTTTTTTATTAGCCGGCCAGAAACGTTCGACGAGCGAGCGCTTTATGGCTATCTCTTCGGAGGTGAAACAATCTGCCATGATGCTCCATCCGAGATCGAGAGCTTTTTCAAGAGGGATGTTTGTCTCAAGCGACATCATGTGTTTTTCAAAAAGTCTGCCGTATTGTAAAAGTTTATTGTCCCAGGCGCTCATCTGGAATCCCATAGACTGCTTCTCGAGCGTCTCCCGGTAGTTTGCGAATAGCTGTATCATGGTATCCATGATGGTCCTGTGGTCTTCGCGGGTCTTACCGTTTACCTGCTGCTTGAGCCGGCTCAATGAACCAAAGGGTTCTATGGCGCCGTTTTTCAGATAGAATTGCCCCTCGGTTATGTAACCGGTATTGTCAGGCACGGGATGAGTTACATCATCACCCGGCATGGTTGTGACCGCGAGTATTGTGATAGAGCCGGCCGTGTCAAAATCAACTGCCTTTTCATATCTTGCGGCGAGCTGGCTGTACAGGTCTCCGGGGTATCCTCTGTTGGAAGGCACCTGCTCCATCGTTATCGATATCTCCTTCAATGCGTCGCAGAAGTTGGTCATGTCGGTAAGGAGGACGAGCACCCTTTTATGGTCCAGCGCGAATTGTTCGGCCACGGCAAGGGATATGTCCGGTACCAGCAAGCACTCTACTGTAGGGTCAGCCGCAGTGTGTATGAAGAATATCGAGCGCGAGAGCGCGC
>JAGOLR010000083.1 GCA_017993955.1 Candidatus Omnitrophota bacterium
AAGTATATCTATGCCCAGTTCCGCGTCTTTCGACAGGACCTTGACCAGATAGCAAGTAAACTCTTCGGATATAAAACCGTTGAAACTCCCCCCCCGTCCTTCGATCGCCTCTTTTATGGCCTTCATGTCTCTGGTCTTGGTCCCCTTGAAGAGCAGGTGCTCCAGGAGATGGCTTATGCCGTTTATAGGTTTATCCTCATACCTGCCTCCGGTGCGCAGCCATATCCCTATAGATACCGACTCCATATGATCCATAGGCTTAGTAACCACTTTGATGCCATTCTCCAGAAAGTCTAACTTATGCAATTTATTACCTATCCTTTCTTGAGCGTTCCCATATAGCTCTGTAATATTATCTGCGCAGCTATCTTGTCGGAGAGCCTCTTACGCTTTTGACGGCTCATATCGGACTCCAGCATTATCCTCTCCGCCTGAAGGCTGGTCAGGCGTTCATCCCAAGTCTTTACCGGTATATCAACAGAAGCTTTTAAATTATCGATGAAGGCCACCACCTCTTTGGTCTTCTCGCTATAGGTACCGCTCATGTTCAATGGCAACCCAACCACTATCTCGGTAACCGAATTTTCCGATACCGTTTTTTTTATAGAATCTATATCGGATTTGAGATCCTTACGCTCTATCGTTTCCATCCCTTGGGCGGTTATCAATAACGTATCGCTTAACGCAACACCTATCCTTTTAGTCCCTACATCAAGCCCCAGTATCCTCATAATATCTTTGTTATCCTTCCGTCTTTTTCGACGAATCTACGCCCTTCTCGTTTCATTATTTTACGCAAAGAATCGAAACTACCCATATCCTGCCATCCGTAATCGCCCTTTAGACAACGAATATTCCCGGCCTTTTCCATTATCGCATAATCTATGGATATGTCTGGAAGTTTCGAATATCCAGATCTATTCACGCCGCCCTGAAGGCCTCTGTATATTGCCGGAGCCAGCTTTTTAAAACTACGTAAAAGAGCGTCAACGCCGAATATGAATGTGCTGATGTTCCAAAAATAATTCCCGTTTTTAACATATCTTTCCGCAATCTCCGGTTCCGGCTTTTCCGTAAATCTGGATACCTTGGATATTTCAGAGCCGCGTTTTAACTTTATATATCCGAACCCGGTCGCCGGATATGACGGCCGCTGCCCGAATATGACAAAGTCACCCGCATTATTCCTGACAAAATCGATACCTTTCTGGACGGCCTTCATATAAAAGGCCTCTTTCATTATATATTGGTCGGTCGGAAATACCACAATTATGCATTCTCCGAACCTTTTATGAAGGTTCTGTGCCGCCAGAGCTATCGCGGGCGCGGTATTCCGCGAAACCGGCTCCAGAAGCACATTCTCTCCGAAAAGATCCGGCGCGTCCTTTTTTATATGCAAAGCATGGGCTTGGTTAGCAACCACAAGTATTCGCTCAATCGGCACGATCTTGGAAGCCCTGTCTACGGCCCGCCTGAACATCGTCTTGCGGTCTTGCGTCACGGATATAAAGGCCTTGGGTTTTTTATCGTTCGAGAGCGGCCTTAAACGTTTGCCTTTACCCCCCACAAGGATCACGGCATATGCATCAAGAGACCTTAACGACTTGCGGTTCTTTGAACGCCTATTGCATTTTTTCAATCTATACATTATGCACCGCTCGCGCCATGTTGCGCGCGAATCTCTCTACTTTAGACAGCGACTTCTTCCCGGAGCTCATCATTTTCACTATAGCGCTACCGACTATAACTCCGTCGGCTACCCCGGCTATATGCCTTGCCTGTTCGACGCTCGATATACCGAAACCTACCGCTACGGGCTTATAGGTCATAGACTTTATGAGTCTCACATTAGATACAACCTCAGCAGGAAGCGAACTGCGCAGGCCGGTGACGCCTGTCAAGGATACGTAGTATATAAAGCCTTTGGAATTTTCCGATATCCTGGATATCCTCTCGGTAGTGGAAGTGGGTGCAGCCAAAAATACAGTGTCTATCCGGAATTTCCTGCTCAAGGCTATAAGTTCTTTGGCTTCATCGTAAGGAAGGTCCGGGATTATTACACCGTCAACGCCTACCTCTGAACAGCTTTTTAAAAACTCATACAGACCGTATCTTAATATGACATTGTAATATACCATGAATATTAAAGGTATCTCGGTCTTAAGCCGCAGTCTCTCGACCAAGGCAAAAGCCCTCCGAAGGCTTGCGCCTTTTTTTAGGGCTCTGTGCGAGGCTTCTTGTATTACGGGACCGTCCGCAAGCGGATCCGAAAAAGGTATCCCGAGCTCTATTATGTCCGCGCCGGCCCGCTCCAAAGCAAGGACCATACTGCCGGTAGTCTGCATGTCGGGATCCCCGGCCGTTATATACGGTATAAATGCCTTAGAACCGTTTATCTTAAGACGCTTAAACGCCTTGTCTATTCTGCTCATTTGTTATCTCTCTCAATATTATAGGATAGTTAAGCACCAGCTCTCCATCCAGCATGACTTCAACCCAATATTTGCCCGGGCCTTTGAATACAAGGTTATTAAACCTGGATATGAGCGTATGGTGAGCGTCTATATCCTTAAGCTCAAAAACCTGATCCTCTGTCTGAAAGACTATCTTCTGGTCCATCGCGTCGAGTATTCGTATCTTTTGCTTAAACTCACCCTCCCCTTTACACCAACGGTTAACTACAAATAGCGTAGGGTGCATCGCGGGGAATTTATTCGTATTTATAGACTCGAACAAACCTATAAGCAGGAACTTGCCGTTATCTTCGCGCCTTACGTCATCGCAAAGGACCGAGAACTGAAGATTGGGCTTTATATTCATATGACTCCTCTTACTATATCTATGTCTTTATCGCCTCGCCCTGACAGACATACTATTATCGTCTTGTCCTTGGAAAGTCTTCTCGCAAGCTTAATGGCATATGCGGCAGCATGCGACGATTCAAGGGCGGGTATTATCCCTTCCGTCTTTGTAAGTTCCTGGAATGCCTCCAATGCCTCCCTGTCTGTGACCCCTACATAATCCGCGCGGAGCGACCTTTTGAAATGCGCATGCTCCGGCCCTACGCCTGGATAATCCAGTCCGGCAGATATCGAATGGGCATTCAATATCTGCCCATCCGCATCCTGAAGTATATAACTCTTGGTACCGTGCAATACTCCCACTGAACCTTTACAAAGGCTGGCCGCATGCTTTTTAGTAGAAAGCCCGAGACCGGCCGCTTCAACGCCGATAAATTTCACCTTGTCTCTAAGGAAAGGATGGAATATGCCCATCGCATTACTGCCACCGCCCACACAAGCTACAAGATAATCCGGAAGACGCCCCTCTTTATATAGGATCTGCCTTCTGGTCTCTTTGCCTATCACTGACTGAAAGTTTCTTACCATCATGGGATAAGGATGGGGACCGGCTACGGTGCCGATGACATAGTAAGTATCCCTTACATTGGTAACCCAATCTCTGATCGCCTCGTTCATAGCGTCCTTCAGGGTCTTCGAACCGCTGGATACGGGCGTCACCTTTGCCCCCAAAAGGCGCATCTTGAATACGTTCACGGCCTGGCGCCTTATATCCTCCTCACCCATAAAGACCTCGCATTTTAGGCCGAATAGCGCCGCTACTGTCGCGGTAGACACTCCGTGCTGGCCCGCACCGGTTTCGGCAATCACCCGCTTCTTACCCATGCGCCTTGCCAAAAGGACCTGGCCTAAAGTATTGTTTATCTTGTGAGCTCCCGTGTGGAGAAGGTCCTCTCTTTTTAGATATATCCTGGCTCCGCCTGTCTTGTCGGTCAGGGCCTTGGCAAAATAGAGCGGCGTAGGCCTGCCGGCGTACTCCTTAAGATAGTAATCAAAGGATTCTCTGAACCTTCTGTCTTTCGAGGCTTCGCGGTATTCCTGTTCGAGATCGTCCAGGGCTGACATCAAAGTCTCGGGAACGAATTTACCGCCAAAACCGTCAAAATAACCTCTCTTATCCGGTAGCATCACTGGCATCCTCTCACGTTCCTGACGAACTTCTGCATCAACTCCATATTCTTCCTGCCGGGTGAATCCTCTACGCCTGTAGATATATCCACACCGAAAGGCGAAAGTTCCTTTATAAGACTGCACACGTTTGAATGATCGAGGCCACCCGATATTATCGCGGGTTTTAATATTTCAAAATCTTTAAGCAGCTCCCAATCGAATGTCTTGCCTGTACCGCCGGCGCATTCTTTTGAAAAAGTATCAAACAGATAATAGTCCACGTCGTAATCATTCACCCTTTTAAGGTCCTCGCGCTTCTTAAGCCTGAAGGCCTTTATGGTCTTGAACTGGCCGGAAAATCTGGCGCAATACTCCGGAGTCTCGTCGCCGTGGAATTGGAGAATACCGAGCCCGGCGTCCTCGGCTATCTCGATGACCCTGGACTCATCCTCGTCTACAAATACCCCTACTTTACCCATGTTTTCCGGAAGTTCGTTTATTATATCTTCCGCAGTGGAAGGTTCCACATATCTTACAGACTTCTTGTAAAATACGAAGCCTAGCATATCCACGGAAAGGGCGCAAGCGTTAAGCGCATCGATTTTGTTCGTTATTCCGCATATTTTAATCAAAGTCGCCATATCAATAACGCATTATCTCACGCATCTTAGCGCCTATATCATCTGCTTCCATAAAGGCCTCGCCTATCAATACGGCATTGACCCCAAGCGACTTTAGGAACATAACATCCTCATGCGTTTTTATACCGCTTTCGGATACTTTTATCTTACTCGGAGGTATCATTCTTATCAGTTTCTGAGTCACGTTCAGATCGACTTTGAATACACTCAGATCCCTGTTGTTTATGCCTATTATATCGCCTCCCGAAGCAAGGGCCTTATCTACGTCTTCTTCGTTATGTACCTCCAATATGACATCAAGCCCCAACGACGAAGCAAGTTTATAAAATTTCTTCATCTCAGACTGGGACAGTATATCGGCTATCAGGAGTATAGCATCGGCGCCCGCGGCGACCGACTCATATATCTGATACTCGTCTATTATAAAATCTTTCCTCAACACAGGTAGAGTGGTATGGGACTTAACTAACTTTATATATTCAAGACGCCCTTCAAAGAAACGTTCATCTGTAAGCACCGATATAGCGCTGGCGCCTTGAGCCTGATACGTCAAAGCTATCTTCGCCGGATTGAAATCGCCCCGTATTATACCTCTGGAAGGAGAGGCTTTCTTTATCTCCGCTATAAGGTTAATATGGTGCGGCCTGGCTATATTTTTTTTGAAAGTGCTCTTCCCGCACATATTTTTGGCTTCATGCGCGAGATCCTCTATAGGCTTTCTTCTCTTCGCCTCTTCAACTACGCGCCTTTTTTCTTCTATTATCCTGGTAAGCATCATCTGTTGGTAAGCTCTATCAGTTTAAGTAATTTATCGAGCGCGGCCCCCGAATCTATGGCTTGCACTGCCATCTTCACTCCGGATTTAAAATCCCTTGCCTTCGAACCTGCTACCAGAGCGGCGGCGGCATTTATAAGGACTACATCGCGCCTGGGGCTTCGCTCGCCCTTCAAAACAGCAACTACGATATCCGCATTCTCTTTCGCATTGCCGCCTTTGATATCATCCAGAGATGACCTATGAAGACCGAATTGGGCTGGAGTCACGTAATATGTCCTGATCCTGCCGTTCTTGAGCTCGGTAACGCGCGTCCTCCCCGTTATAGTTATTTCATCCAGCGTATCCATACCATAGACCACAAAGGCGCGCCTTGTGCCAAGGTTCTTTAAAACCCGCGCCATCACTTCTGTAAGACGGGCATCGTAAACACCGAGGACTTGACTCGTGGCATTGGCAGGATTCGATAAGGGGCCCAGTATATTAAATATGGTCCTTATACCTATCTCGCGCCTTGGGTTAACAGCATATTTCATAGCGTTGTGAAATAAAGGGGCGTACAGGAATCCTATCCCTATCTCCAATATAGAGCGCTGGACCATATCGGCGCCTACATCCAATTTAACCCCAAGCGCCTCCAGCACATCAGCGCTACCGCACTGGCTTGAAGCGGACCTGTTGCCGTGCTTGGCGACCTTAAGACCACAGGCCGCTATTACAAATGCAACCGTGGTGGATATATTGAAAGTGTTTGTCCCGCTTCCTCCCGTGCCGCAGGTATCGATTATGGTCTCTTCGTCGATATTTATATCATCTCTGTTTATATCGACGATCGACCTCCCCGCATCTATATGGATCGATTTCTCGCGCATGATCCTTGCCGCGCCGGTAATCTCTTCAACGGTTTCGCCTTTCATCCTAAGCGCCGTTATGAAGGAACCGATCTGCGAATCCGTAGCCTTCCCCGACATGATCTCTTCAAAAACCTGGGCCGCTTCCTGTTCGGACAGGTCTATCCTTCTTACCGCTTTTTCGATAGCCTCTTTTATCATTTGAACCTCATTCGATGAAGTTATGCGAAACTTTTAACCTTGCACCATTACGAGTCACTAAATTTCTAAAAAATTTTTTAAAAGACGCTTGCCTTCGAGCGTCAATATAGACTCCGGGTGGAACTGGACTCCATATATTTTATGATTTCTGTGTTCTAATCCCATTATTTCCCCGTCCTTGGTATGGGCGGTTATGCGCAAGGTCTTCGGAAAGGATTTTCTCTCCACAACCAAAGAATGGTACCT
>JAGOLR010000084.1 GCA_017993955.1 Candidatus Omnitrophota bacterium
CGCCTGAATCGGCAAGCTTATGCTGACGTTTCTCGGAAAGTGTCATGCTCCCCATAGAGAATTTAAAGATATCCAGAAGAAATAATCCGACCAGTATAAGTATCGGACCAAGCGCCTTGTTCATATATTTCTGCAGGAAATTGGCCGCTATCGGCACGCTTAGGAGCGATCCTATAATAAGGAAGCCCAGCATGGCGTAGGCAATCATCCTACCGGCCGTATAGGCAAGACCTGCCATGAGCACAGCGCGCGGATGAACGATTCTTTTTGAGATGAACGAAACAGCGGCTATATTGGTAGCCAGTGGGCAGGGGCTTATGGAGGTAAGCACCCCAAGCCACAGCGCCGAAAGGATAGCTAGCGCCATTTAGAGTTCCTTCAGGTATTTACCGACTTCGGCTGTTATATATTTTTCGAATGCTTCCTTGTTCTGTGTCAACTCCCAGATCCTGGTCAGGTTGGCGAACTTGACCTCTTTCCCATCCTTTACTAAAGATAATACCACCGCTTTTGTGTACAACTGGTAATCCTGCATGAAGTGCTCGTTGCCTTTTTCATCTGTATTTATTATCTGGAGGCATAGTTTATGTGTCTTCAACTGCTCTCCGAATGATTTCTCGATAGCTTCTTTTGTATACTGCTCGATCGTCTTGCAGGTAGCGCACCTCATATTAGTATGAAAATAGAAGGCTGACACGCAATCTTTGCACCCGCAGCAGTCGCAAATACCGGCGGATTCGGCATGGCTAGCGGAAAAAGATAATAATCCAAGAACTAAAATCGACAGGACGATATGTTTAATCATCTCTCCTCCTCAATCCACTTTTTTATCTCTTCGGGATTTGGTATACGGCCCGTGCATTTTACCTTACCGTTTATGCGAAGTCCCGGCATCATCATGATACCGGCTTCCGCTATCTTCATAACGTCTTTGACTTTCTCGACATCTGCGATCATACCTGTAGACGCGACTGCGTCCCTTACTGTTTGCTCAAGCTTAACACATTTAGGGCAACCCGGCCCGAATACCTCTATCTTCATAGTTTCTCCCATATTTTATGATTCGATAGTAGCCCCCACTTAAGTGGGGGCTACTGCTCTTCAATGAACACCTAATCCGAATAGGTACCCTACTATAGTCGAAAAAACCACCGTGAGAACGCAAAAAACCGCCGTCTTGCGGGCGCCTATAATTTTATTTATTACCAGTACACTGGGCAGAGAAAGCGCCGGACCGGCTAAAAGGAGGGCCAGCGCCGGCCCCTTACCCATTCCAAGCCGCATCAGCATCTCTACTATAGGTATCTCCGTAAGCGTGGCGAAATACCATATCATACCGATAAACGAAGCCACAAAATTAGAAGCGAGCGAATTCCCTCCCACAAATGCCGCAACTGCCTTCTCAGGCAGAAGCCCCCCCACAAATCCTGTCACGAATACCCCGCCAAACAGAAGCGGTATGATCATAAGACCAAAATCCCATGTGGCTTTTAACCAATCACGGACTTCGTCTTTTTTGAACCAGAACTTAAGCATGACAAGTATGAATATACCCATAAGCCCCGCAAGAGGCCATTTCATAGCGTGCACTCTCATCACAAAATTGTCTTCGGGTTGGATCTTCACTATATCGTCTCTATTTATGCGCATAGAATCTACCGACAGCTTGCCATCCCGCTCGTGCGTCTTCACCTCTATAAAATCCTGGGTAGAGTACTGTATATTGGCTCTCATAGCATCGCCGCTCTTTTTCGTAATAGTGACCTCGTTAGTATTGTACCAGTCGCTGAAGACCAGGAACATTATCATGCAGAAGAAAAATAGGGCCGTCTTCCATAGAGGCCTTGGAGGATGCGGCGGCGGAAGCTCCATGGCGGTCTTATTTCTTATATGTTCCGATCTGCGGAATATGAAAGCCATGGAAAGCCCTATCAAAAAGGCAAACCCTATCGCCCCTACAGCCCTCGCTAAACCCACATCAAAGCCCAGGACGCGCGCCGAAAGGAATATAGCCATTACATTGATCGCCGGTCCTGAATATAGGAATGCGCTTGCAGGGCCAAGGCCTGCGCCCATGGTATATATGCCGGCAAACATGGGTAGCACACTGCATGAGCACACCGCCAGGATAACGCCAGCGACTGATGCGACCGTATATGCCATAAAACGGTTGGCATCCGGCCCCAGGTAACGCATGACCGACGCCTGCGACAGAAAGGTCGAGATAGCCCCCGCGATAAACATTGCCGGCACAACGCAGGCCAGCGTGTGGTTGATCACATACCACTGTAGTAGTTTGAAGGCATCGAGGATAGCGGAGCTTACCTTAGGGCTGCCAAGCGGCAGAAAATACATAAAAATGAATATTCCTGCTATCCAAAATAGTTTTTTGCGACCATCCATCATCTTATTGCCTTTCCGTTGACACAGCAGGACCCGCCCTCTACCTTAATAGCCTTTATATTCACGATAGCATCGGCGATCTTTTTACGGCCGGATTCCACTATGCGGGAGAATGTCGGACGGGAAACTTTAAGGCGCCGTGCGGCATCCACCTGATGCATGCCTTTCAGGTCCGCAAGCCTTAGCGCCTCATACTCGTCAAGAGTCAATATAACTCCTTCCAAGCGCTTCCCTTTTTTACAGCAGGGCCTGAAACAGCGCTGTCCCGGGACGCATTCTATCCATCTCTTCTTTTTGGGCCTCAAATACCCTCCGTTTTGTTATGAACATATGTTCATAATAGTATACCACGGATTCATGACTTGTCAAGTTATCCACAACGTAGGGGAGGTTTAAACCTCCCCTACGTTGTGGATAACTTTATGGAACATTAATATAGTAGAATTGCGCAGATAATCTGCTATAATCTAGGGCAACACTAAAAGGAGTTACCGCAAAATGGTGATATCTATTTTAAAAGCTCCACTGCGATGGTTTCGGAAATTGTACGATTGGACCATACATCTCTCGAAATCCAAACACGCCCCTCGCGCTCTCTTCGGCGTGGCGTTTATTGAAAGCTCCTTCTTCCCCATTCCCCCTGATGTTTTGCTGCTCACAATGGTACTGGCCGATAGAAAAAAGTGGGCCTGGTATGCGCTCGTGTGTACCGCAGGATCTGTTTCGGGAGCACTATTCGGATATTTTATAGGATGGGGATTTTACGAGACGATCGGAAAGTTGATAATAGACACATATCATCTGAATGCGGCGGTAGATTTTGTCGGGCAGAAATACGCGGAGAACGCCTTTCTCGCCGTATTCACCGCGGCATTCACGCCTATCCCGTATAAGGTCTTCACCATAGCCGCGGGGCTTTTCAGGATCTCGATACCTACCTTAATAATAGCATCTATCGTTGGAAGGGCTGGAAGGTTCTTCCTCGTGGCGGGGATTTTACGGATATTCGGTAAAAAGATAGCCGATTCGATCGAGAAGTATTTCGATATATTTTCGGTAATATTCGTAGCGCTTCTAATAGGCGGTTTTGTACTTTTCAAATATATTGGTAAATAGTAGACCTATCCAAAAATACGGATGGCTAACCAAAAAGCTTCTCCCCTTGAGCCCAGTTTTCCGCCTGGACTTCGTCTATCACAAGATACGTATGCTCTTTAGGTTTGTTGGCGACCTTCAGAAGCGTCTCCGAAAACTCCTTAGCTATGGTCTCCTTCTGCTGCCTCGTAAGTTTCCCTATAAGTTTCAGATTAATAAAGGGCATATCTCCTCCCACCTATTTAGTTTCTCTTATCCCTCGACAATACAAATATTGCATTGGCCGCTAAAAGATTAGGCCAAAACCGGACAACCTTTGCTTCGGCGATATAGTGTTCCTCCAGAACATTGATCTTCTTCTCCAGGCAATAATTACGGAAGTCTTTTACGCTAAGACAGTGTATGTTAGGGCTGTCGTACCAGTGGTACGGCAGCGACTTGGTCACGGGCGCTTCGCCCTTAAAAAATAACGCAAACCTTACAGGAAGGTGCGCGAAATTCGGGAACCCTACTATAACGCGCTCCCCCACCCTGAATGCTTCATCCAATACAAAATCTACTTTCTTGGTCTGCTGAAGGCTCTGGTTAAGTATAACGTAATCGAAAGACCTGTCCGGGTAACCCCGCAAGCCGTTGTCTATGTCGCTATGAAATACGCTCAAGCCTTTTGCCACGCATTTATATATGGAGCCTTCGTCTATCTCGACTCCTTGGACCTTGGCGCTTTTATCTTTTGCGAGGATAAATAAAAGCTCTCCGTCACCGCAACCAAGGTCCAGCACCCTGGAGCCGCTCTTTACTATTCCGTATATTACCCGGTAGTCGAGCCTGAGCTGATCAAATCTCATAAGACCTCACGACGTCGTAGCCATAAAATGTCTTGTTGAGGAAGTGTTTTATAAGATGCGTCTCCTCATCCACCTCCAAAAGGAACGCATCATGGCCGTAAGTGGAACTCACTTCACAATACGTAGCATCGGCGCCCTTTGATTTAAGATATCTTACTATTTCCTGCGACTGATATGACGGATAAAGCCAGTCCGACTTGAACGCTATTACAAGGAACCTGACTCCGGATTCGCTACCCGGCGGGATTATGCTATCACCTGGCAGATCGAAATAATCCATGGCCTTGGTTATGTAGAGGTAAGAATTGGCGTCAAATCGTTTTACGAAACTGTCTCCCCTGTACCTCAGATACCCCTCTACCTCGAAATCGCCTTTAAACGTAAAGCTAAAGTTATCGTCCTTGAGACGCCTGGAGAACTTATCCTCCATGGAGCTGTCGCTCATATAAGTTATGTGACCTATCATGCGCGCGACGGCAAGGCCTCTTTCGGGTTTTGCCTTACCGTAATAATCTCCGCCGTTCCAGGCGGTATCCGCCATGACCGCCTGACGACCCACTTCGTTAAAGGCTATCTGTTGCGGCGAATGTTTCAGGCTCGTCGCTATCGGTATTACGCTTTGCACTCTTTCGGGATAAGCGCTCGCCCACTGTAGGGCTTGCATACCGCCCATCGAACCGCCTATTACGCATAGCAGTTTAGATATGCCGAGATAGTCTATAAGATGCTTTTGCGCCTCCACCATATCGGCGATAGTTATAAGCGGAAAATCCAACCCGTAAGGTTTGCCGGTTAACGGATTAATTGACGAAGGGCCGGTGCTTCCTTTACAGCCTCCTATAACATTAGAACATATTAAGAAATACTTATCGGTATCCAGAGCCTTGCCTGGGCCTATCATGTCATCCCACCAGCCCCTCTCGCCGTCCTCTTTACGCAAACCTGCCGCGTGGGCGTCACCCGAAAAGGCGTGTTCCACAAGAATGGCATTGGTGGCGGCCTCGTTCAACACGCCGTAAGTTTCATAGGCAATTGTGATCGGGCCAAGGAGCTTACCGGATGATAGCTTAAGCTCATTTGGCGGTGCGGCAAAAGTGAAATATCGCGTCTCGATGACGCCTAAATTATCTTTACTCAATTCAGATACTCCTGAAATAACCATGTTGAAAGATACCTCTCTCCGGTATCCGGAAGAATAACTACTATAAGCTTTCCTTTATTCTCTTTTCGTCTTGCTACCTCTAGGGCCGCCCACAATGCCGCGCCGCATGATATTCCGACCAATATACCGTCGGTGCGCGCGAGTCTCCTGGCCGCTTCCCCGGCGTCCTCATTCTTAACGCGTATTATTTCATCTATTATTTTTCTATTGAGAACCTGCGGCACGAACCCCGCGCCTATGCCCTGGATCTTATGCGGACCGGGAGAACCTCCGGACAACACCGGTGAGGCATCCGGCTCTACGGCTATTATCTTGATGCTCTTCTTCCTATCTTTCAATACTTCACCGACACCGGTCAGTGTCCCGCCCGTGCCCACACCAGCCACTACTATGTCGACTTTCCCGTCGGTATCT
This sequence comes from Candidatus Omnitrophota bacterium, assembly GCA_017993955.1. Taxonomy (GTDB): domain Bacteria; phylum Omnitrophota; class Gorgyraeia; order 2-01-FULL-45-10; family 2-01-FULL-45-10; genus JAGOLR01. The sequence goes on from JAGOLR010000084.1 coordinate 5,923, forward strand.
TTCCATATCTCTTCGGCAGTAGTCCTGCGATGCATCTCTGGGTTGGCCGGGTTATTGAACTGCTGGGGCATGAAACTGTTAGGGGTCGATCTTGTGAGCTCTTCCGCCTTGTCGACAGCCCCCTTCATCCCCTTAGCCCCGTCGGTCAAGACAATCTCGGCGCCGAAGATCTTTAGAAGCTGCCGGCGTTCCAGGCTCATAGTATCCGGCATCGTCAATATCAATCTATAACCTTTTGCCGCGGCGACGAAAGCAAGGGCTATACCGGTATTGCCACTCGTCGGCTCTATAATAACGGTATCTTGTTTAATGAGCCCCCTACGCTCGGCATCTTCTATCATAGCCGCGCCTATACGATCTTTTACGCTGGATAGAGGATTGAAC
>JAGOLR010000085.1 GCA_017993955.1 Candidatus Omnitrophota bacterium
AGTGGACGGCGGCGCGACGGTAAACAGATTCCTTATGCAGTTCCAGGCCGATATGCTGGGAGTGCCTGTGGTCTGTTCTGCCATCCCGGAAACGACGGCTCTCGGCGCGGCGTATCTTGCCGGTTTGCAGTGCGGTTACTGGAAAGACAAGGAAGAGATCCGAAAAAATTGGCGGATGAGGGCAAAATTCTCGCCCAAAATTAAAGCCGATAAGCGCCGCGAGCTTCTCGCCGGATGGAAAAGAGCGGTATCCGCCGCGAGACACTTTTAAATCACAGCCGTCATCATCCGCAGGTCGTGGAGCAGGCGCCGGCGCAACCGGAAGAAGTCCCGTATAATTTTTTATTATAAGGAAGCTTCATAAGAAGCACTCCCATAAGGCAATTGTCCGTCACACCCGCGAAGACGAGCCCGCAACCGGCAAATAAAGCGACCAGCGAAAACGCCCAATGGCTCAAAAGTCCCATCAAAACACCGAACACTACCATCGAACCGGCTATCATCCTGGTCTGCCGCTCGAGCGATATGCCGGTCTTCCCTTTTATAACCGGGAGCTTGTCTTTCTGCCACCTTGTTATGCCGCCTTCCATCACCATTACACATTCTGCCCCGCTTCTATGCAGAATATCCGCAGCCGTAACCGCTTTATTACCCATCCTGCATACTACTACGTAATCGTTCCCGGGTTTTATCAACTCGGAAGCCCTTGCGGCCAGTGATTCAAGAGGTATATTAATGGAACCTTCTATATAGGCCGATCCGAAATCTACCGGAGATCTGATATCGAGTATCTTTAACTTCGGATTACCGGCAAGGTCTTTCGCTATATCCTGCGGCGGCATCTTTTGAATACCATTGCGGTTAGATTGCATATTTTTCATATCCTTTCCTTTGCATTCGACATTTTCTATAAAACTGGACGCGGTTTCCACGCACCCTACGCATGTTATCTTCCGAAGCTTACGTATCTCTTTACACTTTGTAGCACCGGCCTTATCGGCGAAAAAGGCTTCGCACTCCTTTATTTTCTCTGCACAACCTGAGCCCAGTATTCGTTTAGCCGCGTGGAACGCGCCGCACTCGCCGTCCGGCGCCTTGCCGCTACCGTAAGAGCTGAATTCCATAATTATCCCGTCTTCCAAGGAGAATCTATCCTTAAAAGCCGCAAGAACAGCCTGTCCGCAATTCATCTTAACAGGACCTGTCTTATTTTTATAATATGATACTGCCTTTTCGACGCTCATTTCCTCTCCTTTTATTTGTATCGATCATCCCTTACCCAGTATATCGATTATAGCCATTATCTTGCGATCCAGAACCCTATAACATGTCTTCACGCCTTCTTTTCTCATCTCTACTATACCGCTACTCTTAAGAACCGACAGATGCTGAGACGCGGTAGATTGCGGTATCTTCAGGGCCCTGACGATCTTATCGACATTACATTCATGGCGCATAAGGCCTTCTACCATCCTTAGCCTCACGGGATGGGCCATAGCCTTAAGTATCCGGCTCTCCTTCTTGTGATCGATTATCATATCGCCTCCAATATATCGTATTATCCAGATAATACGATATAATCTATACTTTGTCAAGTTTTTTTAAAATTTGAATGTTATATTACTTTGATAAGTTTCTCTACGCGGAGCATCTGGAGGAGTTTTTCTTCGGTAGACCTGAGGTTGGTCACGAAGATCCCGGTCCCGGAACCGACATGCTCTTTTATGAAGTTTATAATACAGGCAAACGCGCTCGTATCCACCCTCCCGGCTTTAGAAAAATCGAGGATCACTTTATCTATCTTGCCTTTATCCTGTATCTTCTTACAGCACTGGTGGACTATATGCGTGGTGGAGCCGTCGAAGTCGCCTATTATATGCAAGGTTACTTCCCGGCCGCTCATTTTTATCGTAACATTACTGTTACTGCAGACATTCTTTTTATCAGCCATATCTAATTTGCCGGCGTTTTCACGCGCATCCTTATTATCTTCTGATCCTCTTTGGGTTTGTCCGTGGAATCTATCGGAGAAGACTCTATCTTTTTTACGGTCTCCATGCCGGAGACCAATTCCCCGAATATTGTGTGACGGCCGTTAAGCCACGCGGCCGGTGCGCTCGTTATGAAGAACTGGCTCTTATTGGTATCCGGCCCGGAATTTGCCATGGCCAGGACACCCGGCTTATCGAAAGTCAACTTTTCATTTATCTCGTCCCTGAACGGTTCTTTCCATATAGACTCTCCGCCGGCACCGGTGCCGGTAGGATCTCCGCCTTGGATCATAAAATCCTTCTTAACGCGGTGAAATATGAGGCCGTCATAGTAACCCTTTTCTACAAGCCCCACAAAATTTTCGCATGCGAACGGAGCGGATTCTGGAAATAGCTTAAGCTCTATATCGCCCTGATTGGTCTCTATGACTATATCGGACTTCCTCTTGAGAGCCTCGATCTTGGCCTTCCTCTGTTCCTCAGCTACAAAATCCTTGATGCCGGCGCGTTTGAAAAGATCGTCGAAATAATCCTGCACGATCCTGCGTATTTTTCTCGAGGTCAGCATGTTCTTATAGTATTCCTTCTTCTTGTCGTCGTAGGCACCCATGTCGGCCTTCCTTTTGTTCAATAGCCTGACAACGACATCGCCGTAATAGTTTTTAGCCGCGATAAAATCCCCTTCTTTACCGTCAAGTATCCTCAAAGCGTCATCTCTGGGTATCTTCCAAAGATCTATCATGGCCTCAAGCGACATCTCGTTTATCCAGGCGGCACCCTTCTGTCCGGATTCTTTCTTCCTGGCGTCGAATGTCTCTTTCCATAACTTCGGATCTGCCTTAACCGCTACGAGAAACTCATTTGCCTTCGCTCCGTTCTCGAAAAATATGTACTCGCTTTCGAAAGAACTGTATTCGTTACGGTACTTGTCCTCCATCTCGGTCTCGGTGACGGATACCGCCGGTTCGGTCTTGAACTTCATGAATTTATTTATAAGAAGAAGGTCCCTTATGCGGTTCTCGAAAACATCCGCCTTCTCCCCTAACTGCATGTTGACCCATGCCCTGTAAGCATCGGAGCCGTATTCCACGCCCTTCTCCGACATAAGGCGCTTTAGTTCCGTTTCCAGCTCATCTTTAGGCACTGAGAGGTCCAGCGATTTTGCCTCCTTAAGGTATATGAGGTTTTGCCACGCCTCGGATCTCGTCTCCTCTTCGGACCTGGACTGTTTGCCGCTACGAGTAAATATAGAGGCCGTCTTATAGTAATACCAGAACTCTTCGGCGCTGACAGGTTTACCGAATGCCTCGCCTATGACTTTTGATTCGGCACAATGTATCTCACCCGCTGGAGCTGAACACAGCCACAACAATACAAGCGCTACAGAATATATGGTCGATCTTCTAGCGGATAGATTTAGCATCTTTTAAAGGCCTTTTGGATATATTGAGGTAATCGAGGCTGACTGTCATCCTAGGATGGAATCTTCTTCACTTGGTTACACTTACAAAAGAATAATCCGTAACGTTGTTCTTTTTATCGCGCTTGGTCAATACCCCGCTCATCACTCCGTCGGTAATATTGCCTGTCCAGAATAGATTGCCTCCGGATTCGGAATATTGGGCGGTCTCCCAGGTGGTGGTACCATCTGTTTCTATTCTAAGAGCAAAGCTAGTAGCGCCGTATCCCAGCGCCGAAAAATTCCTGGATGAAACCTTATCCGCGCTGAAGGTTATGACATCCGTATCTTTTTTGGATCTGTCGGACATCTGCGTTATAACTATATTCCACGAAGTCCCTTCGAGGTCTTTCTTCTTCCCGGCCGCGCTCTCCTTCATCTTGGCTATCTCTTCTTTTGACAGAGTGCCGGGCTCTGTAACTATATCTTCGTCCTTGACGGGCTCCCGTGCGGCTTCTTTATTTTTAACCTTACCGCTATCCAGTACGGCCCCGCATAATGTAATGGGCGTATATGCAAACGCAAAAAATAGTAGGATAGCGAAAATTTTCTTCAAAGATCCCTCCGGCAAAACCGTATATTTCTACTATTGCATCGGGACTTTACCTTCGTAAGTCTCCCAGGTAAGTACATAGTTCCTGACCCAATCCGCATCTTTATCATCGGCCCTGGCCAGCCTTAAATAATGCCGGAAATTTTCGATGGCCTTGGGCCTTTTCACCACATATTCTGCATATATATAACCTAAATTAAAATGGGCCTGCGGGTCTTCGGGATTTATCTCTATAGACTTCTCAAGCTCCTTGATCGCCCTGTCATATTCTTTGTTCTTTATATAAAAGACGCCGAGATTGTAATGCATCTTGGCCGTTTCTTTTATCAGTATCTTGTTCTGTCTGGCAAGTTCGGCGAATTTTTTCGGCATATCTGCCATCTCTTTGGCAAGCAATTTATTCTTTGTGCCCGCGTCGGCCAGGTCCTGTTTAAGAGAGGCATTCAGGCAGTCGGCCTCTTGCAATCTACCTTGAAGCACGGCATTCGCTGTGTGGAAACCTTCGACCTGAGTCCTCAAGACCTTGACCTCGCTGTTCAGGGCCCTGGATTGTTTCTGAAGAGCATCGTTTGCATTCTCGAGCTCCCCAAGCCTGCCTTCGCTTCGCATCCTTGCCACATCCTGGCTTAGCTTATCCCTCTTCTGGATAACAGAAAGTTGAGACGCCTCCAGGTCTTTTACCTTCGCTTCAAGGGATACCGCCTTAGAGGACTCCTCTTGAGCCTTGGCTTCAAGCGCATCCCTCTCGGATCTTATCTTTTCCAGATCGGACTTTACGGCCTCAAGGGAAGCCACCTGGTCCGCTATCTGGGACTTCTCCTCAAGTAATTTTTTAGTCTGGACCAGGACATTGTCCCGGTCTTTTTTCAGCGCGTCATATTGTTTAAGCAGTTCTTCGTATTTGGCCTGGTAACTAACATCCTGGCACAATGCAGGACTTATAAAGAAGACAGACAAAAAAACTATCGATATAAAAAGTAAAAAGGGCCGGTATAGGATGGTCATCGTCTTACTCCTTTTATGGCTGGGATCTTGGTCTCTTCTGCGCGATCCATATAATCGCTATAAGGTTTTATCATCTCCTCAGGTATATCATTGAGGGGCTCGAGGCTCTTATCAGCCGATAAATCCTTGTAGTTCTCGTACTTCTTGCCGGGAGGGAACTTAAAGGTCCTGTCGTCGCCGATCGTAAGCTTGTCACCCTCTATTATGTGCGGTGTCATCAGGACCAACAACTCTGTCCTTTCGGTCTTTCCGGTAGATTTTTTAAAAAGGAACCCGACCACGGGAAGACTGCCCAGAAAAGGTATCTGTTCGTCGGCGCTGGTCTTGTCTTCCCTGCGCAAGCCGCCTATCACTATAGTAGTACCGTCTTTAACCATGACAGTGGTCTCCGCCATAGATGTATCTATTATAGGTATGGAATTCCCCTGGTTCGTTATAAGGGTATCGACTACACTGGATACTTCGGGCTTAACCTTCATAGTGACGAAACCGTCTTTATTTATGGTAGGTGTTATGGCTAACTGTATGCCTACATCGACAAAAGTGACTTCCTCAGATACCGTAGAAGTAGACTGGCCTGTAGTGGTGGTAGATGTCACATATGCCTGCCGCTCGCCTACATGTATGCGCGCTTCATGATTATTTATAACGGCAAGCTTGGGCGCAGCCAGCACCTGCGTATTGCCAAGCGTCTGTAGATATCTTATAAATACATCTATATCGCGCTTGCTGCTTATAAGACCGAAGTGCAAGGCCTCGCCCGGAGAGACCGGCGTAGATCCTGCAACAGGTATATTGGTATTGGAGTTCGCGCTATTCTGATAAGAACCTATGCCACGCGTGGCATAATTTGTATTAAGAAACTGATACCGGGTAGGAAGCGCCGTCGCAGCTGCGGTAGTCGCGGTCTGCAGGACTCCGAATGGGGTTGAACCAAGATACATCATACCAAGCTCTTTGCCAAGACTTGCCAGCCCCTCCCACTCTATACCCTGCTGAAGCTCATCAGAAAGCTTGACCTTTATTATCTTCGTATCGATCAGGACTTCCCTGGTCTTAACGTCGAATGCCGCTATAAGGCGCTCAACCTCTTTCATCCTTCCCGGGAGGGTTTGGACCATAACCGAATTTGATCTCTCATCGGCCTTTATCGTCCCAACCTTCTTCTGGTCTATCTGGGATTTGAGCTGCTCCTCCATCTCTTTGGCTTTGGCGTATTGGAGATCGAAGACCCGGACCTCGTTCTTCTCTTCGAGCTTCGATATCGCACTCTCAATCTC
>JAGOLR010000011.1 GCA_017993955.1 Candidatus Omnitrophota bacterium
GGTGTATACACTCCGCGCAAGAAACAGATAGACGAGCTTTATCCGGGAGAGGTCGGGTATATAACATGTAATATAAGGAATGCCAGCGAGGTCGCTATAGGTGATACCATAACAGACGCAGACAATCCTACCTCTGCAGCTCTTCCGGGATATAAGAAGGTCCAGCCGATGGTATTCAGCGGTATATACCCGGCCAATTCCGCGGACTTTCCTGCTCTCAAAGAGGCCATTGAGAAGCTAAGGCTCTCCGACGCGTCTTTTGTATTCGAACCGGAAAAATCGGCATCGCTAGGAATGGGTTTCAGGTGCGGGTTCCTGGGCCTTCTGCACATGGAGATAGTGGAGGAGAGGCTTGAGAGGGAATTCGACCTGAACCTTGTGATAACTACTCCAAGCGTCATCTATAGGATAATGAAGAAGGACGGCGATATAGTAGATATAGATAATCCAATGAAGCTGCCCAATCTGTCGGAGATCGAGGAGGTCGAAGAGCCTTATGTCAGGGCTTTTATAATATCCCCCAAAGAATATATAGGCGCGATACTTGAGCTTTCGGAATCCAGGCGCGGAATATACGTATCTACCGAATATCTCGATGAAAACCGTACGCGTATCATATATAATCTTCCGCTGGCCGAGATCATAGTGGACTTTTATGACAAGATAAAATCTATAACTCGCGGTTACGGATCGCTCGACTACGAACTTCTGGATTACCGTCCTACCAGTATAGTGAAGCTGGACATATTGATAAACGGCGAGGTTTATGACGCATTCTCATGCCTTGTATTCAAGGACAAGGCTTACGTGAAAGGCAGGGCCATAATAGAGAAGCTGAAAGATAGCATTCCGCGCCATCTCTTTCAGATCGCGCTCCAGGCGGCTATAGGCGGGCAGGTTATAGCCAGGGAAACGATAAAATCCGTGGGAAAGAACGTTACGGCGAAATGTTACGGCGGTGATATAACAAGAAAACGCAAGCTTTGGGAGAAACAGAAAGAGGGCAAAAAGCGCATGAAGCAGTTCGGTAAGGTGGAGATACCCCAGGAAGCCTTTATGGCGGCGCTTAAGGTCGGTTGACAAAAGCAAAGGGCAAGGTAAGGCAGATGAATCCAAAGATAAAATCGCAGGTCAGGGAGTGGACGGAGTCTTTTATAATAGCCATAGTATTGGCTCTATTGATAAGGACTTTTGTGGTTCAGGCTTTTAAGATACCGTCGGGATCCATGATACCTACTTTTAAGGTCGGGGACAGGATATTCGTGAACAAGTTTATATACGGCGCCAGGATACCGTTTACCGAGATCCGCCTGCCGGCGATGCGTGATCCGCGCCGCGGCGACATAGTGGTATTCGTATCCCCGGAGGATAAAAAGAAAGATTTTGTAAAACGCCTGATCGCCATAGGCGGGGAGACGGTCGAGATAAGGGACGGGAGGATATATATAGATGGCAAGGATATCCAGGAGCCCCTTTCTATAAGGTCGGTATATTATTATAACGCAGGTGATTTCGGTAAAGAAGGCGTGTCGGTGAAGGTACCCGAAGACTCTTATTTTGTTTTGGGTGACAATAGCGCAAGCTCGCGCGATTCCAGATATTGGGGGTTTGTCTCGCGTAAGAGCCTTTTAGGAAACGCTATATGCATATATTGGCCTTTACATAGGATGCGGGTCATCAAAAACTGATGATTATCGAACTGTTTAAGTAAGATTAAACAGATAAAATTTCAGGAGTTGAAATTGGGATATATAAATCTCGCCAACAAGATCACGATTACAAGGATAATAATAATACCTTTTTTCATAGCTTCCATAGTTTACGGCCGGAACGAAATAGCTCTTATATTTTTTATCATAGCAGTTATCTCCGACGGGCTTGACGGTTTGATAGCCAGGACCTTAAACCAGAAGACCGCCCTAGGCACCATCATAGACCCCATAGCTGACAAGCTTCTCCTTATGAGCGCGTATATAAGTCTGGCCTTTATGCCGGATGCCCCTAATCACCTCAAACTTCCTCCTTATGTTCCTATAGTCGTGATATCGCGTGATATATTCATAGTTATAGGTTCCATAATAGTTTATTTTTTAAAGGGCGACCTTAAAGTATCGCCTAGCATAATCGGGAAGGTCACGACCTTTTTCCAGATGATGACAGTTGTTGGCATATTGGTAGAGTTCAAATATTCTTATGTGCTGTGGACCATAACGGTTGTATTTACCGTATCCTCAGGCCTCGACTATCTTATGAAGGGCGCCAGGCTTTTGGGGGAACACGCTTCTCTGAAAGAGACGGAGTAGCATATGGAGATATTTATTTTTTGCATAGCAGTTTTAGCCGCCTATCTTTTAGGTTCTTTCCCGACGAGCTACCTGATAGCGAAGTATATCAAAGGCATAGATATACGGAGCGCAGGTTCCGGGAACGCCGGAGCGACAAATGTTCTTAGGGTAGTAGGCAAGACCCCGGCTCTCATAACTCTGGTAGTCGATATACTTAAAGGGGCAGTCACTGTGGCCGTGATAGCTCCGCTGACATATCCGCTGCTCGAAGACGTGCTGCGGAAGGATTTCTATTTTGGCTTTCTCGCGTTTGCGGTAATTGCCGGTCATATATGGCCGGTCTTTCTTAAATTTAAGGGAGGCAAAGGAGTCGCCACTACATTGGGGGTAGCCATAGGATCTCTGCCTATGGCTTTAGTACCGTCTCTTGTCGTATGGTTAGTGTTTTTTCTGCTGACAGAATACGTTTCTTTAGCATCGATAATGGCTTTATTGGCATTTCCAGTATCGGTGGTATTTATAGATTATTCCTTTTATACCGTTATCTTCTCGGTTATAATTTGTTCTATCGGTATATATAAACATAGATCGAATATAAAGCGGCTTTTAAAAGGGGAAGAACACAAAACTGTAATTTTTAAAAATAAGAGCATAAAAACCTTACTATAAGTTAACATTTAAAAAAGCCAGATATCTGATATTGACTGAGTAAAACAAGTAATGTATACTTATCTAAGAAAGAGAGGAAAGGAACATTTTTTTAGATTCATAATTAAAAAGTTTTAAAAAGTATTTATAAGGTGATTTATGCGAGAAGTCGTATTTAAGAATATGTTATCTAACAACTCCCGAGTTAAAAACATCTTCCTAAAAGAAGAGTTTGAAAGGGATGGTGTGCTTGCTAAGACAGAGCGCAGGTGTTTTTACTATATAAAGGAGATAACGCCTATTAAAGAAGTGCAAAATCTTGAGAATTGGGTATCAAGTAAAAATGCTGTCGGTCCGGTCGGAAAGAGGCATTTTCATATTTTTAAAGAGCATAATGATTCGAACTCCGAAGATAAGCTGATATGTAAGATCATAGGCACTTTTTACGCCATCGTTAACAACAATGTTTATACGGTTGTATTTTTGCACTCATTTAAGGTGCGCTTCAGTAAGGCCCACCTTAAAAACTAACCGCCCTTTTATCTTCGGGCAAGGAGGGTACTTTATGCCTTATACTTCAACAAGAAGGCTCTATAACGTTGTGGGGAAGAAGATATCCAAAGTCCTAAGCTATAGGAAGGCGAAGAGGATGTGCAATGAGATAAACCGCGACATTCTATTCTTTGAATCGCGGTTTTTACGTTCGCGCCTTAACCGTTCGTAGCTTGAATGACCGGACTTCACCCCCGGTTATAGAAGGCCCTGCGGATTTCCTAATATGAAAAAGAAGGCTTTTTTGGCCAAAAAAGCCTTCTTTTTATTGTTTTTTGCCCGTCTTGACTTTTGCGTATTTGTATGGTACACTTAACAACTCTTAATGGGTATTCGATGGATATACTGTCACAAATAAACTGGATCGATATACTTATCCTAATTGTCATGCTGAGAACGAGTTACCTCGCTTTTCAGCATGGGCTTAGCCATGAGATATTCCCGCTTTTTGGGTCTATTCTGATGGTAAGCCTGGCCCTGCGTTATTACCTGACCTTATCCGGAATAGCCTCAAAATATGTCATAAAACTTCCTCAGGATATACTGAATCTTTTGTCTTTTGCATCTATACTTTTCGTTTCAGGAGTGTTTTTCCGGATAATAGGCGCGTTATTTGACAATATTATGAAGGTTACCTGGCATCCGCTGATAGAGAAATTTGGGGGGCTTTTAATCGGCGTGATCAAGGCCTCGGTAGTGACCAGCATGGTGCTTATCGTATTGGCTTTGGTTCCTTTGTCCTATCTTCAGCATTCTGTCAGGGACAGGTCCCTTATGGGCATGCGCTTTTTGGAGATAGGTCCGAATATATACGAACAGGTTTCCAGGTTCCTGCCTGCGGTAAAGCTTGAAAAATCCGTTGTCCATAAGGATGAGCTTATGCATCGTTTATCCGCCGACAAATCCGTCCAACCCGGCGGTAAACCCGGTAAGGGATTGGCTATTCCATAAAAACCCCATAAATCAATATCTCTTTATTTATTCAGGCTCGTCAAGACGTATCGTATTTAAAAAATTAAACTCTGGGAGGGATTGATGCGAATAATAGATCTTTACGAACTTGCCGTCAGAAAGGGCATGGAGCGCGATCCGCGCACCGCGGCTGAAATAAAGAAAGAACTGGCCGAGGCGAGGAAGGAGTTCCGAAAATCACGCGGCCCTGACCAGAAAGCCTTTGACAAGGAACGCCTGACCAACCCCTATGCCGATACGCGGATACTTTACGGGGATCCGAAGACCGACGTCAAAAACATTATGGTCGGTATAGATATGGAAGGGCCCGAGGTTCTAACTGCCGCAGCTCTTATAGATCGCGGGGAGCCTGTCGACCTTATAATAGGCCATCACCCAGAAGGCAACGCGTGGGCCAGATTCTACGATGTCATGAAGCTTCAGGTTGCTATGCTTAAAAAATTCGGCATACCTTCGTCTGTGGGTGGAGAGATGCTAAAGGAAAGGATGGGCGAGGTAGAAAGGGCAGTGGCCCCGGCTAACCATACAAGAGCCGTTGATATAGCGAGGCTGCTTGGTATTCCAATAATGTGTATGCACACGCCGGCCGATAACCACGTAGCAAGCTATCTGCAGAAGATGTTTGACAGCAAAAAACCTAAAAAACTTTCAGATGTAGTCAGCATGCTGAAGGGTATTCCGGAATACGCTGATGGGCTTAAGAAGAACGCCGGACCCAGGATACTTATAGGGGAATCTGAAAAGGCAGCCGGCAGGATATTTGTGGATATGACAGGCGGCACAGAAGGCCCAAAAAAGATATTCCCGCGTCTATCTCAGGCCGGCGTCGGCACGATAGTGGCTATGCATTTAAGCGAGGAGCATTACAAGCACGCCAAGGGCGAGCATATAAACGTGGTTATAGCGGGCCATATAGCAAGCGATAACCTGGGCCTCAATCTGCTCCTGGACGAGATAGAGAAGAAAGAAAAACTTAATATAATGCAGTGCTCCGGATTTGTGAGGGTAAGGCGGTAGCGGGACGGTATGGCAATACCCGAGAAGATTATCGATGAAATAAGGGATAGGACCGATATAGTAGAGGTCATATCCTCATACGTACCGCTTAAGAAAACGGGCAGGAGTTACAAGGCGCCGTGCCCTTTTCACAATGAGAAGACACCGTCTTTTATCGTAAGCCCGGATAAGCAGATTTATCATTGCTTCGGCTGCGGCGCCGGAGGCAATGTTTTTTCTTTTCTTATGAAGCACGAGAACCTCGAGTTTCCGGAGGTTGTCGAGATGCTGGCAAAAAAGGCAGGTGTCCAATTGCCGCGCGACTCTTTCAGATCGGGCGCGGCCAGCTCTTTGTCGAACGAGTTATACCGTATATGCGAGATGGCATGTCAGTATTTCCAGACACAGCTGGCGGATTCTTCGTCTGCCCGGGAGTACCTTACATCGCGCGGAGTGGGCTCAAATACGATAAACAAGCTGAAGATAGGATATGCCCCGGAAGGATGGCAGGGAATAACAAATTTCTTATCGAAAAAAGGTGTCAGCGGGGATCTCGCTGAAAAGGCCGGGTTGGTCATCCCCAGCGAGAAAGGCGGCTACTATGACCGTTTCAGGAACCGCATAATATTCCCGATAGTCGATATACGAAACAGAGTGCTGGGATTCGGCGGCCGGGTGCTGGACGCGAGCCTTCCGAAATATATAAATTCACCCGAGACGGCCATATATTCTAAAGGCCGCAACCTTTACGGATTGAATGCCAGTAAAGAAGCCATAAAGCGCGAGGGCAGCGCTCTTATAGTGGAGGGTTATTTGGACTTTGCCGTGCCTTATCAGGCCGGTATACAGAATATTATAGCCACTTTAGGCACTGCGCTGACCGTAGATCAGGTTAAGCTCCTTAAGAGGTTTACGGGTACAGTTGTAATGGTATATGACCCTGACGAAGCCGGTGAAGCGGCAAGTATACGTAATCTGGATATATTTATAAGCGAGGAAATCAACGTCTATATAGCCGAGCTTGCTGCCGGATACGATCCTGATAGCTTTATAAGAAAATTCGGCGTTGACGATTTTTTATCAGTTGTCAAAAAGAGTAAGAACGTATTTGACTACAAGTTCGAAAAGCTTGCAAAGAAGTTTGACGCGCGGTCTCTGAACGGCAAGACCGGAATAGTCGGCGAGATGCTCCCGACCATCTCCAAGATAGGTAACGAGGTATTTAAATCGGAGCTGATCAAGAGGCTGTCGGAAAAACTTGCGGTGGATGAAGAGGCGATAAAAGTTGAGCTTAAGAAGCTTAAGCCTTTCGCCGCCGAATCGCGCTATCTGGTTACCCAAACCGAAGCCAGGCAGGATTCCCGCAGCGCCGAAAAGATAATATTAGCGCTTTTATTGTCAGACTCTGCAACTATAGATGCGGTTAAAGCCGGTCTTTCCATAGATGAATTCAGAGACTCCTCGATAAGGGAAATAGTCGAGGTAATATATGAAATGCATAAAACCAATATCGCAGTAAACCCGGCCAGATTGATAAGCCACATGGGTAACAAGCAGGGTGTGGCGGTTCTTATTTCTGAGGCTGTGAATATACTGGATATGCTGGCAAATAAAGGCAAAGCGCTCGAAGATTGTGTGGCGAGGATTAAGAAAGATAATGTCAAGGATTGTCTGGACAGGATACAGGCGTCCATCAGGCAGGCCCATAGTCAGCATGACGAAGACAAGGTGCGCCAACTCGTCTCGGAATACAACAATCTTGTGAAATCTCGAAAATAGAGGATATTAAAGTGAAGAAGGTCAAGAAGACAAGAGTTTCCAAAAAGAGTATACGTCCACGTAAATCAGTGCGGCCGCATAAGGCGGCTGGTAAGCGCGGAAAGTCCGGAGTGAAGAAGGAAAATATCGAACTTCCGGTAGCACCTAAAGAGCCATCCCATGATATACAGGTTAATCCTGCCGATCCGTCCGTTAAGGCTAAGGGGCTAAAGGGTAAGAAGGGCCGCTTTAAAGAGCTGACCGAATTGATAGCATTGGGCAAAGAGAAAGGTCATCTGACCTTTGAAGAGGTAAACAATATACTCCCGGTCGAGATAATATCTTCGGAAGAGATAGATGAAATACTGGGCATACTTGGCGAGGAAAATATTAAGCTGGTCGACAGCGAAGAAGACCTGTCGAAAGAAAGTTCGGAAGAGGCGGTCCTTGAGGACAAGAAGGATGAACAGGCCGAGAAGATAGATGTCCCCAAGGTGACGCAGGTGGACGACCCGGTCAAAATGTACCTGCGGCAGATGGGGCAGATACCTCTCCTTACCCGTAAAGAGGAACTGGATATAGCCGAAAGGATCAAAGATGCTGAGGCTAAGTATAAGGATGTGGTCCTAGCTTTAAGGATATCCAAGGTCAAGGCGCTTGAGATAGCCCATAAGATACTCAATAACGAACTGAATCCGGAAGAATTCCTTAATATAGATCCGAAGATAAAGGGCTCCAAGTTCGGTAAGCGCCTTGCTTCCCAGGTCGATAAACTTGCAAAGGCCAGAAGCCAGGAGTCGGTTGCAGAAGTTATAAAGTCGATGAACCTTTCCATGTCGGTCATAGAAGAGACGACCAGAAAGATCGAAGAGGATCTGGAGACATGCCTTAGGCTGGAAAGCTCCATACCTAGGGCCAGAAAGAGCGGTGATCGGGAAGAGGCCGCGCGTCTTGTAAAAGAGAAGAAGCGTATACTGAGGGATTTCAGCGAACCGATAGAAAGGGTGCGCGAGCAGTTCAAGGTCATAAAGGCGGCAGAGGCTAAATTCAATAAAGCTAAAAAAGAGCTTGTAGCTGCGAACCTTAGGCTTGTTGTGAGCATAGCGAAAAAATATACCAACCGCGGATTGTCGTTCCTTGACCTTATCCAGGAGGGGAATATAGGCCTGATGAAAGCCGTGGATAAGTTTGAATATAAACTTGGTTACAAGTTCTCTACTTATGCCACTTGGTGGATAAGGCAGGCCATAACGCGCTCCATAGCTGACCAGTCCAGGACTATACGGATACCTGTGCATATGACCGAGACCATAAATAAACTTATAAAGGTTTCCCGGGCACTCGTTCAGCAAAACGGTAAGGAACCCACCCCTGAAGAGATAGCGCATAAGATGCGTATGCCCGTTGATAAAGTGCGCGGCATACTTAAGATAGCTCAGGAGCCCATATCGCTTCAGACCCCTATAGGCGATGAGGGTGACACCCATTTTGGCGATTTCATCGAGGATAAACGCGCCATCTCCCCGGCCAATGCCACGGCCTATTCGATGTTGAAAGAGCAGATGGACGATGTGCTTGCTACATTGACCGAAAGGGAAAAGAAAGTGCTTAGGCTCCGTTTCGGAATAGGGGACGGTTACCCCAGGACTCTTGAGGAGGTCGGCGCTGTTTTTAAAGTTACCAGGGAACGTGTCCGCCAGATAGAAGCCAAGGCATTGCGTAAACTTCGTCATCCCACCAGGTCGCGGAGGCTTAAAAATTTTCTTGCGATGACTGAAGGGGAACTGGTGTAGTTGGGAGGGCATTATGAATAAGATATTTCTCATCGTAATTACGCTGATATTTCTGTATTCCGGTATGGGCCGCGCCGAAGGTATACAGACTCTTATAGCCGCCGGCAAGAATATGGGCGATATACAAAAGGCGCTTAACGAAGAGAACGACAGGTACGAGCGGGTTAAAGCAGGTATCGAAAGCGGTCGGCTTAAGAAGGGCTCCGGGAAAGACGATATCATATCGGAGTATGGAGAACCGGTTATCGAGAATATGGACAATATTAAAAAACGCGAAAAGCTGGTCTATATGCCGGCAACATCAAGTTTTTTTAAGGGCCCGAAGATATATCTTTATTTTGACGCAAACAATATTTTAGATGAAATAGTGGTGGTTTCGCAGTAGACGGGTTCCCGCCATATTTTTCCTTTACAGTCCATAAGCAATTTTGTATAATAAACACCAAATTTGCGTCAGGGCACTTAGCTCAGTTGGTTAGAGCGTTGCGCTCACATCGCAGAGGTCAGTGGTTCAAGTCCACTAGTGCCCACCACTTGCCTTGCGCGATGCGAGTAGCGGTCAGCGCAATTTTAGTATTCACGAAATTTTAGTGAATTTTCATGGGCCTGTAGCTCAGTCTGGCAGAGCAGGAGACTCATAATCTCTTGGTCCAAGGTTCAAATCCTTGCGGGCCCACCAATTCAAATTTGGCCTCCACCAAAAAGCGTTGTCTTGCTTTTTGGCTTCGGCCCGCCGAAAATCAATAGATGGCGGGGCTAGCGCCCAAATTTGTTTAAGGGGAAACCAAGGTTTCCCCTTAATGTACCCTTTCCCTTATGTTGAAGCGGAAAGAATAATAATTTTATGCGAGCGAGCGCCGAGTGAAGTGAGAGGCAGCGATGGCAAGCCAGGTTAATATAGGTGAACAATTGAAGTTGTTGGTTGAACTGCAAACCCTCGACTCCCACCTTCTTAAACTCAAAAACGACATAACTAGTATCCCCGAAAATATCAAGATGCTGGATTCCGCATTCCAGGAAAAAGGGGCTGCGCTTAAAAAAATAGAAGACGGGGTAAAATCTCTACAAGTGAAGAAAAAGGAAAAAGAAGTGTCTCTAGAGACCGGCGAGGGCACCATTAAGAAGTATCAAGGGCAGCTTGGTCTGGTGAAGACCAATAAAGAGTACAGCGCCCTTCTTGAAGAGATAAACCGCGTTAAGGCCGACGATTCTCTTGTCGAGGAAGCCATAATAAATTACATGGACCAGATCGACGCCGAGAATAAGAAGGCTGCCGAGGAGAAGGCGAATCTGAAGAAAGAGGAAGAAAAGCTTGCGGCTGAAAAGAAGATATTAAATGATGAACTAGCAAAGCTTAAAGCCGAAGCCGCGACATATGAAAAGCAGAGGGCTGATCTTGCCGCGAAAGTGGATAAGCCGGTTCTGGATAAATACAACCGTTTGCTCGATAACAGGGATGGGTTGGCGGTCGCGGCTTTGTCTAACGATACCTGTCAGGGGTGTTTCAGGGTATTGCCTCCTCAGGTGGTAAATGAGGTAAGGTTAAAAAACTCACTCGTCATATGTGAGTATTGCGCCAGGATATTGTACGTTGAAGAGTAAAAAAGTATTTATATATATAGACGGCGGCGCCAGAGGGAACCCGGGTCCCGCAGGCATCGGGGTTGTGATGCTAGACTCCGGCAAGAAGAAGTTAAAAGAGATATACAAATATATAGGTGAGGCAACAAATAATATAGCAGAGTACAGCGCTTTGCTTTGCGCTTTGGAAGAAGCCGCATCTTTCGGGGCGGAAGATATTGTGCTCCACATGGATAGCGAACTAGTTGCCAAGCAACTGAGCGGAGAGTACAGAGTTAAAAACGAAGATATAAAAACACTCTTCGATAAGGCCTTGGGGCTTCTTAAAATATTTAATTCGTTCGAAGTAAAACGGATAGACCGTTCTAAGAATAAAGAGGCGGATAAGCTTGTCAATAAGGCCATAAACCTGGCATCCCTTTTTTGATTATATAGTATTTGTTCTTTCGTGAAACAGGCATATCGAGATTCGATCGATAGAGACGCGGCGGTAGATCGGATGTTCGCTTTATTCCAGCTTAAAGGCAGGAAGACAAGAGGAAAGTCCGGGCTCCACCGAGCGGCGTAGCGGCTAATGACCGTCCGTTGAAAGACGAGGATAGCGCTGGGCAATGCCTTTGGCATTGCCCGCGCATCCGGATGCTATGCATCCGGATAGAGCCACAGAGACGAGTCCTGTCCCGAAAGGGTGGGGGTGAAACGAGGCAATCTCTACGCGGAGCAAGACCAAATAGGGCCGGAACCTGGGGTGGCTCGCCCCAATCCGTATTCATCGGTGTCCGGCCGGGTAAGGTCGCTGATCCTTCTGCAAAAGCTCAGGATAAACCCTGAGCGCAGTCGAAGGGCCGACCGCCGGAGCAATCCGGCGGCTAGATAGATGAACATCTCATGCCGCGCAAGCGGCACATGACAGAACCCGGCTTATAGATCTGCCTAACCGGCTCTATCGATCTATTTACATCCACATATGCCTTTCTCGAAAGTATAAAATTCTTTGTTATAATATAGATATAAGGTGTTGCGGGAATGCCCGTGAATTCTTGCGTTTTTAAAAGTTCTGTCGATGTCCTATAAGGACGGCATAGTTTTATGCCGTCCTTTTTTATTGCTCTTTGATATATCGGCTTATTTTGAAACCGATTTTAAGGTTTTTGAAAAAGGTCGATAAACTCCGGTTCGT
The DNA here is from genome assembly GCA_017993955.1 of Candidatus Omnitrophota bacterium. Lineage (GTDB taxonomy): Bacteria > Omnitrophota > Gorgyraeia > 2-01-FULL-45-10 > 2-01-FULL-45-10 > JAGOLR01. The sequence continues at coordinate 11,766 of JAGOLR010000011.1, forward strand.
GCTTGACAAAGGTGGGGCGAACGTGTATACTTTATATCACAAAGTGGTATAAAGTGGTACAAAGTGGAGGAGTGGCAAAATATGTTCTACGGTGAATATGAGCACGCTATAGATAATAAGGGACGGCTCATAATCCCATCTAAATTCCGGGAGTCTTTCAAGGAATATGAGATAGGCAAGTTCTATATTACGCGCGGACTTGATAAATGCCTTTTCATGTTTACCGAGAACGAGTGGAAGGCTCAGGAATCTAAATTCAAAGCCATCTCCTTTACGAAGTCCGAAGCGCGTAAGTTCAACCGTCTGTATTTTTCCGGCGCCTGCCAGATCGAATGCGATAAGCAGGGAAGGATCCTGGTGCCGAAATACCTTAAGGATTACGCCGGTATAAAAAGAGATGTCGTGATAATAGGCGTCTCTAACAGGATCGAAATATGGGCGAAAGACGCATGGGGGGATTATTACAAGTCTTCCCAGGAATCGTTCGAGGATATCGCCGAAAAACTTATGGCGCAGGATAGTTAACGCTATAACGCTCGGCACATTGTCAGGAGGTGGATCATGAATTCACGAAATATACGAACCGCGAAAAAAGTTAAATTGTACGATGTATGCGTGGATACCTTTATAGAGCGCATAAAGAAGATCAGGGCGCTCAATTGTAATCCGGCAGACGTGGGGATAGATAGCTATGTATGGAAGAAACTCTCCTCCGGCATAGCTCATTATGTAACAAAGTTTTAACGGTTCTTTTTTAGCGAGGTGCTGGTGGCACACTACCCGGTAATGGCCCATGAGGCGGTCAGTTCTTTGAACCTTAAACCGGGATACACAGTAATTGACGCCACAGTCGGAGGCGGAGGCCATTCGCTGGATATTATCCGGAAGATAGAGCCGGGCGGAAGGCTTATAGGAGTAGATGCCGACCCGGCGGCCTTGAAGAATAGCGAAGAAACCCTTAAAGATTTTAAACGCTCTTTGATCTTAGTTCACGATAATTTTCGTAACCTTGATAAAGTCGTCGGGGCGACAGGGATCGAAAAAATAGATGCGGCCTTGTTCGACATAGGGGTATCCAGCTTTCAGCTGGATTGTGCGGACAGGGGCTTCAGCCTTAAGCTGGACGCAGCCCTGGATATGCGGATGGACCCGAGTGCAGGAATGAGCGCCGCGGATCTTATCAATACCATACGCGAAAAAGATCTGGCTGATATAATTTGGAAGTTCGGAGAAGAGCGTTATTCGCGGAAGATAGCGCGTTTCATCATAGAGGCCAGGGGGCGCAAAAGGATCGAGACTACCGGAGAACTTGCAGATATAGTCCGCAGGGCCGCTGGGGCGCGTTACCGTAAACAAAGGATAGACCCGGCTACCCGGACGTTCCAGGCGATCAGGATAGCGGTTAATGATGAACTCGGCGCCTTGGAGGAAGGAATAAAAAAAGCCGTAGGCATGCTTAATAAAGGAGGGAGGATAGCTGTTATCGCATTCCATTCCCTCGAAGACAGGATAGTGAAGAATCTTTTTCGTTTGTACGCTAAAGAAGGTATGGTCAGGATTATCACTAAAAAACCTCTGAGGCCGTCGAATTCAGAGGTTGCGGCAAATCCCAGATCGCGCAGTGCGCGTTTGAGGGTAGCCGAGAAGGCTTAATAAGATGAGACTGTTTCGCAAGATAACATCCATAAGTTTGATGACCATGCTTGCTCTTTTTTATGTCCATCAGCACGTAGAGCTTGTAAAGCTAAGCTATACAATTCAATATAACGAAAAACGGGTGGCCAGGCTTCTTGACCGCAATGATAGACTGGGATATAATGTCTGTAACCTTGAGGATCCGTCTCGTCTGGAGGCCATATTGCGGGGTCAGAAGATAGATATAGTTTTTCCCAAGCGCGGACAAATAGTCAAGGCCTCGAAGGCAATCGAAGAAAGCCAGGAATACGACTCTGGCGAAAGAGCGTTTGAGTGGAAGACGCCTTTCCGGCTTTTTGAATTCCTCGGTTTGAGGGCTGAAGCTCAAGCCAAAGAAAAATAATTACCGCTCCGGTATGCCGGAGCGATTCCATAAATTTACTGGTCTTTGCGCAAGACCAGTTCTGTAAGTAAGGATTAGTTAATTTCGTGCATAGCGGCATATTCCGGGCCCGGCAATCAGCGGTATTTTTCTCCTTCCTAGTAATATTGTCTGTCCTTGCAGCGCGCCTCTTCTATATCCAGGTCATACGTTACCCGTTTTATTCAAAAGTAGCAAGTCAACAGCACGTCGTCTCAACCGAGATAATGCCCAAGAGAGGCGCTATATTCGATCGTAATATGCGCGTACTCGCAATAAACCTGAATAGCGATTCGGTCTTTGCGAATCCGTATTTTATAAAAGACAAGCGCAAAGCCGCGCGATCCCTCGCACCTATACTCAAAGAAAGCGAAAGTTATATATCCCAGCGATTATCTAAAAATAAAGGTTTTGTCTGGCTGAAGCGCAAGATAACTCCCCAGCAATCAGAGGCAATAAAGGCCCTAAAGCTGGACGGGATCGAGATTGTCAAAGAGTCGAAGCGTTATTACCCCAACCAATCCATGGCATGCCATGTATTGGGTACCGTTGATATAGACAACACCGGTCTGGAGGGCTTGGAGTCTTATTACAATAAATATCTAAAAGGCGAAGCCGGATGGATAATCGGCACCCAGGACGCTAAGCGCAAAGTCCTGGAATCATACCAAGACCAGTATATACCTTCCAAGAACGGCCTGAACCTTGTACTTACTATAGATGAAGTTATACAGCATATCGCAGAGCGCGAACTTAAAAAGATGTATGAGAAGTATCATGCAAAAGGCGCTTCTATAATGGTGATGGATCCCAGGAACGGCGATGTCCTTGCTTTGGCAAATCTACCCAATTACGATCTGAACGACCTCAGCAACAGACCTGTCGATGCCTTGCGCAACAGGGCTATTAACGATTTTTTTGAACCGGGCAGCGTGTTTAAGATCGTGGCCGCCAGCGCGGCTCTTGAGGAAAAAGCGGTGGACCTTACCGATACCTTTTATTGCGAATATGGCGAGTGGCATGTGGGAAGCCGCATCCTCCACGACCATAAACCACACGGCACTTTGACATTTAAAGAGGTCATAGAGCTTTCCAGCAATATCGGTACGGCTAAGGTCGCAAGCCGATTCGGCGCCGAAAAGATGTATGAGTATATGAAGGCCTTTGGATTCTATGAAAAGACAGGCATCGATCTCCCGGGAGAGGTGGCGGGCATGAACCGTCCCGTTTCCAAGTGGTCCAAGGTGAGCATGCTTGCAATACCTATGGGGCATGAGGTCACTACCACGGTCGCCCAACTGGCCTGCGCGATATCAGCCATCGCTAATGACGGGGTTATGGTTAAGCCCAGGATAGTCAAAGAGATAGTAGACGATGACGGCCGGGTCGTCAAAGAATTTCCTGTTAAGGTAGGTAGGAGGGTGCTTTCTTCAGATACCGCATTCAAGATGCGATCCCTCCTTATGGGGGTAGTCCAGCAAGGCACGGGCAAGAAGGCCAAGATAGAAGAGTATAACGTAGGAGGTAAGACCGGCACGGCCCAGAAGATAGAGCCCGACGGTACATATTCGCACGGCAAATTCGTGGGGTCCTTTATAGGATTTGCCCCCGTGGAGAAACCTACGTTGGCTGTAGTTGTGTGTATCGATGAATCCAGGGTCGTTTATTATGGAGGCGATGTCGCCGCTCCCGTATTCAAATACGTAGTGGACGAGTCGCTAAAATATATGAATGCCAAAGGCGCCATTGTGGGGCAGCAGTTATGATACTTAAAGATCTTCTAAAAGGTGTGAAGTCCAACGCAGGGCCGGATGCAGCAGTGGTCGATGCGCGTAGGATCACCAATGATTCCAGAAAAGTGGGGGATGGCGATCTTTTTGTCGCCGTCAAAGGCCACGCCGCCGATGGCAACAAATTCATTGATGAAGCTGTTGCGAAAGGCGCTAAGGTTATCGTAGCGGGAAAGGATTCTAAGGTCCCCGATGGAGTTATAAAAGTTTTAGTAGATGACCCAAAAACGGCTTTGCCCGTTATGGCAGCCAATTTTTACGGGCATCCTTCAGACCTCTTGAAGGTCATAGGCGTTACCGGAACTAACGGCAAGACTACAATAACATACGTGTTGGAAAGTATAATTAACAATACCGGCAAGGGGGTAGGTGTTATCGGTACCATAAATTATCGTATGAAAGACCGCGTGATGCCGGCTAAAAATACCACGCCGGGCCCTTTGGAGCTTCAGTCCCTTTTCGCCGATATGGTCGGAATGGGGTTGGATTACGCGGTCATGGAAGTGTCGAGCCATTCGCTAGACCAGGGTCGGGTCGATAAGATATTTTTCGATGCCGCCATATTTACCAATATAACAGGGGAGCATCTGGATTATCATAAAACGATGTCTAATTACATGGCGGCAAAGATGAAGATCTTTGATCATCTTAAAAAGGGCGGCCTTGCCGTATTGAATAATGATGATACCAGGGTGGGTTCGCTCCAGGGAGTTATAAATAAGCGCGTAATTACATACGGCATAAAAAACGATGCCCAGGTGAGGGCAAAGAATGTAAAATTATCTATCGACGGATCCGAGTTTTTAATAACCACTCCTCATATTTCGTTTGACGTAAATACGCGTCTGGTTGGAATGCACAATGTCTCGAATATTTTGGGAGCAGTGGCTGCAGCCCTTGCGGTAAAGATAAATGTGAATGCTATAAAGAGAGGGCTGGAAAGGTGTCCGGCGGTCCCCGGGAGGCTCGAGCCTGTAGATGTGGGCCAATCTTTTAAAGTCTTTGTAGATTATGCCCACACCGAAGACGCGCTGCGTAAAATATTAAGCCTTTTAGGAGATGTTAAGAAGAAAAATATAATAACGGTCTTTGGTTGCGGGGGTAACCGGGATTCCACAAAGAGGCCGCTGATGGGAAGGGCCGCATGCGAGCTATCGGACCATGTCATAATAACCTCCGATAACCCCAGATTTGAAGAGCCCGAAGATATCATAGCCGAGATAGAACTGGGCGTTAAAGGTTGCTTTTCAAATTACGATGTTGTTGTGGATAGAAGAGAGGCTATAGATAAGGCGCTCGGTATGGCCGGTGAAGGCGATATCGTTGTGATAGCCGGTAAGGGTCATGAGGATTATCAGATAATCAAGGACAAGACTGTTCATTTCGACGATAGAGAGATCGCCAGGGAGATATTAAAAAGTTATGCCGCAGTATAAGGTCAGGGATGTTCTGAAGGTTACGGGAGGTAAGCTTTTATCCGGAAGAACTGATGCGACGTTCGATCCTTCCAGGGTTTCAACCGATACCAGAAGCATCAAAAAGGGTGATATCTTTTTGGCCCTTAAGGGCGGTAATTTCGACGCCAATGATTTTGCGGAGGAGGCATTCAAAAAAGGCGCGTCGGGGGCGATCGTCTCTAGGCATATCCCGGCGCCTCATGGTAAATTCGTAATAATGGCTAAAGACACTACCGATGCGTTGCAGAGAATGGCTGCATACCATAGGTCGAAATTTCGCATACCTGTCATAGCGATAACCGGTAGTAACGGCAAGACTACCGTCAAGGATATGATATGGAAAGTCCTTTCGTCTAAGTACGAGGTTTTGAGGAACGAAGGGACTAAGAACAATCATATCGGCGTGCCTCAGACATTGCTTAACCTTAACGATAGACATGATATATGTGTTTTAGAGTTCGGCACGAACCACCCCGGTGAGATAATGGCGTTGGGCCTGATAGCGAGGCCCACCTTATCGGTAATAACTAATATAGGTCCTTCGCATCTCGAATTCCTGATCGACTTGGAAGGGGTGTTCAGGGAAAAAAAGAGCATTCTTTCCGCATTCGACGCAAAGTCCAAAGGAGTTGCGGTGCTGAACGGAGACGATCCGTATCTATCCCGGATAAGGACTCGCAAGATAACCGTAAAAACTGTCGGTTTCGCAGACGGAAATTTTTTGAGGGGCGCCGTAAAAAGCGTCGGTCGATCCTTCGTAGACTTTACTGTCAACGACGAGGAGCAGTACAGGATAAAACTTCTCGGCTGTCATAATGTGTATAATGCCTTGATAGCCATCGCGGTAGGCAAGCATTTCAACCTGGGGCATAATACAATAAGGAAAACGCTTAGCTCTTTCAGGCCGACATCTATGAGGTTGGACCTCAAAGAGGTAAAGGGTTTCAGCGTAATAGACGATTCTTATAACTCGAATCCTCTGTCGATGGAGAAGGCGTTGGATGTCATAAATACATTCCCGGCTCCTTCAAAGTGGGTGGTTAGCGGCGACATGCTTGAGCTTGGGAAGCGTAGCGTAGATTTTCACAAGTCTGTAGGAGAAATGGTAGCGCATTCTTCCGCTAGCGGACTCCTTACTATGGGAGAACTTTCGCGGCACACCCTTGATAAGGCGCGCTCGTCAGGAATGGACGGTTCCAGATTATGGCACTGTTCTACACATGATGAGATAGCCTCTGTTCTGCGTAGAGTGTTGAAGAAAGGCGACGTCGTGCTTCTTAAGGGCTCGCGGAGCATGAAGATGGAGAGGGTATTAGATAGACTATAATGCCAAATGATAAAGCATAAATAACAACCCGTGTTTTGCCATTTAAATTTTGTAGTTCGTCATTATATATAAGGAGTGATATAAGTGCTGTACTACTTTCTTTATCCTTTGCGCGATCTGTGGTTCGGATTTAACGTATTCAAGTATCTGACTTTCAGGACCGCCATGGCCAGCATGACGGCATTTCTGATATCCATTGTACTGGGACCGATCGTAATACGCTGGTTGAAAGATGTGAATTTCGGCCAACACATAAGGCGTGAACACGTCGAATCGCTCTATAACCTTCACAAGCATAAACAGGGGACGCCCACGATGGGCGGGGTGTTGATAATATTGTCTATAACAATAGCCACTCTTTTATGGGGGGACCTTGGCAACAGATACGTAATAGTCACGCTCGTTTCGATGTTATGGCTTGGAGCGCTTGGTTTCGCGGACGATTACATAAAGGTGGTGAAAAAACGTAATCTGGGGCTGACCGCCAGGATGAAGCTGGCTGGGCAGATAGGCTTGGGAATAGTTCTCGCCTTATTCGTAATGATATATACCCCGATACCAACAATGCTTTCAATACCATTTTTCAAATTTTGGGTATTTGACCTGGGCGCGTTCTACATAATTTTTATAGTTCTTGTTATAACGAGCTGTTCGAACGCCGTCAATCTTACTGACGGACTTGACGGCCTTGCTATCGGATGTACGGTCGTTGTCGCCATAGCTTACTCCATACTGAGCTACATTACAGGAAACTTTAACACAAGCGATTATCTGAATATATTCTATCTTCCGGGAGCCGGCGAGCTCTCGGTATTCTGCGCCGCCATGATAGGGGCCGGGCTTGGATTTTTATGGTTCAATTCTTATCCGGCTACCGTCTTTATGGGGGATACGGGATCGCTGGCCCTGGGCGGCGGCATAGCGGTAGTCGCGATATTTATAAAAAAAGAGCTTCTGCTCTTTCTGGTGGGCGGGATATTCGTCATGGAAGCCCTTTCGGTACTATTGCAGGTGGCATGGTTCAAGACCACAAAAAAAAGGCTTTTTCTCATGTCTCCGATACATCACCACTTTCAGCTCTTGGGGTGGCCGGAATCGAAGATTATAATAAGGTTCTGGATAGTCGCCATAGTTCTGGCGTTATTCAGTCTAGTTACATTGAAACTGCAGTAAAATAACAGGATAGCGTATAGTGTTTAGCGGATAGTGTATAGGAAAACAAAACTATACGCTATACGCTCTATGCCAAACGCTATACGGATCGAATGACTCAAACTGATTTACGGAATAAACGCGTCACGGTGGTAGGGCTCGGTAACAGCGGATATAATGCCGCGAACCTGCTTATAGATATAGGCGCGGATGTACGCGTTACCGATTCAGCCAAATCCGACGCGACTATCAGCTATGCCGAGCGACTGGAATCGCGTGGCGCCACGGTAGAATACGGAAAACACACCGAAGATTTTGTAAAGAAGAGCGATCTTGTAATACTGAGTCCCGGAGTAGAGGATTCGTCTCTGCCCGTAAGGTGGGCTTCCAGATATAATGTGCCGATAATAGGCGAGATGGAACTGGGTTATAGATATTGCAAGGGGAAGATAATCGCCATTACCGGTACCAACGGCAAGTCTACCGTGACCACTCTCATGGGAGATATATTGAAGTGCGGTGGTAGGCATGCGATAGTTTGCGGGAATATAGGCAACTCGCTTTGCGGAGAGATACCCAGGATCTCGGAAGATTCGTGGGTCGTGTTAGAGGTCAGCTCATTCCAGCTTGAACATATAGAATATTTTAAGCCCCACATCGCCCTCATACTTAATATAACCGACGATCACATGGACCGGTATAAAACTTTCAGGGAGTATTTCGCCGCGAAGGAAAATGTCTTTAAAAATCAACTACCAGACGACTACCTTGTGCTTAATTACGATGCGGAGAATCTGAGGCCGCTTAAGAATTCCGCCAGGTCAAAGGTGTTTTTCTACAGTAGGATTAGTCCGACGGACGGGGCATATCTTGAAGGACAGGACATAATATGTGAGAGTTCTGGGATGCCGGCGAAAGTTTTGTCGCTCTCTGATATCTCTTTAAAAGGCGTGCATAATACCGAAAACGTCACGGCCTGCGTTCTTGCGTCTACGCTTGCCGGAGTGCGACCGGACAGGATAAAGGAGGCGGTCAGAAATTTTAGAGGGCTCCACCATAGAGTAGAACCGGTCGAGGTTATCGACGGGATTCAGTATATAGATGACTCGAAAGGCACTACTGTAGACTCTACTAAGCGCGCTCTCGAATCTTTCGAAAAAGGCGTTATCCTAATAGCAGGCGGCAAGGACAAGAATAGCGATTATACAGTCGTCCGGGATGCCGTTAGAGAGCGTGTCAAGCACCTCGTCCTGATAGGCGAGGCTAAGGCGAGGATACGAGAGGCCCTGGGAGGTGTCGTGGAGACCCATGACGCCAGGGATATGGAAGAGGCCGTTATCATCGCGCATGGCCTAGCGAGGAGCGGCATGGTGGTTCTACTGTCTCCGATGTGCTCAAGCTTTGACATGTTCCGGGATTATAAACACAGGGGGGATGTCTTTAAAGAAGCGGTTTCGGCCCTGAAGAGGCGCGCATGATAGAGATGCGTAATGTGCGTACCAATATATTTATGGTGACGTTTGTCCTGGTATGTATAGGCGTAGTGATGATATATTCCGCAAGCGCCATATATGCCTACTCTAACACCGGAGATAGTCTTTATTTTCTCAAACGCCATCTTTTATGCCTTTTGATAGGTTACGCGCTTATGTTTGCCGCGATGTCTGTAGATATCAGAGAGATAAGAAAATACTCCAAGCCTATCTTGGGCTTGTCGATACTTCTTCTGGTTCTCGTTCTAATACCGCATATCGGCAAAGAGATATCCGGCGCAAAGAGGTGGTTCAAACTGGGCCCGATCAATTTTCAGCCTTCAGAGTTTGCCAAGATAGCCATAGTCATATATATGGCGGACTTGATAACGCGCAAAGGTAACCGCATGAAAGAGTTCTTTTTCGGGTATTTGCCGGCCATCATCGTCCTGGGCGCGGTGGTGGGTCTTGTCCTTCTAGAGCCCGATCTGGGAACCGCGGTGACCATCTCCGTTATAACTTTCATCATGCTATTCGTGGGAGGTGCAAGAGGGATACATATAATGATATGTTTTCTGGCGAGCATCCCGGCTCTGTATTTACTGATATTTCATTCGGCATACCGGATGAGGCGAATACTGGCTTTCTTAAATCCATGGGCAGATAAGCGCGGTGTAGGATTCCAGATAATACAGTCATTTGTCGCGCTTGGGTCGGGCGGGCTTTTCGGCGTAGGCCTGGGGCAATCCAGGCAAAAACTTTTTTATCTTCCAGCCTCGCACACCGATTTCATATTTTCTATCATAGGTGAGGAATTGGGGTTCTTGGGCACTTTGTCGATAGTGGCGCTATTTACAATATTTGTCTGGCAGGGCATGAGAGTGGTCTTTAAAACCGTCGGTATGTTCGAAAGGATGCTGAGCCTCGGGATAGTGTCGATAATAGCATTTGAAGTCATAATAAATATAGGCGTTACTGCCGGCGCGTTTCCAACTAAAGGTTTGCCCTTACCCTTTATAAGCTATGGCGGGAGCGGGCTTATATTTCACCTGATGGCCATAGGGCTTTTATTAAACGTGGCAAAAGTTTGCGAAACTTACAGATGAATAAAGAAGCTTCATATATGACCGATAAGGATCGAATGAGCCGCGGGGCAAAGATACTTATCGCAGCAGGTGGCTCCGGAGGGCATATCTTTCCTGCCGTTGCCCTTGCCCGAAACATCTTAAAATCCGGCAAAAACGATATTCTATTTATAGGCAGCAAAAGAGGATTAGATAAAAAGATATTCGAAAAAGAGGGGTTTAAGTATAGATTATTGTCCGGGAACAAATTATCGTATAAGAACAAACTAAAGCTGCCGTTCTTTTTTTTAAAATTGTTATTTGATTTATCTTCAATGTTATCTATAATAATTTCATACAAGCCGGATGCGGTGGTGGGGTTTGGCGGCTATGTTTCATTCCCCGCGGTAATATGGGGTAGATTGCTTGGCGCCAGATGTGTGTTACATGAGCAGAATGTGAGCCCGGGCAGGGCTAATAAGCTTTTGTTTCGTTTTGCCGATTCTATAGGGTTGAGTTTCAGGGAGACCGAAACGCATCTTGGTAGAGATTCTAAAAAGGCAGTATTTACAGGCAACCCTATCAGGGACGAGATGTTTAAAGATGACCACCCCGGGGGCATAAAAAAATTCGGATTGGATATTCAAAAGTTTACAATATTGGTCGTAGGCGGCAGCCAGGGAGCGCATCGCCTTAACCAATTATTTGTCGATTCTATTGCCTTGCTTGAAAAAACATTCCGAGAAAAGATCCAGATAATACATCTTACCGGTATAAAGGATTATAATTGGGTTGTAGAGGCTTACCGGAAATCGGATGTCAATCACAGCGTGCATACTTTCATTGACAGGATCGAGGAGGCGTACAGCGCTTCCGATATGATAGTTACAAGGTCTGGAGCTTCGGCGATATTTGAGGCTGCGTTATTCGCCAGGCCCATGGTTTTGGTCCCTTACCCTTTTGCGCTAAATCACCAGATGGAAAACGCGAAGGTATTCGCAAAAAAAGGGGCCGCTATTATATTGGAAGAATCCGCTGCCGATGCCGGCGCATTCAGGGATGCGATTACCGAACTTGTAGGCGACTCGGCAAAAAGGGGGGCCTTGTCCTCCTCGGCCAGAGCGATGGCAGTGCCCGACGCTTCCGATAAACTGGCAAAAGTTGTTCTAGATTTTTAGCATGAGGTTTGATGAAGACGATCGACTCTAAAAAACGTATACATTTCGTAGGTATAGGCGGCATAGGCATGAGCGGTATAGCCAATGTCATGCTCGAGATGGGGTATAAAGTGTCAGGATCAGATGTCGAGACCAATGACCTTACAAGGCGCATAGAGGCAATGGGCGGCTTTGTATTCGAAGGTCACCGGTCTTCGAATATCCTGGACGATACCGGAGTTTTGGTCTACTCGACTTCTATATGCAAAGACAACCCTGAGCTTGAAGAAGCCGTGAAGCGAGATATACCTCGTTTACACAGGGCCGAAGTTTTGGCCGAGCTTTTTAACCGCAAGGCCGGTATCGCCGTTACCGGAACCCACGGTAAGACTACCACCACATCCCTGATATCGGTAATATTGAAGAAGGCCGGATTGGACCCGACGGTAATAATAGGCGGGGAGGTGGATTGTTTTAAGGGTAATTCTTCATGCGGTAAGGGCGAGCACTTGGTTGCGGAGGCCGATGAGAGCGACAGTTCTTTTCTGCATCTGAAGCCGGTCTACGCGGTTGTAACAAATATGGAACCCGAGCATCTGGACCATTATAAAAACATGGACGAAATAAAGAAGTCTTTCAGGTCATTCATAGAAAATGTCAGACCCGATGGCACGGTCTTCTATTGCCACGACGACATGAATGTGCGCCAGGTGCTTGACGGTTATAATGGAGAGGTGGCCAGTTACGGTTTTTCTGAGGATGCCGATATATATCCGGCGGACATAAAGATGAGAGGTTTTAACACTACTTATACATGCATCTATAAAGATAAGGTGATGGGAACGGTGAAGCTTAAGGTCCCGGGAAGACATAATGTGGCAAACAGTCTCGCGGCTATACTTGTGGGTCTTAAATTGGGTTTGAGTTTTAAAGTTATCGCCGAAGCCATCAAGACCTTTCGTGGCGCAAAAAGGCGTTTTCAACTCAGGTGCAAGAACCAAGGCGTGATGCTTATAGAGGATTATGCCCATCATCCTACCGAGATCAGGGCTGTGCTGGATGCCTGCAGAAATTGGCGGGGGAGAAGGATAATAGTCGTGTTTCAGCCGCACCGGTATACCAGGACCCAATTTCTTGCGGATGAATTCGGGCTATGTTTCAAAGGAGCTCATAAGGTAATATTGACGGATATATACCCGGCAAGCGAACTGCCCATAGAGGGAGTATCTATAAAAAATATATACGAAAAGGTCAAAGCGAGCGGAATAGACGATGTCGCTATTGTAAAGAAAGAAGAGATAGTAGAATATGTATTGCGTGTCAAAAAGTGCGGGGATATGGTGCTTGTATTGGGCGCCGGTGATATAAAGAAGATAGCCGATGACCTGGCTTTGCGGCTCGATGCTTCTTCTGGATCCGAGATTCCATCCGTCCTGTCGCTTGGAGCTGCCATAAAGGGCCGCATAAAGACCGACGAGATGCTGGCGAATCATACCTCTTTTAAGATAGGCGGCCCCGCCGATATATGGGTCGAGCCGACGGATTCCGCAGACCTTCGCAGATTGCTTAAATTTGCGCGGAAGAACAAAGTCCCCTTGTTTGTCATAGGTAACGGTTCTAATATACTTGTAAGTGATTGCGGATTCAGGGGGATGGTGATAAGGCTTTCTTCGCCTTATTTTAACAGTGTTTCGATAAAAGGTGTCACTGTCCGGGTGGGCGCGGGTTTTAGTCTTCCAAAATTGATAAGGACGTGTTGCGACAGATCTCTGGCCGGGCTCGAGTCATTGGCCGGCATACCGGGCACTGTTGGCGGGGCTGTATATATGAATGCCGGCGGCTCAACCAATCCGATGTATAAGAATATAGGCGAGCTTGTGACATGGGTCAAGGCGATGGATTATAGCGGAAAGATCAGGATATTCAGAAAGAAGGATCTCGAGTTCGGCTATCGTACCTCTAGCCTCCAGCCATATATAGTACTGGAGGTCGGAATGAAATTATCTGAAGGCGATAAGAACGCCTTGGCGTCCAGTTTTTCTCAGTTTATCAAGATAAAGAAAGAGAAACAGACCCTTGATATGCCGAGCGCCGGCTGCGTTTTTAAAAATCCTCCCGGTTTTCAGTTCACCTGCGGCCAGATGATAGATATGCTGGGGCTAAAAGGTAAAAGCGTAGGTGGCGCAGAGATATCGATAAAGCATGCCAATTTTATCGTGAACCGGGGCAACGCCAACGCGAAAGATGTCCTGGCGATGATAGACCTTGTAAAGGACAGGGTGAGGGAAAATTACAAGATCCCGTTGGAGTTGGAGATAAAGATAATCTAGAGAGCTTTATGTCAAACAAGCATGGCTTGGGTAAGGTGGCTGTATTGGCCGGTGGCCCGTCGAGTGAACGTGATATAAGCTTGCGTTCGGGCAAGGCCGTTTACGACGCTCTAAAAAAAGAAGACGTAGACGTCATATTCCTGGAGATGTGGGATAATATAGAAGATGTATTGTGCGAATTCAAATTTGACGTCGCCTTCATAGCTCTTCACGGCCGTTTCGGTGAGGACGGCACGGTTCAGCGCGCGCTTGATGATGCCGGTATACCGTATACAGGTTCCGGGCCTGAGGCATCATACCAGGCCCTGGACAAAATAGCCGCTAAGCGCATCTTTGCAAATAGTTGCATACCCACTCCGCATTACGTAGCATTCGAGAGAGGACTGACATCGATAGAGGATATCTATAATTTCGGAATGCCGCTTGTGATAAAACCGCAGTTTGAGGGCTCCAGCATAGGCCTGGGCATAGTAAGGCATCCGGATGAATTGGCAGGAGCTTTAGAGAACGGGTTAAAATTTGATAACCGGCTTTTGATAGAGGAATTTGTGGATGGTAGAGAGCTTACCGTGGGCATATTGGATGAAAAAGCCCTTCCGGTGGTGGAGATAGTGCCTAAAAACCGTATCTACGATTATTCAGCGAAATACAACGACCCCGATACCAGATATCTTGCTCCCGCGCCCCTTGATAAGAGGATCTCCGATGAGGCCAAGTCTATAGGAGAAAAGGCGCATGCCGCACTCGGATGCAGGTCGTTCTCCAGGGTCGATATGATGCTCGACAGATCAGGAGGCCTTTTCGTCTTGGAAGTAAATACTATACCGGGGATGACAGAGAGGAGCCTGCTTCCCAAGGCCGCAGCGGCAAGCGGTATAGAATTTGGCCGGTTGTGTATAAAACTGGTGGAAAATGCCTTGAATAAAAAAGGGAGCCGTTAGGATCAATGGCGAAACAAAAACGTAAAATGCAATTGCCGGGCATATTTGAAGGCGCCAGAGACTGGTTATTCAGAATCGTGACCAATATCACGGTCTTAATTATATTTATAATAACGGTAGCCATGCTGGTGCAGGCATTTCTTTACAGGTCGGATTATTTCAGGGTAAATGCCGTGGAGGTAAGAGACGCGGCAATAGATGCGTCTACCGCGTCCTACATAAATAACCAGCTACTACGCCTTTATAAAGGTAAAAATATTTTCACAGTTGATCTGAAAGCGGTTTCCGGAGCTTTACGCGCCAGGTTCCCGGATGCGAAAGAGGTCGTAGTAAAGATAGCCCTTCCGGATAAAATAATCGTCAGCATGAAGTTTAGACGCGCCATAGCTCTTGTCCGCAGCGGCAAGATCTATCCGGTGGACGATGAAGGGGTTGTGTTACTTAATGCCAATGAAGCCCTTTTTAAATTTTTGCCTGTTATAGAAGGGGTAGAGATCCAGTCTTCCGATAGAAAGGCGGCCAGGGGTAATGCGGCAAGAAACCTCAGGATCGCGATCGATCTTATAAAGGAGATAAAGCTTTGCAAATTTTTATCCGATTACGGAGTCGAGTCTGTAAATGCCCGTGATGTAAAGATGCTTTCTTTTGCGCTTAAGAACGGTGTCCATATCAGAATAGGTTTTGAAAACTTCAGATCGAGGCTCGAGGCGCTTAAAAAGGTCATAGATGATCCGCGTATCGTCCTGGATAGGATCGATTATATAGATGTAAGGTTCAAAGATGTTGTAATAGGGCCGCGGGAGGCGTCAAAGTCGTGAAGAACATGATAAAAATAAAAAAAGACGCTTTTATTACCGGTCTGGATATAGGGTCTTCCAAGGTCTCGGCGGTAATGAGCCAAGTGGACGGATCAGGTCTGTTTAAGATCATGTCACATGCGACTGTTCCATCCAAAGGTGTTTCCAGGGGCTCTTTCTTTGATCTGAACGAGTCTGTCGATGCGGTATCTAAGGCCCTTTCGGCTCTTAAAGCTAGGACAGGTATAAGGCCGTCGAACCTGTATGTTAACATAACCGGAGAATCTGTTAGGGCGAGCAGGTCCAAGGGGATGATCCCTCTTGCTTTACACGGTAGGGAGGTCACCAAAAAAGACATAGAGCGGTGCATAGATGTGGCAAGTACCGTGCACCTGCCGTTTGACAGGGAGATAATACATAAGATAGTACGAAACTTCGCTATAGACGACCAGCCTTGGATCAAGAACCCTATAGGCCTGTATGCGTCTAGACTTAGTTCGGAGGCTTATATAATTACCGCAGGCATTAACCATATACAGAATATATACAAATGCGTCAATAACTCCGGATATGATGTAAAGGAAGTGGTATTTACAGGGATAGCTGACGGAGCCGCCCTTCTTACCGGTGAGGAGAAGGAGGAGGGCGTCATGTTACTGGACCTTGGCTGCACCACAACTACACTCGCCTTCTTTTCAGGCGGGAGCATTACAGATATGGATATAATATTGGTCGGTTCCCAGGATATAAAAGGCGTATTTAAAGATAACGAAAATTTTAAGTCTTTAGGGGAAAGAGTCGCTTCGAAAATAAATGACTTGGCGAAGTCGGGATGCGGAATAAAAAGCGTTGTCATAACCGGCGGCATGGCCTTCGAGGATGGCATAGTGGAGGCGCTTGAGGAATCTGTCAAGCACCGCGTGAGGATGGGGATGGTCAAAGGTTTCGAAGGGGATGTATCCGGACTGGATAAGTTGCGCCTTGCGACGGCCATAGGGCTTTGCAGATACGCATATGAGAAATACGATCGGCAGGTGCGTGAAGAGCGCGATGTGATAAAGCGTTTTACGACAAAGGTTGTCGATCTTTTTAACAGCTACTTTTAACGATATAAATTAAGCCAGGATTAGAAGGGGCAGATTTACCCCGTATTATCTATCTCATTTCGTGCTCAACATTGACTTTTGCCATCCTTTATGCTATTTTATCCTCTCACATGGTATCCGATAATCTAAAAAACGTAACACAAAGAATCTCAAGGTGTTGCGAAAAATCCGGCCGTCGGCCCGAAGATATATCCTTGGTGTGCGTAACCAAGGAAGTAACAGCCGACACGGCCAGGCAGGTTTTGGATCTTGGAGTTAGGGATCTCGGAGAGAATAGGGTCCAGAACGCTGCCGAAAAATATGAGGTCATAGGCGATAAGGCAAATTGGCATCTGATAGGTCATCTCCAGACCAATAAGGTAAGAGACGCGGTAAGGATATTTTCGCTTATACATTCAGTCGATAGCGGAAATCTTGCGCGGGTGATAGATAAAGAGTCCGGTAAAATAGGAAAAATTCAGGATGTCCTGGCGCAGGTTAATGTCGCAGGTGAGGAGACTAAATTTGGCGTTTCGCCAGAAGGACTCAAAGGCCTTATTTCAGAGATAGCTAAATGCAAGAATATAAACCTGCGGGGCCTGATGACCATAGCCCCGTTGGTAGATAACCCCGAAAAAGCAAGGCCCTATTTCCGGATTTTACGCGAACTTCGCGATTCTATTAACGATAAACGATATACGATAAACGATATACGGCATTTATCGATGGGTATGACCGATGATTTTGAAGTAGCCATAGAGGAAGGCTCCACTATCGTAAGGATAGGGCGCGCCATATTTGGCAGTAGATAGAAAGTTAAGTCTAAAGCATAAAGCTAAAATAAAAGTTTCTAGCAAATTATGTTAAAATCCGAAGTAAGAAATACGAAATCAGAAACAAATTCTAATTTCGAATTTCGAAAATTGTTTCGTATTTCGATTTTAGAATTTCGGATTTATTGCATAGACTTATATCCTGGATTTTATCAAGGAGCCTTATGATAGACAAAACTATCGGTATTATAGGTTGCGGGAACATGGGAGAGGCCATTTTGAAAGGGCTCTCAGGCGTAGTCGAAAAGAGCACAAGGCTCGTAGTAAGCGAGCAGGATCTGAAGAGAAGGGACGAAATACAGACCGCGTACAAGATAATAATAGCTCCCGATAACCACTATCTGTTTAAATATTCCGATGCTGTCATCATAGCGGTAAAGCCGAAAGATTTTGAATCGCTTCTCAAAGAAGACATATGCTGTGATATATCGAGCCAGAAGCTTATAATCTCTATAGCTGCCGGGGTGACGACCGGGTATATAGAATCCATAGTCGGGGAAGATGTCCGGGTCGTTAGGGCGATGCCTAATATGCCTGCCCGTATTGGTGAAGGTGTCACAGGGGTATGCGGCGGGAGTTCCGCAAAACCGTCCGATATAGAGCTGGCGAAAGATGTATTCAGCACCATAGGAAGCGTCGTAGAGGTCAAGGAAGAGCTTATGGACGCGGTTACTGCCATAAGCGGCAGCGGACCGGCCTACTTCTTTTACATGATCGAGGCCATGGTAGAATCTGCAAAAGGCCTAGGTCTGGACGAAAAGACGGCGCGCGAGCTTGTGGAGAAGACGGCCTTGGGTAGCGTAAAGCTTCTTCTGTCTTCCAAAGAAGACCCTGCC
>JAGOLR010000086.1 GCA_017993955.1 Candidatus Omnitrophota bacterium
AAACAGAACCGTATCTTACGTCCGGCCAGCAAAGCGAAAAACTTCCCAAAGGACACGATAGGAAGATGACCAGAAAGGCGCGAGCCGAACTTAATGCCATGAAGGCAAAGGTTTTGAAACCCCTGGAGGAGAAGATAAAGCGACTCGAAGACGAGATAGTCGCTTCCGAGGAACAGATGAAATCTTTGAACCGGGAGCTGATGGGCGATTCGCGTAAGGGCGGTATCGGAGCGCTCCGCAGGAGCGAACTTGCCAGAGAGATGAAAGAATTGTCCGATAAGGTAGAGTCCCTGTATGACGACCTCGACAAAACGACAAAGATATATGAGGTCGAAAAACTTAAATTTAGTGACGAATAACCCATCTTTGGTATAATGATTATAAGCCTATGAGATCTATGCCGAACAGATGCTATGATTGCGGTGAAAAGAACAGGTGCCGCGACTCTTTTGTGTCGTGGCTCTTTTTCCTTGTGGGTATAATCGCGACCGTAGCTGTCCGCGCAGTCAACCTCCTCGACCTGCACAATCCCATATACGGCAAGATCGCCTGGTATATAGGAGTAGGCGGGTTCTTCGTATTTTTTATCTACAAGTTCAAGGTCGAAAGTTCCCGTTCCCGCGTTATAAAAAAAGCCAAGATCTCTCATAAGATACACAACCATGAGAAACTTGAACCGGACGATTACCGTCTGGTAGGTTCCATATTATGCAGTCTCACTTCCAAAAAAGACCTTATTAATTATATACTGATATTCAGCACTTCGATCCTGGCGTTGATAGCGGCTCTGTATTTCGATTTTCTAAAATAAAGAAGCTGTATGCCGGCGGGTTAAAGATGAAGAAACTCGGTATCATTATCCTGGTGATAGGTCTATTGGTTGCCGGATGGCTGTATTTCGTCAAAGGCTATATCGGCGTCAGGCAGCGTAAATGCGTTCCCGAAGGCGTGATATATCGATCCGAAATTCCGGGCATGAAGAGTATCCGCGCCATGATCAACCCTCTCAAGGCCAAAAAGTCCGATCTGCGTCAAGAGGTGTATGCTTCAGGACTTACCAAGGCAACCTTTAATAATCCGGAAATAAATATCCTGGTGATCTCAGGCGGCGGAGCAAACGGTGCCTATTCGGCCGGAGTGCTTTGCGGGTGGAGCGATACCGGCAAGAGGCCGCAGTTCGATATAGTAACCGGGGTCAGTACGGGCGCCCTCATCGCTCCTGCCGCATTTCTGGGACCTTCCTACGACAATGTCATACAGGGCATATACACGAATATATCCGACGCGGATATTATGAAGTATGATTTCCTCGAGTTTTTCTTCGGTGGCAGGCCTTCGCTTCTGGATACTCAGCCGCTAAAAAGGGTGCTTAAAAGGGCAGTTACCATGGACGTCCTTCGAGCAGTTGCCAAGGCCCATTCCGAAGGCAGGCGTCTTTATATAGCGACGACCAATCTCGACGCCAGGCGTATGGTCATATGGGATATGGGCGCCATTGCATCTTACGGTACACCCGAAGCCCTCGAACTATTCCGCACCGTCATGCTCGCCTCGGCCTCCATACCGGTCGCTTTTCCGCCGACCATGATAACCGTCGAGGCCGGTGGCTCTCTTTACGACGAGATGCACGTAGACGGAAGCGTCGCCACCCAGATGTTTGGGGCGCTCCTTGTGGCCGGTTACGACGAGGTAAGATCTAAAAAGACCAACGTATACGCTATACGTAACGGCAAGATAGCGGATGTCCCGGCAAGCGTGCGGCTTAAGATGACCGAGATAGCCGCGGCGTCTTTCGAGACCCTTATGACATGGCAGAGCTACGGCGACATATACCGGTTCGCTTCGCTTGCCAAATACGAAGATATAGATTTTTATTTCAGCTGTATCCCGTACGAATTCCGGGAAAGCCGTAAGGGAGAATTCGACCTTTCTTACATGAGAAAATTATTTTACCGCGGCTACAAATTGGCAACCGCCGGTAGCGCATGGGTAGAGATAGTAAAGGAGAGGGTGATCAATGATTAAGATTCGATTTTCTTTTGCGGGTAGTTTTAAGAAGATATTCATCATAAGTGTTATTGCGGTATCCACATCAATTTCGTCTTTTGCGTTTTACATCCAAAAAGCCATTGCGGAAGAAGAGCTCATCTGGATAAATAACGCGCAATTTAATTTCTGGATAAAAAAACCTATGACCTGGAGGCGCGACGAACCCAATCCCGCAAATGATCTTGCGGAGCGGTTTCTGGAGCCGGTCAGGATAGATGCTTTTGTCGAGGTTTATGCCAATAATAATATGCCGGCCAACATGTCTTCGGATATGCTGGCCGATGCTCTCGAGCAGAAAGGAGTTTCTTATCTTCAACAGCGGGTCAGTTCCGAGCCTGCATATGTAAGTGCATTACCTGCTGTCATGCGTAAATATACATCTTTTTATCAGAATGAGCCGCTTATAGCCTATGCCCTTAGCTTCTATAATCAGGGCAAGGCCGTGATGGTGGTTGGGGTTTTTAAACAATCGATGGCCTATCAGTTTGAAAGACTCGTCCGGGAATCGATGATGAGCTTAAGCCTTAAACCACCTGAACAGGGATTCTCTGCAGAACTACAACCCGTCTCCGCCTCAACATATCAGCCTGCCGGTGGGTCTTCATTCAGCGTTTCGACGGCACAAGATACGGGGTTTACCTTACATATTCCTTCGGGGTGGACAGATGAGACGGAGATTAAAGGAGCCGGGCCGATTATAAAAAAAGCGCGGAAGAATGATGAACCAGGGATCTCGGTTGTTATATTTAAGATGGAGGCTTCAAGGTTCCCATCGAACAATATGGACGAGGTAATATCGGCACTGGGGCAGTACGATGTGCTTTTAGGAACCGAGCTTTCGAGAATGAATCTATATATTGACGGTGGCACCGGTATCTCTAAGGTATTTTTGGGAGCCGGCAAAGATGGGAATAGTATAAAGACTATGGTCAATTGCATAAAAGTTAACGACATTTATTATGTGATCATAGGGTCGGTTCCCCAAAAAAAATCCGAAAAACAATGGGATGAGATCGACTCTATAGTAAATAGTTTCAGTGTCAGCCAACGATAAGGACTAAGATATGCAGGTATCCTGTATTAATAGGATATTTTCTTTGTCATTGATCGTCGCGATCCTTTTTATTATACCGGTTTTATTCGCAGGCGAAGCCGGCGGCTATGTAGCTCCTGCCGGGAGCCAGGAGGTCGAATCCTCCGGCTATCCCACCAAAGATATGCTTAAGGTCCTTGTAAAAGCCGAAGAAGGCGTTAAGTACCCTATGCGTTTTTTCCAATTGTTCGGCATGGCGGTAGCCAGGTCTTATGCGGGCAGCGATTATTTAGGACTTGCCAGAAACATATTATCCAACATAAACGAAAAGAAGAGTGAATATGGTTTTCTGGTTAATTTCGGGCCTGCTTACGAGAATCCCAGTTATGGGAGACAGTTTAAATGCGGATGGTGGCGGAGGTGTCTGGAAGCCGCATTCATAGCGGCAGGGATTAACGAAAATTTTGTGATAACCGGAGACAGTTATTGGGACAAGAGCGGGGATGTGGGTATCGTTGACTCCATAACCAACCCTAATCTTGTGCATACAGCTACGGGTATAATAGATAAAGGTAAAATATATATATTCGACCCATGGCAATCCGGTTTTGATGCGGGGGATAAAGGCCCGGAGACGGGGATTGCCTATCTGGGGAATGCGGCTCTGCCTAAGTATAACGGGGAGCTATTACGGGACTGGGTAGAAGTACAGGTTCGCTCCGGACGGCCATGGATAAAATTTAACGGATTGTCCGAGATCATAGAATCTATGCCGCCTTCCGAGCTATTGAAGGACGCCCAGAAAAAACTTATCAAGGCCATTAGTGATAAGAGGCTTGTGCCCGGGCTGGATTTTACAGACGGCAAAGGGATAATAGCTGACACCATTCCGCAGCAGGATAGGTCTAAATTATCCTCGGATGTGCTCGACAGGGCTCGGGAGAAGGCAGGGCAAAATCCGGTCGATATGAGCCGCTTGGATATATTAAGTCTTGTGGAGCAGGTCCTGATAGGGAAATCCAGTGTAGACGGAGATGAGCTTATAGAAAAACTCATAGAGAAAAAGCTTGTTTTCTACACCATGACATTGAATATAACAATATTACAGGAAGTGGAAGGGGAGAAGACGCAAAACCCGGTCGAAGGCGCCAAGGTAAAGATATCAGATAAAGACAAGACTTATGAGCTAAAAGACAAAGGAAAAGGAATATATGAGATAAAATTTTGCGGTGCTGGGCCTTTTAAGATAAAGGTCGAGGCAGAAGGATATGTGTCTGTCGACAAGGGAAAGTTTCTAGAGGCCGAGATAGATGTACCGCCTGCAAAGTCCAAAGATACTGTGTATAACCATGAAGCGCTTTATATGGTGCCGGTATATGGCACCATAGAAGTTAAGGTAAAAGACGATCCGGATACCGGTATATCCGGTGCCGCGATCCAGTTATATAAGGACGGTAAGAGGTTCGGGGAAGAGAGGGTGGCTGATGGAGACGGTCTTGCCATTTATGAAAAATGTCCCCCTGGAGAATATTTTGCCTTAGCAAGGGCCGCGTACCACAAGGACGGCAGGAGTAACACTGTTACCGTATCCAAGGAAAAGGATACCGGCTATAAACATAGCGCCAGTATTGTCCTGAAGCCTTTTATGAGCGAGATATTGGCCGATGTGGTTTTGCGTTCAGGTGACGGCAAGGAAAGCGTTATGGCTGGAGCGGTTGTGGATATATCCGATCCTGGTTCTATAAAATTTACGGCGACCACAGACGATAAGGGGAAGGCGGTTATAAAAGGTGTGCCTCCCAATCCACATACCGACTATATGCTAAAAGCCGTTAAAGAAGGTTACGCCCCTGATATAAGGCCCGGTTTTAAAGTGTTACCGGATAAGGATGGACAGGTATTTAAGATAAAACTTTCCCTTTCCGCCGGAAGCCTTATAGATGTGCGGGTTATTAACGGAGCCGATGGTAAGCCTATAGAAGGCGTTAGCGTGAATTTGTCAGGACCGGAAAATCGTAACTCGTTTACGGACATATCCGGTAAGGTAGTTTTTGAGCAACTGCCTTTGGGCG
Organism: Candidatus Omnitrophota bacterium; assembly: GCA_017993955.1. Classification (GTDB taxonomy): domain Bacteria; phylum Omnitrophota; class Gorgyraeia; order 2-01-FULL-45-10; family 2-01-FULL-45-10; genus JAGOLR01. The sequence continues at coordinate 5,155 of JAGOLR010000086.1, forward strand.
CTTTCTATATCAGCGCTTCCGCTCAAGGCTATGGACGACCTGACGATAAAGAGATAGTCCTTAAAGGCGGAGAGGCCATGACCAGAGTCACAATAACGCTTTACCCGGGGATAAGGCTTAAGGTCTATGTGAAGGATAAAGACAAACCTAAGGGTGAGGACCTCATATCTGGAAGCTATGTCTCTTTAGGCCAGGGCAATGAGAAATTTTGCGCGACAGGAACCTGTGAGTTTAACCTGGACGCAGCAAGGTCATATGAGATACGCGCTTGGGCTAGAGGATATAGCCCAAACACTGCAACATACTCGGTGCCGGTAAAGCCGGTTTTCGACCGCGATTCAATCTCCATATTACTTAAATACGGTATGAGCTTGACCAAAGAGCACGAGTCGGCGCTCACTCATATACTCATAGAGCTCCGCCTTAAGAGGGGGCTTTCAGTTATCCTGGGCGACGTCGGCACGGGAAAGACTACTTTATCAAGGAAGTTCGTCCAGGAGTTGAAGGGTAGAGATGATTTTATATTCAATATCATACTCGATCCGTCTTTCGAGAACGAGCATCTGTTCCTCACCTCTCTTGCCAGGGACTTCGATATAAATATGCCGGCAGGTTCGGCATCGAGTATAATCGATCTGAGAGAGTCGCTCGAAAACTTTTTGTTCCAAAAGGGCGTCACCGAGAACAGGATAGTGACCCTTATAATAGATGAAGCCCAGAAGCTGAACGAAAAGTCGAAGTAGAAAAGTTACGTGTGAAAAGCGAAGACGGAGCGGTAGGTATGGTCACTAACATTGTAAAGCGACCTGAAGTTCAAAGTGTCCTTAAATCTAACATTAACAGGCAAACTTTTATTTCAGGAACGTTCATGGCTTGTTTGCTTATCGGGTTTCTGCAGATAACTATGGCAGGTAAAAGCATTTTTCAATGGAACGACTGGATAGATTTTGCAATAGGGTTGTTGTTGATTGCTGTTGGCGG
>JAGOLR010000012.1 GCA_017993955.1 Candidatus Omnitrophota bacterium
TTTTAAACTCGTTTGTGGATTCTTTAACGCGCGGTTTATTTAGAAGGGTCGTCTTTGTTTTCATATTACCTGCGACAGTTTTCCTGTCTTCAGCATCATACAAGCCTGCCGACAAAAATTAATTCGCGGCGGTCTAAAAAACATCTTATGTCTCATTTACCTTCAACCGCCGGCAGTTTTATAATAACGGCAGTGCCTTTCCCTACTTCGCTTTGTATGGTCATGGTACCGTTATGATCGTCTATTATCGATTTTGCCACCGCAAGGCCGAGCCCCGTACCGCCGGTATCGCGCTTTGTCGTAAAGAAAGGCTCAAACATCCTGGGAAGGTCGTCTTTAGATATACCCATACCGGTATCCTTGATCTCTATAACGCAGGTCGGGACTGTGCCTAAAATCGGTAGTTCCCCTTTAGATTTATGAACTGCTATGCTAAGTTTACCGCCTTTGGGCATGGCGTCCATAGAATTAACGAGGAGATTAAAAAATACCTGCTGTATCTGGTTCTTATCTACATCGATCTTCATCGATGAATCTTTAAATTCCGTGATTATATCGATATTTACAAGCGGGAATTTATATCGGAAAAGCCCCAAAAGCTCTTCTATCAAAACCGCCGGGGAAGTAACTTCCGTCTCGAGCTTTGTAGGCCTTGCAAATTTCAATAACCCCTGCAATATCCTGTCCGCCCTCAAGACCGCATCCTTGATCTTTGTCAAAACTGTCTTTGTATCCTCATCCGCCTTAGCCATCTTTAATTGCAGGTACTCCATGCCCCCCAACATTATGCCCAGAGGATTTTTCACTTCGTGAGCTATGCCTGCTGAGAAACGGCCAAGAGCCGCCATCTTTTCTGATTGTACGAGTCTGCGCTGCGTCTCTTTCAATTCTTCGTACGCGCTTTTTAATTCTGCGTTGGTCTTCTCAACCTCGTCCTTAGACGCTTGCAGGTCCTCCATCATATTGACTACGGCTTCCTGGGTGGACAAAAGATATTTGGTCCTATCGTCGACTTTTTGCGCAAGTTCGTTCTTAAGCACGGTCAGCTCTATATTTGTTACACGGAACTCTTCGTTCATACGCTGAAGCTTATCGTAAGCCACCTCCACCTCATGAGCCTGACGGAACCCGGATTCCTGTATGGCCTTCGACTTTTCTATTACCTCGTTAAAAAGGTTAGCTATTTCGTCCAGCTCGTCACTCACCACAGGCTTGGGGCGAAATTCGAAATCTCCGGCGACAACGCCTGCGATGTCTTCCTTCAGCTGGACTACAGGTCTTGCAAGCACCGACCCGAAAAATCGGGTCATGGCCAATACCAATATAAATAATCCGCAAGCCAACCCTATCAGCCTGCCCGCAAAATTCCTTATAGGCATCATAGCTGTGTTTACCGGCTCTTCTAAAACCACCCCCCAATCCATTCTGTTTGCCGAGAGTGTCTCTTCGGATAGAGGCTCATAAAACATCATGGTCGGAGACCGATGGGCGGCGGACCGGGCAGTTATAATAAAATGTTCGCGCACAAGTCTTTTAAACTCTTCTAAAGGCAAGATCGGGACATTCATGGTCTCACTCTCTACATGTGATACCACACGCCCTTCCTGGTCCACGAGAAAGGTGTGGCAGTACCGGCTTGTTTTAAATGTCGCAAAAAAGTCGCGAAACATATTTGAATCTATGATTATTTTAGCGACTCCCAATAACGACTGGTCCGTGTCGAGTATCGGTATGATCACTGACAGACCGAAAACGTTGCTGGATACGTCGAATATTATCCCTTCCAGGTTCACTATCCCGCGCAGATCTTCCGACGCCGCCTTTTGCCACCACTCTTCGTCTGCCTGATAATAATCGGTAGTCCTGTTCGAGGCCGCTATGATAGCCCCGAATCTATTGGTTACAAATATCTCGGTCACATAAGGGAGCTGTTTTATCAGTTCTTTAAGACGTGCGCTAAGGGGGGAAGCAAGATACCCTTTTATGAGATCACTGTCTTCTGAGCTTATAAGCCATTCTCTGTCGATCTTCTCCAATAACAACTGCCGCTCTTCACCGTCGGTCTTTGTCATATCGTCATTGCTGGCCCTTAAAGGCTCTTTCCAAAACGGGCTATTGGCAAAGGCCTTCAGATATTTTATGTCTTTTGAGATCATCTGCGTTATCTGCTCAGCGCCCACCTTGGCTATGCGCAGATTCGCATCTCTTATATTTGCAAATAATATTTGACGTGCGAATATGTATGCCCCCAAGGCCACTACGGCGACAGCCAGACATGAGACGGCAGCCATGAATAGACCTGCCTTTAAGCCTAACTTAAGCCTTGGCATCCTTACCCCCTCCGCGCTTAGTCGATCCTAATTGTGACTCCAATTTCTCTATCTTGGCCTTAAGCTCCAGCATCTTAAGCTCTCTGCCAACGGCCAGTTTATTGAATCTTTCTAGCTCGTCCATCTTGCGCTGCAGCTCTTCCTCTGCCTGCTTGCGGGCAGTTATATCGTTTGCCACGGCTACCATTATATCCTCGCCGCCTACCCTTATGACTTCCGCGGAAAATATTATAGTTCTCGTTTCGCCGGATTTGGTGCGCATGGTCATCTCTGTGTTCTTCAAATATTTATTTCCATACAGAAGGCTCCTGGTTATATCGGAGCGCACCTTTTGGGAAAGTATGTTAAGCTCTACCGTGCTATGTCCTATAACCTCTTCTTTGGAAAACCCCGTAGTCCTATAGAATGTTTCGTTGGCATCTATGATCAATCCGCTGTTCAGTTCAGATATATACATAATGCTTGGGTTCGAACGGAAGGCCTTTAGAAACTTTTCTTCGGAAACCTTTAGCGCCGATTCGGCCTTATTTCTGATATCTATCTCTGCCACCAGGGCTTTCCGTTGCTCGAAGAAATTTTCTATCATAGCCGCCATCTGACCCAGCTCATCATTCTTGTTGATTATACCTTCTAGATAAGACGGGTCCTCGTCAGATAAAGCCTTGACAACCCTGTTCAGAGGATACATAACCCAACGCATGAGGGTAAAGGCCAGAACAAATAATAGGCCCAAAAAAACCACTACAAAGATGGAAAATATCTTAACGGATACTACCGTCACAAGCTGTATGGGACGCGATTCGCTTTTTACATGGAGATTTGCAACCGGTATATTGTTCCAACCAGTAAGAATACGAGTGAATATTATGTGCCCTTTCGCCGGATCCTGCAGAGGCGGCCGGATCCGCAATGTCTGATCCACAGAGACGCTGGTCAATGTCAGCATGGAAAGCTCTCCGGTGAATGTCTTATCCCATAATCTCCCCGTAAAAAAGTATCCGGCAGGCGGAGTGACCTTGGATCTGTCCAGACTTGGGTGTATCGAAGAACCGCATATCTCCATAACCCCTTTTTGGGTATTAATAAAAAAGTGGCAGCTCTTGGTATTGCCGCTGAATATCTCCTCGATAGCGCCTTTGGGCAGATTCAACTCCGTAAAATAATCATCTGAAAGGTTGTTTATGGAATATACAGTCGACCCGCTTAAGTTGTATATCCATATGGCGTTCAGTTTAAATATGGGGAGCGTCTCTACTAGGTTGGCGTCGGCCCATTCTTTATCCACGCTTGTCAAAAAACCGACCATCTCGTCCCATAAGGCATAATCGTCGGTAAAAGCTATCTGATAAGAAGAGGTGAGCCCCATTACCCTGTCGAATAGATCCTGTGTCTCTTTGGCCTCTATCCTGAAAAGGCCGGCGAGACGGCGTGATTCACCTGTATAAAAAGCGGTCAGGGCGCCTACCAAAAAAAGGAAGCAGAAGATGATCAAGAATGTAAGCCTTGTCTGTATTCTCATCTTTAAATCTCAAACTCCGTTTTCGGCATTTTACAGATATACGATTTATAAGCTAATAACTTACCGTAATACTGAACTCTGCTTCGTAAGCCGGGTCCGCTTTACCATCTCCGCGGACAAAAGGAGTGAAAAGACTGCCGCCTGTGTCCGTGCGTTCTTCCCGATAAGCGGCTCCCGGAATAAATATCCCCGAATATATATCAAACGTTATATTTTTCGTGACAGAGTAGGTGAAGATTATGTCGAATTCATGCCCTAGGTCCGGTGACAAAACCTTAGGAACCCCGTTATAAACGCCTATGCCCTTCTCCACGTTTGAAAGATACCACCAGTCGAATGTGAAAGATGCGTTCTTGCTTAAATCTCCGGAAAATCCCGCGTTAACGAGTATCAGGTTATCAAGCGCTACCGGATCGTTGAAAGTTTCGGGACGGCGAACGCCGTAATTCATCCCGACCCCGTTACCCATCGCCACCAAAGGAAGTGTGGGTATGTTATGATATACCGAATCGATCAGATTGGCGTTGAGCGGGGATATTATGCTGAAGGCGTTATTCTTGGTTCCCGGGTAGGTGGTATCACCGTTATTTATCATATCGGTAGTGAGTTTATTACCGGAGCTGAACATAAAACGCGTGTGAGGAGAAGAGAGCTTCATCTCGTACTCCGCGTCGGCGTAAAATATATATCCGCGATGGATGACATTGTCAAAGTTCGTATCACTACTGCAAGCGCCGCCGAAATTTTTAGCGGCTTCAAAACTTACCGAAAGCTTATCAAAAAATACCAGATCTAGCGAGCAGCCGACGGTGCCGAGCATATCGTCATTGGTCGGGGTCGAAAAAAAGTTCAGCCTTTCGTTAGACTTGTCTATAAGGCAACCTATGTAAGGCTGGATCGTATTCGATTCCGAGAAAGCTACAAGCATATCCAGCGCCCAAAAATATGTCTTTCCCTTATTCCAGGCCATCCCCTGCTCTTTCTCCTGTTTTATCTTCGGCCCCAGGCTCATACTGTTTGCCACGTCAGGCCAGCAAAAATATCCCCGACATCGGAACCTCTTGTCTTCGGTCTCGGTGTAGAGCGTTATCCCGTAGTTCTCAAAGTTCCCCATAAGAGCTATCTGGTGCCCTACGCTGTAGGTATAAAGGCCGCCTTTTAAATTAAGAGGGATACCCGGTATAGGCATGTCGCACCATACTGAGCCTATCTCGGGAAGGTATTCGGCGTTTGTATACGGATGGACTTTGGCTGTAAAGGTCTGGAGGGTATTATTTATGAGTACCGGGCAATCGTAATTATACGGGCCATATCTTCTTAACTGCATATAAAACTCCGGCCCCCTTTCCTTGGTCCTAAAATCCAGGCCAAGGCTATACATTATGCCGAGATATTGAGCCCGATCATCTCGGATACTACTATCGAGATCTACGGTATTTTCTATCATTATTACATCGGTAGCAAACTCCGGACTCATGCTGAACACGGCTTCATTCGTCTCGGCCATCTTCACCTCGGCTTTACAATCTACCACCGGAAAAAATAAAGATAGAACAAGCGTTATAAAAAAAGCCTGTCCTTTACGGTCTTTAACGATCGATGCCTCCTAACGCCATGCGCTATCGGGACTATTTAAGGCCCTTGGACTCAAGAACGCTGTCTATGCGCGCTTTAAGCGTCTTAAATTCTATGGGCTTGATGAGATAATCGTCGCCGTAAAGGCCCGCGGCCTTCATCTTCGATTCGTCGTTTGATATGGCCGTCAACATGATAACAGGTATAGATTCGGTCTTCGGATCGGTCTTAAGCTTTTTCAAAACCTCAAAACCGTCCATCACCGGCATCATCAGGTCCAATAATATAAGATCCGGCTTATGCCAAGCCGCGGCCTTCAGCCCGTCTTTTCCGCTCGTTGCCGTAATGACCTCGTAATTGCCCACCATCTCGAGATTGGCTTTCACAAAGAACCCCAGGTCCTTTTCATCGTCTATCATTAATATACGCGCCTTACGCATAGTAAGACTCCTTTCTAATATTGGATATATCGTAATAATTATGATATGAAGTTATCGCATCAAAAGTTAGTTATTAGTATACCATAATATATTTGTATGGGCAAAAGAGTTGCAATGAAAATTCGCTATTCACCGCGGACAAATATGGGATTTGTTACAAGCAATAGCCCCTCTGATTCCACCTCTACTCTGTAATAATTTTTTTTGCTAGGCGATTTAGATTCGTCAATATAGGAAATGGCTATAGGGGGTTTCTCTTCGAATGTCTTTATCACTTCGCCGTTCTTTATTATTCTTACCTTTACCGTATGGTCTTCACCATAGGAAAAATGCCCGCGTACCTCGACTACAGGATTGCCTTTAATATCAATCTCTTCACCCATCGTCTTCTTAATATTGCCCTCGGGTAAGCCTACCGTAAAACTATCGAGTACAAAAGAGCCGGAATCTCTGCCCCTCGCGACGTAAACTCTCCCGTGACGCAAACTATCCATGACCTCTTTTTTACTAAAATCGCGGACTAAAAATACGTTTTTAAGCCCTCTTAAATCCTTGCCTAGGTCGATAGAACGATCTAGCCCCATGCCGCCTATGGCCCACACAGGATTCGTCCTTTCTCCACGGCAATACTCAGCCAACACCTCATCCCATATCCCGCCGGGCCTTCCCACGCGTTCGTAACCATCGTAAAATACCGTAAAACCGGTATAGTCTCTGGATTGTAAAAGGACTTCCGAATGCTCAGAGGTCGATATGTCGACCATGCCTTGTTTTTCTATATTTTCTGCCTCGGGATGGGCCCAAAATACCATACCGCCGTTCTCGTTCACATAATCTATAAAATTCTGGTAAGGCCTTATACCCAGGTCCCCGCGGAATTGGTCGAATTTCATCTCCCGGTAAGGATACCCGTAAAAGAGGAGCGCGAACCCTATGATAAACATGATCGAACCGAACACCCGCGACCTTGTATTCCCTACGTTTATCAGGATAGAATGGAACCGCCTGAATGAAAAACGCTTCGTAGTGAAAAAATATATACCGGCCGCAAAAGCGACCATCGGGAAAAACAAGTACCCCAGGTCGCTTGGTTTAAAAGGCATAGCGAGACCTTCGAGATTACCCGTCACCGGGAGCTTCCTTATTACCTTGGGGTCATCTATGCCTATCGCGATAAGGTGCCTGTGCCAATTCCTTATGGCCAGGCGAAAGCTCGAAAGGTCTTCCTTCCAATAATAGAAGGGGGCCGATTCTATACCGGCCATCACGACCATATCGGGATGAGTCTCTTCGGCGCTTTTTATATCGTTAAGATACTTCTTTATCCCGTATTTGAATATGGAGCTATTTTCGACGGTCATTTTTATAACCCGCCGTAACGGCCATAGCCCGTACTGCCAACGCATCGAATCCCTGTCGGTAATAACCACGACCTTAAAGCCTTCTGTGCTGGCGGTGTCGACTATATCGCGTATCAGATGGGTTCCGTCGCTTATTACCGAGCTTATCTGGATAACGCCTTTGACCTGATCATATTCATCGGCACAAGCGCTGGCGCAAACGGCACACGATATAAAAGTAAGCAAACATAATATTCTTGATGGCTGCTTCAAATCTATCTCCTTATACTGTCGTATAACTCTGAGACTTTACGCACCATATCTTCGGCCCGGAATTTACCTGAAACGAACGACCATCCAGCCTCTGCTATGCGCCGGCGTCTTTCTTCGTCCGAGATCAGTCCGGATATTGCGTCCGCAAGCGCGCGAGGATTTCCGGGTTCGACCAATATCCCGGTCTTGCCGTCCAGCACCGCTTCCGGGATACCGCCCACCTTTGAAGCGACCGAGGCGACTCCCGCGGCCTGGGCTTCTATAAGGGCCATACCGACAGCCTCGTTCAGCGAAGGGAGCACGAATATATCCAGACCTGACATTATATCCGGTATATCTTCTCGCCATCCGGTAAATCTTATCCGGTCCTTTATAGAAAGATGTCCGGAGCGTTCTTTTAAAGTTTCCCGCATATCTCCGTCTCCGGCCATTATGAAATACGACGCCGGATATTCCAATCCTACCATCTCCGCGGCCTCCAGAAATATATCCGGCCCCTTAACCGGCTCAAGCCTGGCAACTATACCTATTGTCACGGCCCCCTCCGGAATATTCAAAGATTGCCGAATAACCGCGCGCCTCTCGGGCCTATGTCTGTACCGCTCGAGCTCCAGCCCCTGATATATAACTTCTATCTTTTCTTCGGGGGCAAGCTTGAATCTTACCATGTCCCTTTTTTCCAGCTCTGTCAGCGCTATTATCTTGTCGCAGAATTTCCCGGCAAATCTTTCGGCTCTCTTTATGTATTCGGTAACATCACTGTCGAAATAGCCGTAAAGATTATGACCGTGGGGAGTGTGAACTATACCCCTGCACCCTGCCATACGAGCCGAGATACGCCCCAAGAATCCCGCCTTGGCTGTGTGGGTGTGTACTATATCAAACCTCTCCTTAAGCATAAAAGTATATAACCTAAATAGCGCGGGGATGTCTTTTGATAGGTCAACGTCCCTCCTCAAAGAGCCGATCTCCACATATCTGCCCCGGAAAGAATTAAGAAAGGTTCTGGTCTTCTGCGTCGGATGCAGGGTCTTTCCGCTTATTAGGGTAATATCATACTTATTCGGATCCATACCTTCTACAAGTATGCGCAATATATCCGGGGAACCGCCCCAGTCGAGACGGGTTATAACATGTGCGATCTTAAGTCGTTTTTCAGTCATTAGCATGGTCCTAGCGTTCAGCGTATAGTAAAGCCTTCGGCAATTTTAGACGGAAGATGGATGAAGGATGAGAGACGACTGTTGGTGTCGCCATCACTATCATCCCTCTTCCCTCATCCTTCTTCCTTCTTAACCGCTCATGACTTCTCTAACCGCTATACGCTGTACGCTAAACGTATTAGTATCTATACAACTCCGTACACCTCGCGCAAACCGGGAACGCCTCGGCCTTCTTTAACTCACCCCGAAATTTGACAGCCAGACGGCTGTTCCAGGCGCCTTTAAAAAGCTTATCTTTTACGTTTCCGTATGAATATGTAGAATTAAGGCACGGCCTCATCTCCCCGTCTGGAAATATATAAGCCGTAACCCATGGACTCATGCATCTTGATATTTTACCCGCGGGAGGCCTGTCAGGATGTTTGTAATATTCGACCAGCTCCCTATAGTTAAAGTTGGGGTAAAAATCGACGTTAATACCTTGTTTTTCCAGTTTTATCTTTTGCATTATTTTCCATAGTTCGTCTACATCTATCCCGGGTGAGGATAAAAAACCTCTCCACTCAGCGGAACTGGATCCCAGCGTAATGTCGTAAGGAGCCTGCTTATCCAGTATTACTTCGTCCAAAAATATCAGATTATGGAAAGTAAGGGAGTCCGCTCCGGCCTGCCGCGCCACCGAAAGCATCTCGGGCAGGCGTTTGTAATTATATTTTGTGATGGTGCATTGCAGGTTTACCAAGGGCTTGGCGATTTTACGGGATGACTTTATCTCATGTATCTTTTTAAGACCGGCCATTATCTTATCGAATAATCCCGGACAGCCCCTTATCTGGTCGTGCAGGTCCCTGGCCCCGTCAAGAGACACGTTAAGCTCATCCAGGCCTATGGAGACTAGCCTATCGGCCAACTCCTCTACCATAAAGCCGTTCGTTATGACCAGGCAGTGCATGCCCCACGTCTTGATCCTTTCTATGACCTCGAGGCAGCGCGTATGCAGAAAAGGCTCCCCGCCAAAAAGGGTTATATTGGGCTTAAAATCGCTCATCTCGTCTATAAGGGCGTTGAGCTCCACCTGATTCATCTCTTCGCGTATCAACTCCGGCTTCTCTTTCTTGGTTACCCCACCCTCGCCCCATTGACCGCACATCTTGCATCTTAGATTGCACCTGTGGGTAAGAAATATGGTGACCGATTCGGGGTAAGAAGCGCGGCCGTCTCCGAACTTATATGAAAGCCCTGCCACGAGCCTCTTCCACCCCACCTTCAAGGCGTAGATAGGCTGTTTTAAGGCCTTGTTAAAAAACCTTCCGAAGTTTCTAGCGGGAAACATCTTACCTTTCTATTTAAGCGCATCTTTTATGGCGCAGGCTATAATCTCTATATGATTATCCGTGACAGCCTGATGGACGGGTAATGTTAAAAGACGTTGAGCGAAATAATTCGCATGCGGAAAATCTGACCCTTTGTATCCTAGATCGAACATATGGTGTAGCGGCCTTATGTACATCCTGGAACTTTCTATGCCTTTAGCCCAAAGCAGCTTCTCGGCCCTGGTCAACATCCCCGCGTCTTCAAATACTAAAGGCATCCTGTTAAAAACCGGGGAATTTCCGGAGGAGATAACAGGCAGAAGTATGCCTTTTATATCCTTAAGGGCGTTTATAAGCTTTATGCCGTTTCCCCGGCGTTTTGCGAATATCGCTTCCTTTTTCTTAATCAAGATCGCGCCTAAAGCGGCTTGAAAATCGGTAGGCATCCCCACATCCACATCGTCTGGCGGCACCGTTTCTTTGAATCTGGATATTGCCGGATACAACATGCCGTAAACCCGCGGATTCGATGCGAATGTAAAAGCGAGACTCTTGATAATATCGGATAGGCCGGGGCGGGATTTTTCCGTCATAACCGCGCTTTGGCTATTTATTATACCCCATAAAATATCCGAATTTGTAGATATACAACCACCGCCCGATATAGGCAGGTTCTTCCCGCGGTTAAAACTAAAAAAACCGACGTCTCCAAAAGACCCGGCTATACGGCCGTTTATCATACTCCCCATACTCTGAGCGCAGTCTTCTATAAGAACCGTTGCCGGCGGTAGGGACTCCCGCACCCTTTCTATGGATTCCATCCCGATACCGAACATATGTATACATGTCACGGCAAGCGTCCTGTCCGATATCAAATTGATCATCTCGTTCGCATCTGCGTTAAAGTCGGCCAGAGATATGTCGCAGAGAACCGGTTTCAGGCCGGCTTTTCTCAGCGCAGTTACCAGACACCCGGCTGTGTATGCCGGTATTATTACCTCATATTTATTATATCTGGCCTTAAGCGCCTTTAGGATAATATAGTATGCGGCTATGCCTGAATTACATAATTTCACATATCTCGAAGATAGATATAAAGCCAATTGCCGGGCAAAATCTTCCGATATATTCTTTTCGAATATGCCTCGCGCGGCATTGGCGCTATCCGCAAATGTGACTGGCGAACTTATTATGGGCAGTTTTGATATCATCAAACCCCTCTGGTATATAGCGTTTACCGCATAGCAAAATATTTAAAACCGATTTTCCATAAATGCTATACGCTGCGCTATATGCGCTAATTTCATCGTATGCTCTTATTACGATTTCTCCGCCTCTATCACTATTATCGGCGCGATATTTCTTAACCATGCATTACGGTTAAAAAAATGCGTCAAATAAATCTTACGCCTTAACTTCAATCTTATATCGCCTAGAAACTTGTCTACTTCGGCAGGCTTGAGCATAGTAAACGGGTGGCCCTTCACAGTTAAATCATAATAAGGCGCGAGTCTGTATTTGATTGAGAGCAAAAAATTATCTTTGTTACGATATTCGAAGATGATATACCCGCCCTTTTTGGTAATTCTGGCCATTTCAGTAATTACGGCTTTCACGATATCGAAAGATGGAAGCGCCAGCGTTACATTGATACATATCGTCGCGTTAAAGTAATCGTCCGGAAACGGCAGATTCGTTGCGTCTGCAAGCGTAAGACGCGAAGATATCCCGGGCGCTGAGGGTTCCAACCTGGATTTCGCAAGCTCTATGCGCTGCTCGCTATTGTCTATTCCGTAAAGTTCTGCATTCGGCGCAACTTTTTGCAATTGAGCAAGCAGTAATCCTTCTCCGCAGCCTATTTCGAGGATCCTTCCTTCTCTTCCGGCAAGGCATTCCAGTGTCTGTTTCCTGGCGGCGTCTTGCCATACACCGGATGAGTACTCCCCTTTCTCATCTGGAAGCGCTACATTATAATGAAGTTTTTTGTATATCTTATGCAGCAATGACATATCCTTACACTCTTTCCTTACGTCTCCATCATATCTGTTATTCCTTCAAACCAAGCTCTTCCGGATAAATTCTTTTAGATAAAGCGTAATACACGCAGAAATCCTCTATGGTCTTTACGCGAAAATCCACTCCGAGCGATTTAAGCTTTCTTGCAACCGCCGGAGCAGATCCTGGGTATCTGTCCTTATTTATTATATACGCAAATTCGGCGGTCTCTCTGACTTTTTCTGTATATTCCGGGCGCCTATCCGCGAACTTGGGATGAAAAAGAGTCGGAGAAGCCATTATCCGCTCTTTTGAATCGAATACGATAGCGTACGCGGAATCGTAGTCTGAAAAAGCCCAGGCAATACCGTTTGATCCGAGCCAGTCGCTCACCTTGGAATATGCCGGTATGTGCCTATTGAAAAAAATGCCGTTGAGACTATAAAAATTTACCGATATAAGTGACAAGAATAGCACTATATATAAGAACCTTGACCTTAAGCATAAATCGAAAAGAATTTTCCCGATAAATAAAGGCATAACGACTGCCAGAGGCACCATAAAGCGCGTTCTGTTCTCGCCGACCAGGATAGCGTAGAAAAGTACAAACCATAATATAAATATAAGTAAAATTTTGAAATTTTCTGTATATTCATCTTTCTCGGATTTTTTGAACCCACGTAATATAACCGCCCCCACCCCGGCAAAAAATATAGCCGTATTAAGTAATCCTGCCATTTGAATTATAAGTCCCGGAAGCATGCCAAGCGAAGCCGGGATTGTAGACACCCTCCATAGCGCCTGACTTATCACGATATGAGCGAAGTTCGGCGTTGAAAATAAACTCCTATCCAGGTTAAGGATCCTCCCCGCCATCCTAGTAAAAGAAGCGCCTGGATACTGCAAGTTGTAAATAATGGCCGGACAATACCCGATTACAAAACCAAAAATTAAATAAAGAATTGCCCGTAATGAGATTTTATTTTTGCCGTATACGTATAATGCCGATATGGTTGTCAAAATAAATGGCATCATGGCCGGACTAAGCCACATGCCGATACCTGCACAAAGGCCGAGCGAGAATGGATTTAAAAAACCTTTGGAAAATCCTCCACCCTTCCAGCCAAAAAGGATACAGATTATAAGGGTACCGAAGAATAATCCGCCGGTGTTGGCATTTGACATATCCATGATGTAAAAGAATGCGGTTGCCGGAGGGAACATTGCCCAGAAGAAAGCTGCAAGTCGCCCTTCTTTGCCAAAAAGCATGCGTGACAGCCATAGAACGGCAAATGCCCACATAATAGATGCTATAGCGCTTACGGATAAAAAGTTAAAAGCGGATACCCCCCACCACTTAAATAACACGGCCCCTATATAACTGACTAAAGTACCGCTATAATGGGCTAGCCACATATAGATCGGAAATTCCTTCGCTTCCGATATATGTTTTGCTATAAGGCCGAAGACAGCCGCGTCTCCTTCCAGCGCAGCGGGCGGCATTATATAAGCTATACGCACGGCGACACCGGCAATGGATATTATGGCTAATCCTAAGATATAATTTATCCTATTCATGAAACCTCACATAACCGACAAGATGTTCCTGGCCTCGCGCGAAACTTCCTGCGGGGTGATCGCCTTCAGGCATCTTGTGGAAACGCACCTAATCCTATCGCAAGGCGCGCAATCTTGAGCCTTATAAAAAACCTTTGCCTTGTCCGATATTGCGCGCGGGTCAAACCTCTTTATATAGCCAGGCCCGAATATCGCTAAAAGCGGCACGTTCAAAGATGCCGCTATATGCATAGGCCCGGTATCGTTCGTAATATAAATACTGCACCTTTTTATTACCGCGGCGAGTTCCCGCAAATTAAGCTTACCGGAAAGATTTATCACCTTATCCGGCAGCGAACGCCTCAATGGATCGACATATTTCGCTTCGCTTGCATCGCCCGTAAGCACAAACTTTACGTCTTTAAACCCTGCCATATCCTTTATAACCGCCTCGAAATTATCCAAAGGCCAGCGATGCGATAAAACCCCTCCCGCATTTATACCCACCACGATGTCATTTCCTGTTATCCCGTTATCTGCGATCTTCTTCATCGCTTGTTGCTTACTCTTACCGTCTATGTCGAAAACGACCTTTCTGTCGGTAACTTTGGCCCCGAGAGCCGTAACTAGATCGATGTCATATTCCGTATCGTGTTTCTCTCCGTATAGCGTCTCCGGTATCTTGATATCGAAAAAGAGGCCGTGATGATCGGTATCGCGCCCGGCGGATATCTTGGGATGAACCAGAGCCATTATTGTAAATATCTTCAATGCGCTGAAAAAACTTACGATAGTCCGCATATTAATACCCAGGTCGTATCCTTTTCTGCCCAGGCTTACAAAAAGGCTCAGGTCCGCTAAAAAATTTTTTCTGTACACAAGCACGTCCGAGAATAACCCTAGATCAAGCGCGAGCTCCTTCACGCGCTCTACAACGACTATATCGATGGATGCCCCGGGATAAGTTTGGCGCAGGGCTTTAACGGCAGGAAAAGAAAGCAATAGATCCCCTATTCCGCCCAGGTTAAAAATGATTATCTTATTTATTCCTTTTAATTCCATCGATGCGGTCAAGTATTCCTTTTGTTTTTTCAAATACTTCTTCGGCCGTTACTGATTCCATGCAAGTATGGCTCTTACAATACCCGCGGCTGCAGGGTGAACATTTTAAATCTTTACGTATGACTATCTGATTCTCGCCCTGGGGCCACCACAGATCCGGATCCGTAGGTCCCATAATAGATACCGTCGGTATCCCGAGAGCCGCCGCAAGATGAAGCGGGCCTGAATTATTGCATATCAATAAACGTGAACTACCAATAACCGAAGCCAGCTGGCCTGCCTCGGGAAATACCCCTTCCGTCCGGTCGAGATGCGCCTTCTTTAAGATCTCTTCCACCAGCCTTTCTTCTCCAGGGCCTCCCAAAATAACCACATCGACATCGTATCTGTCTCTCAACATTCCGGCGATATCGGCGAATCTATCGGCGCCCCATCTCTGTGAAGGGTAAAAAGCACCCGGATGTATAGCTATAAAATTTTTTGTGGATATCTTCTGCGGCCCCCTTAGAACCATGCGCGGGATCTCGACCTTGACGGGAATTCCGAGCCGCCTTACGATATCTAGGTTAATATCCACCATGGAGCGGCCGGTACGGTCTTTTGCCACAACGTCGGTAAATAACAGCTCTCTATACCCGCCTGAAAACCCTATCCGCTTAGGCGCACCGGACAAGAAAGCCAGAACGGCCGGCAGTAGCCTGTAATCTGTAAACATATCTATAACTAGGTCGAACCGGGCTTCTTTCAATAATTTTACGGCGGAGAAGAAATCCCGGTACACCGATACTTCGTCTATAGAACCTATCAGCTTGGCCATATACTCGAGATTTGGTCTGACCATTACAGTTATGCGGGCATCCGGATAAGAAAACTTCAGGTTGTCCAACACGGGTATGGTCAATACAAGATCCCCCAACCTGTCCAACCTTAATAATAGTATCCTAGACGCTGCGGCATCTTTTTTTACACCGCGCTTACCGAAACATAATAACGTCAGATAAATTAACGGCAGGCGCAATAAAAAGTACACCTTTAGCGCCAACTCTTTAATCCACATACAATACCCCTATGCCAAAAGATCTCTGTTTACTGTCGGCGATTATCTCTCTATAAGAGCGGCCCGCCTTCACCTCTTCCCAGAATGAATGGACGTCACATCCTGTTTCTGGGGGGTGCACGACTATGTCATGAAAGGCCACCATGCCGGGACGGTTTACTAACGATATGTAAGAATCAAAATCTTTCTTTACGCCTTCGTAAGTATGGTCGCCGTCTATAAAGAGGAGGTCTACTTTTCTATCATTAAGAATATCCTCAACCTTTTTTAGCGTATCAGTACGATGCGAATCATCCCTTATAAGATAAAGCTTTTGAGAACCGAGCGCGAAAGATCTGTACAAAGGTTCCCGCCATCTGGGATAACCTCCGCCAAAAAGACCTTTCGGAAGGTCTATGCTTATGAGCAAAGCATCGGCTGAGGCGGCCCTTGTAAGTATGAATAAAGTGCCGCCGGCCGCCGTGCCTATCTCCAACACCACCTTGGGCTTCCTGGCGTCCACCAGTCGGGCAAGCTCCGCTATTTCGCGCTCGTCCTGTAAAGGTCTTATAAAACCTCCAAAGTCTTTAAACGCAAATCGAGTTGCTTCTTCCGGGGAAAGATTTCTGCGTATAAACCTCATTAAGACCGCATAATAAAGCGAACGCGTTATCTCTATAATGCGCAAAGCGGCCTTACGCAAAAAGGCTGCTAGCCCCTCTTTCCTTAAGACCTCTATAGCGTTCTTTATCATACACCCTTATCGATCGGCGCTTGCGGTTTTCGTTTTAATATCAACTTTAATCTGCAACTCCCAAAGCTTGGCATAATTTAAAAAGACCACGAATGCGGTGAAAACACTTATTAAAAACCCCCTGGTACCGTCCATAAACCCCTTCATAAATAAATATTTTCTTACGAAAATAAGGAAAGGTTTGGCCATTAAATACCATGTCTTATTAAAAGACTTTATCCTGACGCCTTTTTCATAAAGGATCAAGGCATCGTAGTCGGAATATGTCATCGCCTTATTTACATGTTGATCTATGCTGGTGTAAGAGAAATGGAGTATCGGTTCCACTATCTCGCCTGTCGTGCCGTTAATATTTACGCTTTCGTGAACATAACGCATGTCGTATACGCCGCTCCCTTTTTTAAAAAGCCTTACAACGGGCGTATACCAGCCGCAGTGTCTTATCCATTTGCCTAGATAAAATGTCTTCCGCCATATCTTGTAACCGTCAAAACCAGATCCTTCGGTCAATATCTTCTTTAATTGATCGCCGAGTTCCGGAGAGACGCGCTCGTCCGCATCGAGCACCAGGACCCATTCGCATGATGCCTTGTCCACGCCGAACTGCTTCTGTGCCCCGAAACCCCGCATTTCTTTCAAAAATATTTTGTCGGTAAATTCCCTGCATATATCTACTGTGCGGTCATCGCTTCCGCTATCGACCACTATTATCTCGTCGGCCCACATGATACTCTGAATACAATCCCTTATATTCGACTCTTCGTTCTTGGTTATGATGACTACCGATAAACGCTCTGCCATATAAATATTCTCTAGTTTTTATCTAGGATTTATTCCCAAAAGCCTTCTATATATATATTCAGTCTTGGCGGCCGAATCCTTTATGTCGAAAAGATCCTGGGCCCTTTTTCTTCCGGCGCGGCCCATTGAGATTCTCCTCTCTTTATCCGCTATCAGGGTTTCCATGGCCGAGGCAAGAGTGACAGAATCGCCGGGAGGTACCAATATCCCCGTGACGCCGTCTTCTATCATCTCCGGCGTACCGCCGGTATCGGTACCTATAACGGGCTTACCCATGGCCATCGCTTCCGATACCACCCTGCCGCAAGGCTCGGCATTTGAGGCAAGCACCACTATATCCATGGCCCCATAGGCCTCAGGCATATCTCTACAAACACCGGCAAATACCGTCCGATCTTTTATCCCGATTTTATCGGCGATCTCGCGTATATGTTTTTCCCGCTCCTGGTCGGCGGTAAATATTGCGCCGCCTGTTATCAAAAAAAATAAATTATTTTTTTTAACACCGTTTTTTTTAGCTATAATCCCCGCCGCGTTCAAAAAATATTCGTGGCCCTTTTCCGGGTTAAACCTGGAGGCTATCCCCACAACTACATCATCGGCACCTATGCCAAAGCGTTTCCTGAAACTGTCCCCTTTTATGTCGGGATTAAATATATCCAGATCGACTCCATTATGTATAACGGACAACTTGCCCGGCAACCTGCCATTACTTGCAAAACGCTTTGCTATCGCATGAGAATTACATATTATCGCATCCGGAAGAAACGAGAGGACCCTGTCTGGATCTATGCGTTCCTTCGTAACAAGGTTACGTTCATGCCATACGGCTTTGGCCCCTACCGCTTTTGCCGTTATAATACCGTAAATATGAGTGCGTATGCTGTTAGAGTGTATTATCGAGGCCTTTTCGTTCCGGGCTGTCTCCCCCAATCTGCTAATCGAACTCGCGACCCCTGCAACAGCTCTCACTTTGGGAAAAGGAAGATAATGCACTACGATACCAAGGCTACTGAGCTCTGAGCCCAACGCCCCTTCTTCCGGCAATACAAATACGGGGCGAAATTTCGCCTTGTCCAGATTGCCGGCCAATTGCAGGAGGCTATTTTCAGCACCCGCAATATTGGATGTTTCATGGAGATATATTATAGTGTCCATTAGCCCGTTCGTTTTTTAGCTAAACCGAAAAACCGTTATATAGAGCGTCTATCTTGTCGGCCATAAACTCGGTCCTGAAGTTCCTAGCCCATATGTCCCTTGATGCCTTACCCATCTGCGCGGTCTCTGATGGCCTATTATAAAGATATTCTATCTTGTGAAAAAGGTCGTGACTATCGCCAGGATTTACGATGAAACCACTCAAGCCGTCTTGCACTATTTCGTTGTTCCCGGCTACGTTCGTAGCGATAAGAGGGATCGAAAGCGAAGCCGCCTCAGCCAATACCAATGGCAACCCCTCACCTGAAATAGATGGCTGAATAACCACGTCCATGGCAGACATATATTCTGCTATACTATTTTTCCAGCCCGCAAATATAACACAGCCGGACAGCCCAAGTTTTTCAACCTGGCGCTCAAGCGCCATTCTTACAGGACCATCCCCGACCAGGATACATTTACATTTAAGAGAGGCTTTACGACATCTATCGATTGCCTCGAGAAGAATATGATGCCCCTTAAAACGCTCCAACCTTCCGACGCTTCCAGTCAGGAACTCATCGGGTTTTATCCCTAACGATGACCGGACCGAGTCCCTTGACATGCCTAGACCGTTTTTAAGATCGGGCGAGGAGTTATATATTACGGTTATCTTTCCGGACGGTATATTCAGCTCTTTTATTAGATTATTTTTTACTGCCTGCGAAACAGCTATGAATTTAGAGGTAAATGTCGACAGCAGTTTCAATCTAATCCTATTCTTAAAAGACAGCCCCATATAAGTATTCTGGACATGGGCTATATGTACCGGCACTCCCGCGAATGTCGCCGCCACCTGAGCCCACATGTAAGGGTATATCCCATGAGAATGCACTATATCGAATTTGGAGCGTTTTAATTCATTCTTAAGAACAAATGTGGAGGCGGACAGAATGCTCTCCCCGAATCCGAATTCTCTTACAACTATACCCCTCTCTTCGATCTGACCGGCCAGGACACCTTTCTTTTTCAGACACCATACTTCATGAGTATGACCGGAGATATTGCTGACGATCTGGACTATCGTTTTTTCAAGCCCCCCCACACGTAATTCATCTACTATATGACATATCTTCATCTTTTAACGGCCACCACAGCCCACCCTATAGCGTAACGTCCATCTATGCGGTCCCCAGCCAGGACGCCGCATGCATAACAGATAGCGGATATGGGCGCGCAGAGGATCGAGGCCACCCTTTCCGAGTTTTTCGAACCGAGAAAAAACGTGCTACGTTTTATAATATGCCAAAGAATATCTATAACCTCCTGAGCGACAAGGGTAAAAGGGCCGCCTATCCGACGTATACCGTTTATAGAAAAACCTGTTTTCAACACTATATCCTCTATCCCGTAACGGGTGAACCTCCAGTAGTCCTGTGGGCTATAATGTAAAGGCCAGCTTTGCGGGACTGTCAGGTACAGCAACCCGCCTTTCTTTAAAATATTTTTTATCTGGCTGAGACAGTGCATAGGGTCGATCGTGTGTTCGAGAACTTCCGTGCATAGAACCAGATCAAAAACGCCGTCTCTAAAAGGTATCATCCCGGCCTTCGCGCATAGATCCGGCACCGGTGAAAGATCCCGGGCTTCGTCCATCCCTATATAATACGAGTTCTTAAGATATTTCTTGTATGGCTGGACGCCGCAACCGATATCCAGAACCCTCCCGGTGAAAAACGCGGCCGTTTCCCGAAAAATGTTGCGTTGCAATTTTTTTACGATAAAAAACGGAGTCTTAAAAAGATCGAGGTCAGCTCGCAACTCTCACCCGTCCTTTCCGATATATTTGATCAGCTCCGACCACATTATATCTAAAGGTTTTTTTAAGGCCTCTATATCTCTGGGTCTTCGGAATGCGATATGGGATATGCCTAAGACCGGTAATATTAAAAACTTTTTTACTAAAAGGTTAAGGCCTAGCAGCGCTACGGAAAATTTCCCATAATGTTTAGCAAAGAAATGGATACGGCTGGCTTGTTTATAATGTTCGCACAAATCCGCATCCTGGCCTGAACTTTTGTTTGCATGATGTATTATCGATATTTTGTCTGTGAAGAGGACCTTACCACCGGATTTTTTGATCCTGAAACACAGATCTATCTCGTCATAATACATAAAAAGGTCTTCATCCAGAAAACCCACGCGCTTTAACGCTTCCTGCCTTATAAGAAGGCATGCCCCGTATACGTGGTCTACCTCCCGGGTATCATTGTGCGCCCAATCCCCCATCCTGTAATAATTAAAGAATCTGCTCTTAGGAAATATCGAGTCCAGATAAAATATCTCCATAAAATCTGTAAACAAAGACGGAAAATGTCTGCAGTTCCTCTGCAATGAACCGTCCCCCAAAAGCAACCTGCACCCGAGCGCGTCGATATCTCCCCTGGCATCCATAAACTCGACCATATTTTTAAAGGCATTATCGGTTATTTCTGTGTCGGGATTTAAAAGGAGTCTGTATCTTCCCGATGATGTCTTCAAGGCCTGATTGTTGGCCGAAGAAAATCCCATGTTCGAATGGTTCTCTATCAATCGCACTTGCGGAAACTCGCTCTTAACCATACCGGGACTTCCATCCGAGGAGTTATTATCGACTACGAATACCTCGAAATCTAGCCCTTCCGTAAACCGGTAAATGGAAGAAAGGCACTTTCGCAAAAAATCTTTTACGTTCCAGCTTACTATTATGACCGAGATATCCCGCATCTCTTAGTACCTTATTAAGCGCCCTTACCCCGAAGACCGGCTAAAGAAAAGATAAGTTTTTTAAAAGACGCAAATTCGTCGTTACGAAAAAACTTTACGATATATATACCGGTTAAATATAGCGCAAGGAATACCGCCCATTCCCCCGCAAGTAAAATGAATTGATCGAAACGTCCTGGTGGAAGCTGGGCAAGCGACGGGAATATTGATTGCAAAACTTCCATTATTCCCAAGACCAACGCTCCAACGGCTACGCAAGGTATTATCATCCCTAAAAAATGGCGCCATCTTATATTTATTGTCCTGTGGAGCCTGGATAGTATGTAAGCGGTTCCGGCGCCTACGGCCGTCATCCCGCCCCATGCGGCTCCGAAAAACCCGAAGTATTTTATAAAAATAAAACTGAGCGTTATATTCATGATCACCATAATTATAGTGCCGCCCGCCATAAGCTGCGGTTTGTTCATGGCGACACAAAATGACAGGGATACCTGCGCTATGGAATTGAACATCCAGGCAAGGGCAAGTATCTGTATTACCCGGGCCGATAACTCGCTGGGATGGCTCATCCAAAAGTTCATCACCCCTGAGGCGGAAAACACGAGAAACATAAATACCGGCACAACCATAAAAGATACGTATTTGACGCTTTTAAGATATGCCTTTGTAGCAAAGGCCTCGCCCTCTTCTACTACTATCTGGGTAAAGGCCGGCATAAGCGCAGAAACTATAAGGCCCGAAAGCGATGCGGTAAAAAGTATGATATTAAGTCCGAGTTGAAAGAATGTGACGAGCCCTATAGCAAGCATCGAAGCGATCAATATCTTATCTACCTGGGTAGTTATTGTCGCGCCTATGCGAACCAACTGCATCTTGAAACCGAAATTGAATAGACGCTCAAAGGTTTGCCTGCTAAACCTCATCCGGCATCTTATGATATCGGGTATAAGCGCATAGGCCGCGATTAAATTGGCCGATGCCGTTATCGCGCATACGATAACGGCATTTATCATAAGTCCCTGCAATCCATAACCTCTTTCCAATACGAAGACCGCTCCAGCCGCATTTACAAGCGCAGTCGCTATCGCGATCGTATTTGAGATATCCATCCTTTGCAAACCGACCTGCACAGCCGAAAATACGTTAAAAATGTTGGTCACCACAAATACAACTGCTCCGATTGTAAAAACTACGTAGGCGTCTTGATAAAGATGTGGCGGGATGCTAAAAATTTTTATCAAAGTATCGGAAAGAAAAAATATGGCGGTCGTTATGAATATTCCGATCATTCCGTAAAAAACCACCCCCACTCCTATAACCTCGCCTATCTTATCATGTTCCTGGGACGCCCGGAACTCGGCTATGAATCTCCCGAAAGACGACCCAACCCCGACATCCAAAAGCCCCGTATAACCCGTTATAGCACCAAGCATGGCCATTATTCCGTACCTCTCTATGCCCAAACGATGGACTATATAGGGGGTAAGAAATATCGCCAATATCACCTGGAATATTTTCCCGGAAATATTGAATAATGTATTCCTGAAGACTTTGTGCGATACTGGAAGCTCGGTCCTTGGGATCTCAGGCATTGACGGCACCGCCTTCCTCAAGAAGATCGGGCAAGACCGTGACTATGGCAAGCACAAACCAAAATGGTTCCATTATGCGTATTATTATAAATACCGCCGCTGTAGTACCTAGAAGTAAAAGCCCCGCGAATCCGGCTAAAAACCCTATGGTAACGGCTTGGCAAAAGTTATCATCCTCGGTCAGCACCTTCGTCCGCCACGCAACCATAAACATTGTGAACAATAGCCACATAAATGAGACCATGCCAAAGATGCCCGTTTCGTTCAATACCCTCGTGTATTGGTTATCTATAACTACCCCGGCCGGTACCCCATACCCTATGAAGGGTCTTTTTGTCCAGCGCATAAATCCTATCTTCCACGAGTCTATACGGGCCTGCCCCGACTCGTCTATCGCAAGCTTTTTACCCAGGATCTTGTACTTCGCAGGACCGGCGAATGTCTCTTTTATCCGCCTGTGCACTGACTCCGGCGCTAAGATCGGCAAGATCATTGCCGTAAGCAAAAATACAGCTATCAAGTGTATCCTGTATTTCTTGTTTAATAATACAAGGGCCGCGAATGCAACTATAAAACCCGCCCAACCGCTCCTTGACAGGGTCATCAAAAACGCCGAAGCCGCTACGCCAAGGGTTATCAGTAATGGCATTATGCTTGCGCGTGACCGCGGATAAAGGAGCGACCCTATGATCAGCGACATCAGAAAGACGAGGTACCCGGCAAAAGTGTTCGTCTCCTGCCCTTCTATCTCAAAAGGCGCGGCCGCCCTGCCTGTAGCGCGCGCCTCAAATATCCCGTATATGGAAACTAGAAAACATGTGAGAAACAAAAAAAAGATAAACTTCTTCGCTTGCTCCATCGACCTGAGATTATTGATTACCATGAAGAAGAGCATAAAATACTCTATATATTTGAGAAGGTAGAAGAAAGATGTCTTTACCCCGAGCCTGTTTTGGAATATCGCTACAGTGCTTGAAAAAAGGCATATGATGATGTAAACCGCTATAGGGGCATTAAGAGGTGTGGGCCTCAAGAGCCCCATCTCTTTATTTACTGCCAGCTTTGCCATCCATCCCAAAAATACCACTATGATGAATATATCGTCCGCCCGTATCTTAACGGCACGACCGGTCACTTGGCCGGTGGCAAACTGCGGTGAAAGGAGCATGGAAAATATAAGTATGATAAGCGCCAGGTCTGTATTTATGAAAGCGATGCAAAATATTACCGCTCCGAGGATTACAGCAAGCGATATATTGAGCGGTATCTTGAGGAAGATGAGAACGAGGAATAGAAAGACGAAGAAAAATAACCCGATGAGTCCGATAGTCGCCTGGCCGCTACGGTTTGGCATGCACTTACCTCACTCGATACGTCATACAAATCCGCTACTTATGCACCGGCTCCGTACGCCTGGCCTCGGGAGCACTCACCCTCTTGAGCCTTCTACTCTTCTCGCCTATACCGTAATACTCGTGGTATTTCTGGTAAGGGTACTGGACTACGGCTTCGGATTGAGGGCGGGTGTGGTTAAGTATGACGCCGGCTATCTTGGCGCCTATAGATTCGAGTTGAGTCTTGGCTCTCTTCAGGGCCTCGCGGCTGGTCCTGCCGGTCTCATATACCATTATTACGGAATCCATCTTCGGGGCCAGTATGCTGGCGTCAGTTACGGGAAGCACCGGCGGGGCGTCGAAGATAATCACGTCGAATTTTTTCCGCAGGATCTGGATAGTGTCTTCCAAGGTTTTGGATTTTAATATCTCCGCGGGGTTGTAAGGAAGCCTGCCCGAAGGTATGAGCCATATATTCTCAAGACCGGGGTTCTTGCGTATGTCGTCAAAGGACATGTCGCCTACCATAATATCCACTATATTATGGATAACGTCCTTTAATTTAGCGGCACCTGTAACCAGCTCGTTTAACCCGGGATCTCGCCTGATGCCGAAAGTCTTATCCAGTGTGGGCCTGCGCAGGTCCGCCCCTATCAGCATCACCTTCATTCCGGCCTGAGCCATCACTATGGCCAGATTGGAACTTATGCTAGACTTCCCTTCCCTCGGTCCGGAGCTTGTAAGCAATATCACCTTCTTCTCGGCCGATAGCTTCAGATTTGTCTGTATATTCCTATACGCCTCGGCGATCGTAGAGCGGGGTTCGTAATGAGCTATTAAATATATATTCTGGTCTTCGGATTCGTCCATAGAAGGGAATATTTTATCGCGTAAAGACTCCAGGAAATTCGCCTTTCTGGCATATTCCCGTCTTGCCGGGGGTACTACGCCAAGCACGGGGAGCTCAAGCACTTTTTCCACATCTTCGATGGTGCTTATAGACGTATCGAGCGTCTCGAAAATAAAAGCCGCGAAGATACCGAGAGCGAGCCCCATTATTATGCCCAGGAGTATCCCTATATTTTTGGAACCGGATATCGGCCCCCCCGGCATGGAAGCGGGATCAACTATAGATATATCGGACACCTTCTCTGCCTCGGCTATTCTTGCCTCTTCGAGCTTTTCTTTCAGCATCGTATAAAGCTTTTTATTAACATCGACCTCCCGGGTAACCCTGGCGTATTCTACCTCGTTACCTGAAAAATCTTTTATCTGCGCTTCGAGATGCTTTATCTCGTCTTTTAATTGCATTATCCTGGGGTGCTGGTCTGTATATATCTGAGAAAATTCGGCAAGTTTAAATTCAAGTTCGGTGAGTTTTTCCTGTATAGGTTGGGCGAGTTTAAGGTTGCGCTGGTCCTGATCGAATTTCTTAACTTCCTCTTCCGCTTGCCGTAACCTCATCTCCAAAGAAGAGAGTTGTTCCTCGATGAATGACCTCATGTGTCTTGACTGCTTTGCCTTCTCTAGAAGATTCTGCTCTACGCATACATTGGCGACCGTGTTAGCGATGTCCATAGCCCGCTTAGCCATGTCTGATGTTGCGGTAATGCGGATCATGTTGGTCGCGCCGACTCGCTCCGTAGAAATGGCTCCCTGAAGCTGCGAGACCGCTTCATCGACAGTCACGGGAGAAGACATCTCCGTGATCATCCCGAGCTTAAGCGCCGCCCTCTTCATGACGGGATAACCGGTTATCATGCGGGTCTGAGACTCCATGACGTCGCCCGGATTGTACATCACGGTCTCCGTTAGAAGCCCGGCTATGGTCTTGCGTTCTTCGAGTTTTATGGTTGAGCTTGCCTGGTAAACTACAGGCTGTCTGGATACATAGAATATACTGGCAATTACAACGGTGATAAATATGGTGATGATGAGGAGACGGCGCTTGCGGAATATCCTTAGATAATCTCGGATATTTAATTCATAACCTGCTGGCAATTTTATTCCCCCGTTAATTAGGATAAAATAACTTACAATAAAGATATCATATAAAAAGTTAGCTTGCAAATCTTTTCGCTCATAAAGTTTTACCATCCACGCCTCTGGCCATGGGGTAAGGGGGCTTCGCCTAATTTTTCTTTCAAAGATTTTTTGGCCTTACAGATTTAACAGGTTTAGTGCGGCTCTTATGTGTTTAGCCGCGCTGCAATCTTTGGGTAATGTCTATACCCTAAGAAAAATTTATACGGCTCAACCCCCATTACCCCATGGCCTACAACAAATGGCGAAACTTCACTCGCTCACACCCTGGGAAATTTTTCATTTCATATCGCAGATGAAACTTCCGGGGGGAACCCTGGAGCGACTGTTATAAAATTTTGATTCCTTTTGGCGATCTAGAACGGCCAATGAAACTAGCCTGCTCAAACTTTTGGCATGTTTAGGTTCATTGCCGATCAAAATTTTATCCACAGTAAATTTCCATGTCTAATGGAAATTTACGACAAGCGGAAGGGTTCCCCCCGGAAGTCCCAGCTTCTTTATAAGAAGTTGAAAAATTTCCTTAACTTAACCCCCGCCTTGACGCACCGATAGTTTCTGTGCTAAACTTCCTTCGTGGAAAACTTGTCTAACGAAATACTGAAACTTACCAACGTCACAAAATATTTCTACCCCGTCCTCCCACTCTCAAAAGCCCTAACATTTAACTTTAAGCCCGGCAAACCCACCCGGGCCCTCGACGACGTTTCATTCTCTGTAGAAAGCGGCGAGGTCCTCGGCATCCTCGGCCCAAACGGAGCGGGTAAAACAACTCTACTAAAGATATTGTCCGGGATCGTATTACCCGATAAAGGCACGATCGCCTTAAAGGGCATGTCATTTGAATCTGACGGCGATAAGATAAGGTCCCTGATAGGGCTCTCGGCTTATCAGGAAAAGAGTTTTTATTGGAGATTGACTGGGAGGCAAAACCTTGAATTCTTCGGCACGCTTTATGGATTGAACCGAAAATCCTTGCTGAAACGATTGGACGAGTTATTCGATATTTTCGGAGTAACATATGCCGAAAAACGTTTCGATACATATTCGGCAGGAATGAAACAGACGATCTCCATAATACGCGCCCTGGTCCATGATCCGGAGATAATACTGCTGGATGAACCGACAAAAAGCCTGGATTATGCCTCGAGCCTGAAACTGATGACTTTCCTTAGGGATGAACTTTGCAAGAAAAAGGGAAAGACGATACTGATCGCCACGCATCAGATGAGTGAAGCGCTCGAATCGACTGACAAACTTATGTTCATAGACCGTGGAAAGGCCATAGCATACGGGACCGTTCCGGAGCTAAGAAGTGTTATCAAAAAAGAAGATGCCTCGTTAGGAGAAATATTTATCGCCCTTACATCGCGCTCGAAAAATAACGCTAACTCCGAGAATATATTATGATACACAAGGCCCTGGCATTCATTAAAAAAGACTTTCTGATAGAGTCGAGCTATAAATTCGCTTTCGTGACAAGATTCCTGGGGGTGATGATCACGATACTGGGGTATTTTTTCATCGATCGCTTATTCGGCAGTAAAATGACTCCCCACCTGGAAACGTTCGGAGTAACATACTTCCCCTATGTTTTGTTAAGTAACGCATTTTTCGGATATGTAGGGGTGGGCTTAAGTTCATTTTCCCAAAGAATAACTAATGAACAGGTTGACGGCACGCTCGAGGCTGTCCTTGTAACGCCTACAAAGATAACGACTATGCTGGTATCGATGACATTATGGAACCTTATCATGGCTACGATAGATATAGCGGTTTACGTAGCGGCGGGAATATTTATTTTTGGAATAGATTTTTCAAATTGTAATATACTATCAGCGATAGTCATATTTTTGATAACTATATTGTCGTTTAGCGGGCTGGGAATATTGTCGGCAAGCTTTATTATAGTCTTCAAGAGGGGTAACCCTATAGGATGGCTTATAGGCGGCCTTGAGGGCTTGATAGGCGGGGTATACTTCCCTATAACCGTTCTCCCCGGCTGGCTGCAATTAATTTCATACTGCTTTCCTATAACATACGCTATACGCGCAATAGAGCTTGCTGTATACAGAGGCTACAGCCTGGCCCAGTTATCTTCTGAAATCGGTATGCTTATAATACTATCCCTGCTGATTCTGCCTTTAAGCTTTATATCTTTTTCAAGAGCCCTTCGAAAAGCCCGGATCGAAGGCACTTTATCTCAATATTAGCACCTTTTGATAAGCCCCGCCCCTGCGAGTTCTTCTATAAAAGACCGGATGTCTTTACCCGCAGTATCCTTATCGACGTCGAACTCCGACGTTAGCGCATCCGCTATCGCCTGGCACGTCTTCACTCCGTCGATAAGCTCCCATATCCTGGCGGCCACGTCTTCTATCGGGTATATCATGTTATTCCTGGGATTAACGGCCAGGATATCGCCGTCAATCTTCCTCCAGGCTATATCGGGGTCTCTCATGAAAACACTATCCAAAATGTTCATCTATATACCTCCAAAGTTCCGGTTCCGGCCTGAAATACAATTCGTGACATGGTAAATCGCGCAAAAATTTTTCGAAGACCGTAAATAAGTCTTCGGTAAAATCACGACCATGGACAGGGATCATAACGCTTTCAAACAGATACTTAACAGCTTCTTTTCTGCTAATTTTTTTGTGTGCAAACTCACGATCTTTTCTTAGTAAAAAAATAGCTTTTATCGGCGCCGATAAATTTTTTTTGACTCCGTACAAATCCCCGGCAAATGGAGTGGCGTAGGCCCTGAATCGTTTGTACTTAAAAGCTACGGCGGTCGTCTCATCGCTTAAAAGCGGGCCTTCGGATAATCTGGCCACCGTGGTCTTGCCGCTGCCGGAGGGCCCGAAAAAAATATACGCATTCCCACCCCGTATGACAGAGCTCGCATGAAGAAGGAATCCGTTCCGACGTAAAAGAAAGATCGCCGACAAGAACTTAAGGATATTAAGAGATCCCACATTGGGGCCTGTTTCTATACGAACGGTTTTTCCACCGAAATCTACCACGGCATTAAAAAGCCTGGTTTTAATCGAAAACTTGTCGGCACTCAAGGAAGGTGCTTCTAATATCGCCCGCCGTGGGTTATTCTTCCAGGATTTTTTTGTAAGCACAAATACTT